>NZ_JBNHFF010000004.1:0-443220 GCF_059089965.1 Arthrobacter sp. SPT-J7
GGGCTGTTCGCCCATTAAAGCGGTACGCGAGCTGGGTTTAGAACGTCGTGAGACAGTTCGGTCCCTATCCGCTGCGCGCGCAGGAAATTTGAGAAGGTCTGTCCTTAGTACGAGAGGACCGGGACGGACGAACCTCTGGTGTGTCAGTTGTACTGCCAAGTGCACCGCTGATTAGCTACGTTCGGATTGGATAACCGCTGAAAGCATCTAAGCGGGAAGCCGGCTTCAAGATGAGATTTCCATCCCCCTCGGGGGGAGAGGACCCCAGCCAGACCACTGGGTTGATAGGCCGGATGTGGAAGCGAGGACGAAAGACTCGTGAAGCTGACCGGTACTAATAGTCCGACAACTTACACCACACCACCCCTAAGGGGTGGGTGATCAAAACGAAGCTACGCGTCCGCTATGTGGTTCCCAGACAACAACCCTTTGTCCCGGGAACAAACAATTGAATACAGTTCCAAGCACAAGCTTGTAACCACCAGATTTGCCGCCCAGGCAACCCTCTCAACCGGGGGCCGGGGCGTGCACGAAGGGTTACGGCGGTCATAGCGTGGGGGAAACGCCCGGTCCCATTCCGAACCCGGAAGCTAAGGCCCACAGCGCCGATGGTACTGCACTCGGGAGGGTGTGGGAGAGTAGGTCACCGCCGGACACTCATTAAAGGGAAGGCCCCGCCAACGACGGCGGGGCCTTCCCCGTTTAACCACCAAAACACTACGCCCCTGTCGCAGGCATGGCCCGCGGGCGTAGCATGCACGTCATGGGCGACGACGAACTGCTCCGCCGCACGGCCGAACTTGCCGCGGACTACCTGCGGTCGCTGCCGGAACGCCCGGTCAAAACGGGCATGGACGTTGCCGGGCTGCGGCAGGAACTGGTCGGCCAACTGCCGCAACGGGGCGAGGACCCGCGGAAAGTCCTTGAGCAGCTGGCCGACGTCGGCGGGCGGGCCGCCGTGGCGATGGCCGGGCCGCGCTACTTCGGCTTCGTGATTGGCGGTGCCCAGCCTGCAGCCCTAGCCGCCGACTGGCTGACGTCCACGTGGGATCAGAACGCCGGACTGTACGTGGCCGGCCCGGCCGCCTCGGTGGTGGAAGAGGCTGTGGGCCAGTGGCTGCTGGACCTGTTCGGACTGCCGTCGGATTGCGGCTTCGGGCTGGTTACCGGGTGCCAGATGGCCCACTTCACGTGCCTGGCGGCGGCGCGCACGGCCGTCCTGGAACGTGCTAGCTGGGATGTGGTCAGCGACGGGCTCTTTGGCGCACCGGAGATCGCCGTCGTCGTCGGAGAAGAAGCCCACAGCACAGTGTTGTCGGCCCTGCAGTATCTGGGACTTGGGCGCCGCCGCATCCACTTGGCCGACACGGACGAGCAGGGCCGGATCACCCTGGAATCACTCGACGCGGTGCTGGAACGGATCCCCGAGAGTGTGCCACTGATTGTGAACCTGCAGGCTGGCAACGTGAACACCGGCTCCTTTGATCCCCTCCGGGCGGCGGTGGAACGCGTGCGACGGCGGGAGGGCGCCTGGGTGCACGTGGACGGGGCCTTCGGGCTGTGGGCCGCGGCCAGCCCAGAGTTCCGGCATCTGCTGGACGGTGTTGAACTGGCGGACTCGTGGGCCACCGACGCGCACAAGTGGCTCAACGTCCCCTACGACTCCGGGATCGCTATTGTCCGCGACTCCGATGTGCACCAGCGCACCATGTCCCCGCCACACGCCGCCTACCTGGAGTACGGGCAGGAGCGGGACGAGGTGGCCTGGGTGCCGGAGTTCTCCCGGCGGGCCCGTGGTTTCCCGGCCTACGCCGCGCTGCGGACGCTTGGTCGCGACGGAGTGGCGGACCTGGTCGGGCGGTGCTGCGCGCTGGCTCAACGGATGGCCGGACAACTGGCCGACGCCGAGGGCGTCCAGATCCTGAACGATGTGGTGCTCAACCAAGTCCTGGTCCGGTTCACGCCGGAAGACGGCTCCGATCCGGACGAATACACCCGGGGACTGGTTCACCGGGTACAGGACGAGGGCACGCTGTGGCTGTCCGGGACCACCTGGCACGGGCAGTCCGCGATGCGTATCAGTGTCAGTAACTGGTCCACCACTGAAGAAGACGCCGACCGTAGCGTGGAGGCCATCCTGCGCTGTGCCCGGTGAGGGTCGCCGCGGCGTTAGAGATCAGCCCGAGCCGGCATACCGCCGTCGTACCGGCGGAATCCGCGAGATGGCCACCGCACGTGAGCCGGCGCACCGGCGTCGTACTCTGAATGCAACGTTCCCACCTGCGCCGATGAGTTGACGTTAGGTAGGCTGGAAGTACACACGCCGCCAGCAAGACGGGAGCGCATCATGAAGATCAGCGTCGGACAGCTCAACCCGAGCGGTGACGTGTCGGAGAACCTCGCGACGGCGCGATCGCTTGCGGAAGAGGCCAAGGCCGACGGCGCGGAACTGCTCGTCCTGCCGGAAGAGTCGATGTTCACCGTGCGGCACGTGGAGGGCGATCTGGCCGCAGCGGTGGACTCCAACTGGACCACGTTCGTTCAGCAGTTGTCCTTCATTGCCGCCGAAGTCGGGATCGCGATCATCGCCGGCGGCTACGAATCCAGCGGCGAGGAGCGGCCGTACAACACGCTGGTGATCGTCGATTCCAGCGGCCGGATTGTGGACACCTACCGCAAGCTGCACCTGTACGACGCGTTCTCCTACCAGGAGTCCAAACGCATCAAGCCCGGCGACGGCGGCCTCAAGCTCGTGCAGATGGGGGAGCTGAACATCGGCGTGCTCACTTGCTACGACCTGCGCTTCCCCGAGTTGGCGCGGGCACTGGCCTCGCAGGGGGCGGACCTGCTGTGCGTGCCGGCCGCCTGGTTCAAGGGCGACCACAAGATCGAGCACTGGGAAACGCTGCTGCGTGCCCGCGCCATCGAGAACACCTGCTGGGTGGCTGCGGCCGGGACGTCGAGCACCAACACCGTGGGGCATTCGGCGATCCTGGATCCGATGGGGATTCCGGTGGCTTACCTGGACGACGAGCTGCGCGGCGTGGTCACCGTTGACGTGACCCGGCGACGGATCGACGAGGTGCGCGAGTTCCTGCCCGTGTTGAAAAACCGGCGGCTCGCCAGCACGGTGGAGATCGTCGCGGCGCACTGACGCCGAAGGACTGCACACCTTCCAACGGTGGGCAGTTCCCTGGCACGAGAAGAGCCCAGGCCCCGGATTTCTCCGGGGCCTGGGCTCTTTCTGGTTGAGGCGGCTATTTACCGTCCGGTCCGGAAGGACCAGCTGGTTGCAGACAGCCCGTTACCGGAGGCATCCTTGATGCTGCTGCTGAGCCGTACCTTATAGGTGGCGTTAGCCTTCAACTTGCTCGACGGATTCAGGGTCGCCGTCTTGGTGCGCGAGTTGTAGCTGACCTTGGCCGAAACCGTCTTGCCGTTGCTGTCGACCAGCTTGAAGCTGGACCGGCTGACTCCGGAGACTGCTTCGCTGAACTTCACGTAGACGTTGCCGCTCCGGCTGACCGACTTGGCTCCGGCTGCGGGGGTCCGCTTGGACACCGTGGGCCGGCTCTCCGTCTTGAAGCTCCAGCTGGAAGCTGTCAGGCGGTTGCCGTTGACGTCGGTGATGCCATTGCTGAGGCGCACCGTGAAGCGGGTGCTGCTCGGCAGGATCGCCTTCGGGTCCACCGTGGCCGTGCGCTTCGCAGCGTCGTACTTGACGGTGGCCGGTACCAGCTTGCCCGCGGAGGTCTTCAGCGTCACTGTGCTGGCGCTGACGCCCTTGACCGGTTCGCTGAACTTCACCGTCAGGTCCCGGTTGGTGGCCACGTTGGTGCCGTTCACCGCCGGGGTCCGCCCGGTGATGGCCGGTGGGACTTCGGTGGTGAAGTTCCAGGTGGTTGCTGGAAGGGCGTTGCCCTGCAGATCCCGGATGCCATTGGTCAACGTCACGGTGTACGTGCGGCCGGCCAACAGGTTGGCGTTCGGGTTGAGCGTGGCCGTCCGGGTTGTGGCGTCGTAGCTGACGACTGCGATTACTGCCGTGCCGGCCGAGTTGGTTACCCGGAACGTGGTGCCGCTGACGCCGGTGACTGGTTCGCTGAACGTAGCGGTGATGTTGCTGTTGGTGGCCACGTTGCTGGCGTTCGCCGCCGGGGTACGTCCAGTGACCGACGGAGCGGGTCCGGCAGTGGTGAAGTTCCAGGTGGTGGCCGGAAGGGCGTTGCCCTGCAGGTCCCGGATGCCGTTGGTCAACGTCACGGTGTACGTGCGGTCGGCCAGCAGGTTGGCGTTCGGGTTGAGCGTGGCCGTCCGGGTTGTGGCGTTGTAGCTGACGATTGCGCTTACTGCCGTGCCGGCCGAGTTGGTTACCCGGAACGTGGTGCCGTCGACGCCGGTGACCGGCTCGCTGAACGTAGCGGTGATGTTGCTGTTGGTGGCCACGTTCCTGGCGTTCGCCGCCGGGGTACGTCCAATCACCGACGGAGCGGGTCCGGTAGTAGTGAACGTCCACGTGGTAGGTGCGAGTGTGTTGATCGATCTGTCCCGGATGCCGTTGGTCAACGTCACGGTGTACGTGCGGTCGGCCAGCAGGTTGGCGTTCGGGTTGAGCGTGGCCGTCCGGGTTGTGGCGTCGTAGCTAACGACTGCGTTTACTGCCGTGCCGGCCGAGTTGGTTACCCGGAACGTGGTGCCGCTGACGCCGATGACCGGTTCGCTGAACGTAGCGGTGATGTTGCTGTTGGTGGCCACGTTGGTCGCCCCGGCAGCAGGAGCGCGGTCAGTCACCGTGGGTGCCGTGGTGTCCGTCAGGTCAACGGTCTGGTCGGTGAACCGGAGCTGCTCGACGTTGGTGATGGTGTCCGTGCCGTCGTCCCCGGTACCGCGGGTGTGGGCGACAGTAGTGACTCCCTTGGTGGTGGTGATGTCGTATTCATCCCGTGCGCCTGAGAAGTTGGCGGTATCGATGTCAGTCGACGCCGCGCTGTTGAGGATTTCCCTGACGATGACAACGTTGCCCGGGTCAATCTTGCCGGCCATGATGTCGGCCTGGATGTCCTTCAGGGTGGTGACGGACTTGATTTCCGTACCCTGAGCGTCGCGGACGCTCAGACGGACGTTCAGCCATTTGTCGCCATCGATGATGTCATCCGCGCCGTTGCCCCAGATCTGGTCGCTGCCGGATCCGCCGATGATGATGTTGCCTTCGCCGAAATCGGTGGCACCGGCGGGGAGCAGATCGGCCAAACCGGCAATCCGCTTGATTCCCTCAGCATCGAGCGTATTGCTCAGGCCGGGTACGGCGACCTCGTTGTCGGGGTCGGATGGAGCAACGTCATCACCGCGCAGGACGTCGTCCTTGTTCCAGCCGGAGAGGGCTTCGACCAGCAGGAACCTGTCTTTGAGGGCGTTGGGTCCTTCGACAACGATCATGCGCATGTCGGAGTCCGCGGCTTCGACGGACCGTGCATGGGTCACCCAGTCGAAGCCGTACACGCCGTGGTTGCGTTCAATGCCAGGACCGGCGACCATGATGTCGTCGCCGCCCTCGGCGTCGTAGTCGTCCTCGCCGCTGTCGCCAATGAGGACGTCGTGGCCGGGGTTGTTGATGTCGTCGAAGAACGGAGCACCGCTGTCGCCCTGAAGCAGGTCGTTGGCGTTGCCACCTTCCTGCCAGTCATCGCCGCCGCCGCCGAATACCGTGTCCGGGCCGTCGCCGGCAATGACCAGGTCGTCGCCCTCGCCGGCGAACGTCTGGTTGCCGTTGAGACCGCCGTTGGAGAAGTCGTCGCCGTCGCCGGACATGACGACATCCAGTCCGGGACCGGCGTCGATCGCGTCGTTCCCGGGCCCGCCCTTGAGCACGTCGTCCCCGTGGGAGTCGGTGATCCGGTCGTTGCCGGCGCCGCCAAGGATGGTGTCTGCGCCGTCGTTGCCTTCGATCACGTCGTCGCCGCCGTTGCCCCAGACGGTGTCATTGTCGATGCCGCCCCAGATCCGGTCGCTCCCGTCGGCGCCGTCGGCGTCGTCCTTGCCGTTGTAGGTCGCCTGGGCGTTGAGGCCCGGACGGTCCACGCTGTTGGAGACGCGGTAGCGGATGGTGCCGTCGGCCATGCGGAGCAGCAGCGCTGACTCGTCACAGGCGGAGGTGGGGTCATCGGCCACGTTGTTGCCCGAGGTGTGGACTATATTGCCCATCTCGAACTCGCAGTCCGCGACGCCGAAGACATCCGCCTTGAGAGCGGCGGCATCGGTATTGCGCATCACCAGCTCGGCCATGGAGTTGCCTTCAAGCTGGGTCCGCAGGTTCAGGCCGGAAGTGCGGGACAGGTAGTAGAGCCGGTCGCCGTCCTGCAGGTCCGTCATCTGGCGTTCGAAGATGTAGTTGAAGGTGGAACCGAGCAGGCCGCCGAAGAGGTTCTGCGCCTCGGCGAGGCCGCCCACCCACAGATCAACCGTGTCCAGGCCGGTCTTGGAAGCGGCGCCGTTGTTCTCCCATTCGCCGTTGCTGTTGACGAAGTCATAGGCATCGTCCGGGGTTTCCGCCGCCGGATCCGGGTTCATGTCGAAGAGCTTCTGCGCGGCCGCGCGCTTGGCGTCAATCGTCGTGGCCCCGGTGATGCTGGGGTGTGTGCCATAAGCGGCCATGAAGTTGACCACCGAATCCGGGTGCTTCAGCGCCTGTCCAAAGTCGACCCAGCTGCTGTAGGGCTTCAGCGACGACTCGCTTGTTTTCGCGTACAGGTCCTTGCGGAAATTGTTCAGCGAGGGAACGCCGGTGTCCCGTCCGCGGGCGATGTTGAGCGCAGCCAGGTCGAGAGGCAGGCCGAGCACGCTGTTGCGCAGCGTGTCGGTGACGAACTCGTCGAGCTCTGCGCCCACCTGGTCTGTCATGCCCATGGCAATCGCGCCGGCGGCCTGCTCTGGCGTCATCGTGCTCTCGCCGTTGGCGTAGTAGGCCGGCGGATTAAGGAAGGCGTCCAGCAGCGGGAGGCCAATATCGGCGCCGTTGTTGGTCTTCCGGTCCACCGTGTCAGTCAGCATTGAGTGTCCGAAACGGTAGGTCGCATGCGCGAACTCCGCATGGATCGCCGGGTCGATGCCGGTGTCGGACTGGGTGAAGACGTTGAACGGATTGATGCCGGGCTGGATCTTCCGAGCGAAGTCCTCGAAGACGATGTGCTGATATTCCATCTCCGTGACGAACCGGGCGGCCTGGAAGAGACGCTCACCGTTCCATTCACCGTTGGGCAGCTTCCACTCGTTCAGGTCCAGGTTCAGGGAGGTCAGCAGGTCTTCCATGTAGGTAACCAGTCGGTTGTGCTCCGAATGGAAGACCTGGTGGACGGCGGTGAGTCCGATGTTCTCGTTCACGCGTCCGTCACCGGCGATGAAGTGCGCGTTGAGCATTTCGTCGTCATAGGTGCCGGCGGCCTGCGTGCCGCTCGTGGGGGTGATGTCGGTGTCGCCGTCGGCAGACAGGGCCCCACCTCGTGAGTCGAACGGGGCCGCGTTGTGCGAAATGTCGTCCAAGAACGCAATGCCAATCCGCTGGACATTGGTTGGCGGCGCCACGGGAACTTCCAGATTTCCTTCTACGAACTGCTTGTCCTGGGTGATGTACTGCGGCAAGCCGTTAGGGCCACGCAGGAAGCGCCCGTACTGGTCAGTGGCCAGCATCGGGATGTTCACGACGTCCTTGTCGGAGAGCTTCAGGCCGAGCAGGGACGCGGCCTGGTCCTTGATATCTGCCCAGGTCGCCATACCGCCGGGGCCGCCCTCAAGCAGTTCGCCGGTCGAGACCGGGTCACCGTTTTCGTTCAGGTCGTACTCGCGCAGGAAAACGTGGTGAGAGGGGTTCGAGGAGTACGTCTGGCTCTGGTCAACCCACGGGGAATCCGTGTTTGTGGCTTCCTGGATATCGTCCGGCGTGCCGAGCACGCCGTCGGGCCCGGGCTGGTTCTCCGCCCGGTTGAGCATCATGAAATTCGGGCTTCCTGGTGCCGGGTTGTACAACGGATCGCCAGGTAGCAGGGGCATCATCACGACGTTGCTCGTCTTCTTGGTGAAATCGATGCCGTGGTCGAAGAACTGGCCGAACAGGGCAAAGAAGCCGTTGTATGGCGGCGAAAGCCCAAAGTCGGTGGTGACATTCGGGATGTCGAGTGTCTCGCCCTCGGGCACGCAGCCTTGGGGCAGGTTATCGGCTTCGCAGGGAACCGCCGTCGGACCGTCGTTCACCGTCCGGTGCGCCTTGCCGGCAGCAGCGATCGCGGCCGGGTTGCTGGAGGTCTGGTCAACGATGACATTGCTGATGAAGCGGGGGTCGGAGTCCTGCATCAGCGGCACGTTGACCGACTTGTACGACTTTCCCCCGGAAGCGGTCCGCCACTCCGGTTCTGCCAGCCGCGGGAACGGCAGGCTGGAGGAACCGTAGTGCCCCTGATTGGGCACCAGGTTGTTATCAGTTCCGTCCACGGTGCGCAGCCCATAAGGCAACAGGGGATTGGCGATCTGGTTGGGCCCGGGGCCGAGGAGCGGCTGGCCCGCCACGGGCTTACCCTCGGCATCTTCTTTGGTGGCGTGGTTCTCCGCGATCTTGATTTGCTTCAGGATGAACCGCATGTCCCCTGCATTGAGGGTCAGGCCCTGGCCCACCGGCGCTGCCAACGCGGCGGGAGCCAAGGCCGAGGGCAGCACGCCCGCGCCCAGCACCAGCGCAGCCAGCCCGGCTGTGACTTTTTGGGGGACGGATGGCTTCCCCCTTTGGGCACGTTCGGTGCCCCTCCTGTGTTTTGGATGGGCGGATTTCTTGAACATCATGACTCCCCTAGTCGTGTTGTGTGGCTGGCCACAGCATCTGACGAGGACCTTGGGGAAATCCTTGGAGGCGTCTACAGTCACCCCGGGGCAGGAATCAGGGCAGCAAAAAGCCCGCCTCAGGCCTCCGCTCTCCGACTGGAGGGCGGGGGACCAGGGGCGGGCTTTCAGCTGCCGGCGGCGGCGTGATTGCTGACCGGCGTGGCCTCAGACGAGCGTCCTCTAAGCGGTCAACTGCCGCTTGGAGGAGATGACGCCGGTGTCGAACCCAGCCAGATGCAGGCCGCCATGGAAGCGGGCGTGCTCAATCTTCACGCAACGGTCCATCACTACGTTCAGGCCGGCGGCCTCGGCCTTGGCCGCAACCTCCTCGTGCCAGGAGCCCAGCTGCAGCCAGATGGTCTTGGCACCGACGGCCAGGGTTTCCTCCAGCACGGTGGGCAGGTCATCGTGCTTACGGAACACGTCCACCAGGTCGGGCACCTCCGGCAGATCGGCCAGCGACTTGTACACCGGCTGGCCCAGGATCTCCTTGGCCACCGGGTTCACAAAGTAGACCTTGTACGGCGAGCTGGAGAGCAGGTAGGTGGAGACGAAGTAGCTGGCCCGGCTGGGCTTGTCCGAGGCGCCGACGATGGCGATCGACTTCGTGTTGCGCAGGATGTTCAGCCGTTCGGGGGCAGACGGTCCCACCCAGGTCCGTTCTGAGGTCGCGGTCACTTGGCGGCTCCTTCTTCGGCTTCAATCAGTTCTTCCACGGACTCAACTACGCGCGTTCCAGGTTCTGTCCGGGCGGCTCGCGCTGCCGGAATCGTGCAGGACTCACCGGCATAGCTGGGCGAGGCGAACTCGGAGGTGTCGAACGCGTCGTCCTCATGGTCGCGGCTGGGGCCGTGCTCGGTGCCGGCCTGCTGCGATGCCGTCAGCGCTTGGTCGAGGTCCCAGAGGATATCGTCCACGTCTTCCAGCCCCACGGAGATGCGGATCAAGTCCTCGGGCACGCCGGCGGCAACGAGCTGGTCGGCGGTGAGCTGCTGGTGCGTGGTTGATCCGGGGTGCAGCACCAGAGTGCGGGCATCGCCGATGTTGGCCAGGTGGCTGGCCAGCTGCAGCGACTCGATGAACTTCTGACCTGCCTCGCGGCCGCCCTTGACGCCGAAGCTGAACACGGAGCCCACGCCCTTGGGCAGGTACTTCCGGCCGCGCTCGTAGTGCGGGTGCGCGGGCAGGCCTGCGTAGCTGACCCAGGAGACCCGCTCGTCGGCTTCCAGCCACTCGGCCACCTTGCGGGCGTTGGCCAGGTGCTCGTCCATCCGCTGCGCCAGCGTTTCCACGCCCTGCAATAGCTGGAACGCGGACTGCGCGGACAGCGACGGTCCGATGTCGCGCAGCTGCTCGGAGCGCAGTTTGGTGAGGAATCCGTACTCGCCGAAGTTGCCCCACCAGGACACATTGCCGTAGCTGGGCACCGGCTCGGTCATCTGCGGGAACTTGCCGTTGCCCCAGTTGAAGCGACCGGATTCGACGACGACGCCGCCCAGCGTGGTGCCGTGCCCGCCCAGGAACTTGGTGGCGGAGTGGATCACGATGTCCGCGCCGTGCTCGATCGGCCGGATCAGGTAGGGAGTGCTCAAGGTGGCGTCCACCACCAGGGGGATGCCGGCGTCGTGCGCCACCGCCGCCAGGCCGGCCAGATCGGCGATGTCGCCGGACGGGTTCGCCACGATCTCGGTGTAGACCGCCTTGGTGTTCTCTCCGATGGCCGCGGCGAAGTCGGCCGGGTCGGTGGAGTCGACGAACGTGGTTTCCACGCCAAACCGGCGCAGCGTCACGTCCAGCTGGGTGATGGTGCCGCCGTAGAGCTTGGACGAGGCCACAATGTGGTCGCCCGCGCCGGCCAACGCCGCGAAGGTGATGAACTCGGCGGCCATGCCCGACGCTGTCGCCACTGCACCGATGCCGCCCTCGAGCGAGGCAATGCGCTCCTCGAACGCGGCCACCGTGGGGTTGCCGATGCGCGAGTAGATGTTGCCGTACTTCTGCAGCGCGAAGAGGTTCGCGGCGTCGTCGGTGTCCTTGAACACGAACGACGTGCTCTGGTAGATCGGTACGGCCCGGGCGCCGTGCTCGGCGTCGGGCGTGCCGCCGGCGTGCAGGGCACGGGTGCGGAAACCGAATGTGCGTTCAGCCATCAGGCAGCTCCTTCAAACTTAGGTTCCCGAGGCAATGACGGTCCTGCGGCGCGACCAGATGCGGCGGCGCCATCCGGATCAAAGATTGCTTGCGCTCTCTCCATCGCTTCTGGCGGTAGCACCTTTCCGGCGGGCCGGATGGTTGCTGCGGTGTCAAAGAGCCAGATCTCTCAACCGCTCGGGATGGTCCCGTCCATTCTCGCAACTTCCGCAGCCGCGGCCAAAATTGTTGAGCCGCGTTGCGTGCCGCCTTGCATTCCCAGTACGACGGCGGTGCGAGTGCCCGGTGGTCGACCAAGCGAGCGCCAGCGAGCGCGTGGAGACCCGGGTGCTGACCGGCCGAGCCTTGATGCTGGCCCCCTTCGTCGGTCTCCGGCGGTGCGCGGAACGGGCGCGCGAAGGACGCTGTGCCCTTTGATGGACGGCTGTGGGCGCCGACTGCATACTAACCTCATGGCAGTCATGGACGTTCCGGTTGCCGCCCTCGCTCAAGAATCCATAGAACGAGGCCGTCCGCATCTCGACCCTGACCGGGTGGCGTACTACCTCGAGCATCTCGATGAAGCCACGCCTGTTGTCATCTTTGATGTCGACGGAGTCCTGCTGCTCGCGGACGGGCACCATCGCGTTGCTGCCGCCCGGCAGTTGGGCCGATCGACGGTGAAAGCCGACGTGCGAAAGGGGCTGCGCGGCGAGGCCATGGAGTACGCCATCACCGTGGCGCAACGGCAACGCGGGCTCACGCGGCAGCAAGTGCTGGACGCCATTGCACGGCGTGTGCGCCCAGGGCAATGACCGCCGTCGCGGCTTCCGGCGAGTCCGCCACAACCGAGCCCGCGCGATCGACCGGTCTCGGCCGCGGCCCCACCGCCCAGCCCGGTCTCACGTAGATTGGAGTTATGGCTGACCTTACGGCGCTGCAGCGCCTCGCACAGGAACACGGCGTAGGCATTACCTTCCGCGGTTGGGACGGCGGCGAGAAGGAAGTCAGCCCTGCGACGCTGGTTTCCGTCCTCACCGCGCTGGGCGTTCCCTGCGCAACGGACGACGACGTCACTGCCTCCTTGCTGGCCGCGGAACTGGCTCCGTCACAGGCCACGCTGCCGCCCGCCGTCGTCATTCGCCGAGGTACTGCCACCGAGGTTCCGGTCAATGTCCGTGCCGGTGGCCGCCCGCAGGTGTGGGTTTTGTTGGAGGACGGATCGCGGCGCGCGGTGCAGGTGGTGGCCGCCGGGTCGGAGGACGAGCAAGGTGACCCGCATCTTCGTCTGGCCGCCGTTGTGCCGGCTGACCTCCCGCTGGGCTGGCACACTCTGGAACTGGCCCTGGATGTGGACGAGCAGGGCGCTGGCGGCGAGGTCGCGGAATCCTCCGGCAACTGGACGCGGTGCGCGCTCGTGGTCACTCCGCCGCGGCTCACCACCGCCGACCGGCTTCCCCGGACGTGGGGCGTGATGGCTCAGCTGTACTCCGTTCGCTCGCGGTCGTCTTGGGGCGTCGGCGACTTGGACGACCTCGCCCGCCTTGCCGAAACGGCCGCCGCCCAGGGTGCCGGCTTCGTGCTGATCAATCCGCTGCACGCAGCACAACCGAAGCCGCCGGTGGAGCCCTCGCCCTACCTGCCCGCGACGCGCCGGTTCTTCAATCCGCTGTATCTGCGGGTGGAGGACGTTCCCGAAGCCCGCGACGTCCCCTTGGTCAACATGTTCCAGGACGCCAACCTGGACGCCGGCATTCTGGACCGTGACCCCATTTTTGCCGCGAAGCTGCAAGCGCTGGAAGTGGTCTTCGCGGTGCCCAGATCCCGTGAACGGCAACAGCTATTCGAAGCCTTCCGCGCGCGGGAAGGCGACGGGCTGGAGCGCTTTGCCTTGTGGTGTGCCCTCACCGAGACTCTGCCGGCCGGCGCGCCCGAGTGGTCCGACCCGGCGTTCATCGAATCGCAGCGCACCGCGCTGAAAGACCGCATCGAGTTCCACCAGTGGCTGCAGTGGCTGTGCGACGAGCAACTCGAGACCGCGCAGCGCCGGGCCATCGACGCGGGAATGAACATCGGCATCGTGCATGATCTCGCGGTCGGCGTCCACCCCGCGGGGGCCGACGCATGGTACTTGCAGGATGTCTTGGCGCCCGGTGTATCGGTGGGCGCGCCGCCGGACATGTTCAACCAGCAGGGCCAGAATTGGTCCCAGCCGCCCTGGCATCCCCGCCGCCTCGCCGAAACCGGCTACGCCGCCTACCGGGACATGCTGCGGACCATCCTGCGGCACGCCGGAGGCATCCGCATAGACCACATCCTCGGGCTGTTCCGGCTGTGGTGGATTCCCGTCGGCGGCACGCCCGGCGAAGGCGCCTACGTCTATTACGACCACGAAGCTCTGATCGGCATCCTGGCGCTGGAAGCCGAACGGGCCGGCGTCGTCGTTGTTGGCGAAGACCTTGGTGTTTTCGAACCCGGGGTACAGGACTACCTGGCCGAGCGAGGCATCCTGGGCACCTCCATTCTGTGGTTCGAGTACGACGGCATCAGCCCGCGCCCGCCGGAGAGCTACCGCCGCTTCTGCCTCACCAGCGTCACCACCCACGACCTGCCGCCCACAGCCGGCTACCTCGCGGGCGAGCATGTGGCGCTGCGCGAATCACTGGGCCTGCTGAACCGGCCGGTGGAGGAGGAGCGCGCCCTGGACCAGGCAGCGCAGGACTCCGTGCTCTCGCTGGTGCGCTCGCGGGTTCCGGCTGCTGCAGGGAATGACGGCGGCGCCGGCAGCGCAGGCGTGCAACGCACCGTTGAGGCGCTGCACGAGTTCATCGCGCAGACCCCGTCGGTGTTGCTGGGAGTTGCCCTCACGGATGCAGTGGGGGAGCGGCGAACCCAGAACCAGCCGGGCACCGCCGACGAATACCCCAACTGGCGCATTCCGCTGGCCGGACCGAATGGCGAGCCCATCCTGATCGAGGACCTGGCCGGCAACCAGCGGTTCCAGTCGCTGGCCCGTATCATGCGGGAACTGTAGGCGGGCCGGCGCGCGGCGTGCAGGCGGGCTCAGCGCGCGCCGTCACAACCTTGCGAGCAGCGCCTCGCCGGTTTCGGCCCTTCGGTAGAACACTTCGCGGCCGGACCGCATGGTGGCCGCCAGACCGCTCTCGGACATCACCTTCAGATGCTCGTTGACCGTCCCGGCGGCGAGGTCCAAGCAGCGGGCGAGCTGCGTCGTCGTCATCGGTACATCAAGTTGCGCGAGGATCTGCGCGCGGGTCTTGCCGAGCAGCCGTGCGACCGGACTGTGCGTTGCCTCGCGGCTGGCTTCCCAGAGCCGGCCGACGCCGCGCGGCGCGTAGGTCAGCGTGGGCACGAACGGCCGGACGTTGAGCACCAACGTGTTGGGCCAGACGAACGCGTTCGGCACCAGCAGCAGCCCGCCGCCGGGTTCGGGCACGTCGTCCGCGTCGCAGCCGCGCATGATTTCCAGACCGGTGGGCGTGGGGCGGACGCTGGGGTGCAGGCTCTTGAACACCTCGAGGATGCCGTCGCGCGCCAGCTGGGCCAGGCGGCTGTCGATGTCCGCCAGCAGCAGGGAGCGCAGGCGCGGCCATACGGGTTCGATGGCGGTGCGCCAGTACCACTCGAGGGCGGTAGTGATGCGCGGGATGCCGGCGTCGATGTCTTCGGCGAGCCGCTGCAGTTCCTCGCGGGCGTAGTCGGCCGGGCTTTGGCTCAACAGGTGGGTGACATCGCGCTGCCACACCTCGGGTGGCACATTGGCGACGGCGGCGAGGCCCTCGGCGAACGTGCCTTGGTACTTCGGGGTAGGAGTGATGGAGTCAGCCAGGAAGCCCTTCGGAGGGACCAGCGCGGTGAGCAGGCGCAGGTGGTCGCGGGCCTGCGGGTCGGCCGACTCGGCGATGCGGCGCTTGGTAACCTCGATCCAAGGCCGGTGGATGGGCGTCCCAACCTGCAGCGCTCGCAGGCTGGCGACTGTTTCGCCCAGCGGCGCCGCCTCGAACCGGACCTTGGTCAGGTCCTCGCTGCTGAGCGTGATGTGCATGGGAACAGCGTAAGGTTGCCGGTCAGGTCCGTCGAGGATTCGGGGTGGACCGAATCGTGGTGGCGGCGGGTTTCGGGAAGTGCGCCGTCCGTCTTCCACATGGGGCTTATCCGAAGCTGGTCCGGTTCTTCACTGGGCGTCGGGTTTATTCCCGATTCGGGTTCTGCCGAATCGTGGCCCTTGTCAGCCAGTGCGCGGACTCTGAAGCCATGACTACTTCAACGCAAACCCGCCACCAGCTCGACGTCGCTGACCGTGCATACCGGTCCGGGGAGTCCTTGATCGGCGCATCCGTGCACCCGGCCAACGCAAGCTTGCGGTCGACCTCGCCGGCGCCGGCTAACGCACCTGGCGGCCCCGATGTCTTAAGCGGGATCCGTCGCGCGGCAAATGCCATGTTCCGTGTGCTTGCGGAAACGTCCCGCAGGCTCAACGCATCGTGGCAAGCCGGCGCCGCCAAAGACGCCCTGATTGAGGAGCACCGCGACAAGGTCCGTTCACAGATCCATCTCTTCGGCGGACGCTACTAACGCAGACCCTAAGGGTCCTTGCGTGCAAGGGCGCCCACAATGGCACGCTCGCTTTTCGTGATTTCTCATGGCCTGCCCCAGGCACTACGCACATTGTCCACAGGGACTGCGACAATCTAGAGATCTGCGTCCGGAGCCTTCATGCTCGTGGCTATGGACGAGGCGATAGCCGGGTACATTGAACGGCGCGGCGGAACGCTCCACATTAGCGAGCTGGCCAAATGCGGTTTTAGTCGAGACCAGCTCCAGTCGGCCATCAAGAGCGGCGCGATCACTGTGCTTCGTCAAGGTGTTGTCGGCACGGAGAACGCGGATGCGAACCTTCGTGTAGCGGTACTGGCCAACGGGTTGATCACCTGCGTCTCAGCGGCTCAGGAACTTGGGCTCTGGACGATCAAAGACCCGGATCGACTGCACCTGTGGACCCTTCATAGCCGGCAGCCTCCGTCCACCATCAAACACCGAGGGGATTTGGTGGGGCGACATCGGTCAGGGAATTACGTGAGCATCCTGGACTGCGTGCTGCATGCCATCCGATGCCGGCCCAGACTGGAGGCCTTGGTCATGGCGGAATCTGCGGTGCGAAGGCGTTCGGTCAACCAAGCCGAACTGCTGGAGTTGCTGCCGGGCAAGCGGAACGGTATTCGACGGGAAGTCGTATGGAGCATCGGCCACGACGCCGATTCACCGCTCGAGATTATCGCCCGTGACATGTTCCGTTCCGTCGGCCTGAAGGTGGAGACCCAGGTACATATTCAGGGGCTGGGGCGGGTGGACATGGTGGTGGAAGGACGGATCATCATAGAACTCGATGGGTTTGACTTCCACTGGAACCGGGAGACTTTCAAGAAAGACCGCAAAAGGAACAACGCCGCCATGCTTAGCGGGTTTCCGACCTTGCGCTACGTCTACGAGGATCTCGTCTTCACGCCCCACAACGTGGTCGCCGAGGTCATGACGATGCTGCGGCGGGTTGCCTGAGCGCCCAAAGTTTACCCCCGGGAGTGGCGCAGCCGGCCGGCTGTCCAAGTTCTGCAGGAACTGTCCATGTTTTGGGAAGGCGTCTGGCGCTGACTAGGGCAAACGCTTAGCGCTCCCCCAAAACATGGACAGCCCGGCTGGTGAAGGCAGTAGGTTCTTACCGTGGCTCGCAGATGGCCTGGATCTCCGCGATGCACGGCTCGTTCTGCAGGGAGGTGGTGTCGCCCAGCGTCGTCCCCTCAAACAACTGGGTCAGCAGTCGCCGCATGATCTTGCCACTCCGGGTCTTGGGCACGTCCGGCACAAAGACCACGTCCCGCGGCTTGGCAATCGGCCCGATCTGCGTGGCCACGTGCTCGCGCAGCGCGGCAACCGCGGCGGCCTGCGCCGGCCCCGCGTCCCCGATCAGCGACTTGTCGCGCGGCACCACAAACGCAGTTGCCGCGTGCCCGGTCTTCGCGTCGTACGTCGGGCACACCCCGGCTTCCACCACGGCCGGGTGCGAGACCAGCGCGGATTCGATCTCGATCGTGGACAGCCGGTGGCCCGAGATGTTGATGACGTCGTCGGTCCGGCCCAGGATCCACGTGTCGCCGTCGGCGTCGAACCGGGCGCCGTCGCCGGCCAGGAACCAGCCCTGCGCCGCGTACTTCTCCCAGTAGGAGCTGAAGTAGCGCTCCGGGTTTCCCCACACAGTCCGGGCCATCGACGGTCCGGTCTTGGTGACCACAATGTTGCCCTGCTGTTCGGCACCCACCCGGGCACCGCCGTCGTCCACAATGTCGGTGGCCAGCCCCGGCAGCGCGCGGGTGGCGCAGCCGGGCTTGAAGGACTCATCCGTCTGCCGCGGCGAGAGCACGGTGGCGCCGGTTTCGGACTGCCACCAGGTATCCACCATGGGAATGCCTGACGACGGGTCCCCGGCAACCAGCGAATCGCGGCCCACCTGGCTGCGCAGCCAGCGCCACGCCTCCGGGTTCACCGCCTCGCCCACGGTGCCGGCCAGGCGGATGGAGGACAGGTCGTATTCGACAGGAATGCCGTCCGGGAACCAGCCCATCAGCGAACGGACCAGCGTGGGCGCGGTGTAGTAGCTGGTCACGCCGTAGCGCTGGATGACCTCGAAGTGCCGGCCGGGGTGCGGGGCGTTCGGCACGCCCTCGTAGATCACCTGGCTGACGCCGTTGCTCAGCGGTCCGTAGATCTCGTAGGTGTGCGCGGTGACCCAGGCCAGGTCCGCGGTGCACCAGTGCACATCGTCGGCGCGCGCCTCCGGATCCGGGTTGCTGAACAGATACGAGTGGCTGAACGACGCCTGCGTCAGATACCCGCCGGTGGTGTGGACCAGGCCCTTGGGCTGGCCGGTGGTGCCGGAGGTGTACATGATGAACAGCGGCGTCTCGGCATCGAACGCCTCCGCCTGATGCTCGCGCGGCTGTGACTCCACCACGTCGTGCCACCAGACGTCGCGGCCTTCCACCCAGTTGATGTCCGTGTGGCCGGTCCGGTTGATCACCAGCACGTGCTCGATCGCGTTGTCGCCAGAAACGGCCTCGTCCGCATTGGCCTTGACTGGGACGGCGGTGCCGCGGCGGTACTGGCCGTCGGTGGTGACCAGCAGCTTGGCGCGCGTGTCCTCCACCCGGAACTTCAGCGCCTCCGCGGAGAAGCCGCCAAACACCAGCGAATGCACCGCGCCGATCCGCGCGCACGCCAGCGTGATGACGATGGTCTCCACCAACACCGGCAGGTAGATGACCACCCGGTCGCCTTTGCCCACGCCCAGCGCCAGCAGCGCGTTGGCGGCCTGTGAGACCAATTCCTGCAGCTCGCGGTAAGTCACGGTGCGGCGGTCGCCGGGTTCGCCCTCGAAGTGCAGCGCCACCTTGTCGCCCAGGCCGGCGGCCACGTGCCGGTCCGCGCAGTTGACCGCAGCGTTGAGCTTGCCGCCGTCGAACCAGCGCAGTTCGGGGCCGCGGCGCGCCTCGGTGTCCACCGGGGTGGCCGAGTGCGCAGTGTGCCACGGCTCGGCCCACTCCAGACGGGCGGCGGCGCGCTCCCAGAACGCAATCCGTTCGGCCTCGGTCTGCGGCTCCGGCCAGGCAGTGACATGGTCGCGGTACGGTGCCGTGCCTTCTTCAAGCACGACGGCGGTGCCTCCGGCGGTGGTCCGGCCGGCGGCGGTTTCGGCTACTTCTATGCCCATCTCTTGACTGCCCATTTCTCCGCGACGCCCAGGAGCGCGTCGGTGATTTTGCCGATGATGGCCAGCAGGACGATGGCCAGCAGCAGCCTGTCCGTGCGGCCGTTGTTCTGCGAGTCCGTGAGCAGGAAGCCCAGACCCATGGAGGAGGCGATCAGTTCCGCCGCGACCAGAAACAGCCAGGCCTGGGCCAGTGCCAGCCGCAGTCCGGAAAACACGGCGGGAACCACGGCCGGCAGCTGCACGGTGGTCAGCAGTTTGACGCCCTTCAGCCCGAATGCGCGGCCGGCTTCAACCAGGTTCTTGTCCACGTGGCGCAGCGCCAGCGAGACCGTGGTGAACACCGGGAAGAACGCGCCGATCATGATCAGCGTGACCTTGGAGTCCTCGCCGATCTTCATCCACAGGATCAGCAGCGGGACCCAGGCCAGCGACGGCACGGCACGCAGCGCGCCAATGGTGGGGGAGAGCAGCACATCGGCAACCTTGGACAGGCCGATCAGCGCGCCGAAGACCAGCCCGAGGGCCGCGCCGAAGGCGAAGCCGAGCAGCACGCGCTGGGTGGAGATGGCCACGTGCTGCGCCAGCTCGCCGCGCTGGAGCAGGTCAACCGCGGCCTCGATGACCGCCCCGGGCGCCGGCAGTTGGACGGAGCTGAACAGGCCGGCCGAGGTGCTCCACTGCCAGGCTGCCAGCACGGCGGCCGGCAGCAGCAGGCCCAGCAGCAGGCGGCTCCAGCCGTTGCCGAGGAGCCCGCCAGCCGCGGACCGGCCGCTGGTCGGGCGCTGGTCCGGCGAGGGATCATTCTGGTGCGGCCGGTCTGCCTCTGCCGTCTTGAGGACGCCGGAGGCTGCCAGGCCTTCCGGGCCGGTGGCGTCAATGCTGTTGCCGGTTGCGCCGGGGTTGCCGAGGTGCGTCATCAGGATTCCTTGATGGCCGACGGATCGGCCTTCTTCACCAGCGAGTCGTCCAGCAGGGTGGCCAGAGCGTCGTCAATGGCGGCCTGGCTCTTCACATCACCGGTCTCGACGAACGCCGGGCCGACCTTCTCCAGCACGGCGCGCTGCTTCTCGCCCGGAGCCGCTTCCACGTCCAGGTTGCTGCGCTCGGAGATCACCTTGGTGGCGACTTCGAGGTCCAGGCCGGCGACGTCGGCCAGAATCTGAGCGGTTTCCTCCGGGTTTTCGGCGGCCCAGGCGCGGGCCTTCTCGTAGGCGTTCACCACGGCCTGGGCGAGCTCCGGCTCTTCCTCCAGGAAGGACTCGGTGGCGTTCAGGAAGCCGTAGGTGCTGAAGTCAAGGTTCCGGTAGAACAGCTCGGCGCCGTCCTTCTCGGCACCGGCCATGATCGGGTCCAGGCCCGACCAGGCGTCGACCGAGCCCTGCTTCAGCGCGGTCAAGCCGTCCGCGTGCTGCAAGTTCTCCACGGTGACGTCGTCAGTGGAGAGGCCTGCTTCTTCCAGCGACTGCAGCAGGAAGAAGTAGGGGTCGGTGCCCTTGGTTGCGGCCACGGACTTGCCCTTGAGGTCCTCGACGGAGTCGATGCCGGAGTCGGGCAGCGAGACCAGTGCGGCCCATTCCGGCTGCGAGTAGAGGCTGATGGTCTTGATCGGCGAACCGTTGGCGCGGGCCAGCAGCGCGGCGGAACCGGCGGTGGAACCGACGTCGACGGCGCCCGAGCGCAGTGCCTCGTTGGCCTTGTTGGAACCAGCCGACTGCAGCCAGTTCACCTCGACGCCGTCGTCGGCCAAGGTAGCTTCCAACCAGCCCTTTTCCTTGATGATCAGGCTCAGCGGGTTGTACGTGGCGAAGTCGATGTTGAGCACACCGTCGCCGGTGCCCTCAGCCGCGCTGGCTTCGGAATCTTCGCCCGCAACGCAACCGGTCAGGGCCAGCGAGGCGGCGACGGCGACGGCGGCCGCGCCGAGGATCGAGCGGCGGGAGAAGCGGCTGGCTATAGACATGATGGTCCCTTCGAACGGTGCGCGGGAACAGGAGAAGCTCCGCGCTTACGGTGGTTACGGGCGCAGGCGGCCCGGGAAATGCTTGAGGGTGGAGACGCGGCCCTAATGGCCGTCGACGCCGAGGCTTTCGAGCAGCGAGCGGCGCATGCGGGCCAACTCCACCGAACCGCGGTCGCGCGGGCGGCTGCCGGGAACGTCCACGGTGCGCACAATCGTGGCGCCGTCGTGCTCACGGCCTTGCTCCTGGCCCAGCAGGATGATCCGGTCCGCCAGCTGCAGGGCTTCGTCCACATCATGGGTCACCAGCAGCACGGTGGTGGGTTCGGCTTGGTGGATGTCCAGCAGCAAATCCTGCATCTTGATCCGGGTCAGCGCATCCAGCGCACCGAACGGTTCGTCCAGCAGGAGTACCCCCGGGTTGCGGGCCAGAGCGCGTGCCAGCGAGGCGCGCTGTGCCATGCCGCCGGAGACTTCGCGCGGACGGTGCTTGGCAAAGGTAGCCAGGCCCACCAGTTCCAGCAGCCGGGCGACCTTGGACTTGCCCTGTTTGGCGCTGGAGGTCTTGGGCAGGCCGATGGCAACGTTGGCCTGCAGGGTGTGCCAGGGCAGCAGCCGCGGTTCCTGGAACGCGACGGCGCAGCGGGAGTCAATGCCCTGGACGGGAGTGCCGTCGATCTCCACGCTGCCGGCGCTGGGTGCGTCGAGCCCGGCGGTGGCCCGCAACAAGGTGGACTTGCCGCAGCCGGAGGGGCCCAGGATGGCGAGCACTTCGCCGGGGCGGACCTCGAAGTTCACGTCGCGGAGCACGGTGTGGACGTTCGCGCCGGTACCGAAGGTGCGGTTCAGCCCGCGGAAGGAGACCGCCAGGGCGGAACCGGATGCTGCTGAGGGTGCGGCGGAAGCGGGTGCCGTGTGGCGGGTCGACGACAGTACTGCAGTCATGGGATCACTCCATCGATCCTGGCAGTAGCACCCTACGGTTCAAGCCGTGCGACCGGCTTCCGCCGGCCGTACCCGTGGCTTGTCACCTCGTTATCACCGGCAGTCTGGGATGGCTTCCGGTGACCAGGGTTGCTGCGGCGTCGTCGATCCAGGTCTCTCGGCCGCTCGGGATGGTCACGACTAACTAAACGGCACTCCCGGCATCCGCGGCAAACGGCCCGTAATAATGGGGCGTAACAAACGGTGGCACAAAGATCGGACCGCGCGGACCGCCGGAGCGCGCGAATCCGTAGACGCTGAACTGTGCCGATGGCAGGATGGCCGCATGAAAATCAACCGGCACATCATCGTGTTCGACGCCGCCGACCTCGACGCGGAGAGCAGCTTCTGGGCAGGCCTGCTGGACGGGACGGTCAAGGCCGAGGACGACTGGCATACCGTTTCCGTAAACGGGGAGCCGCGGCTGGCATTCCAGCTGGCACCCGACCACACGCCGCCCGAATGGCCCCAGGGCGAGCCGCAGCAGATCCATCTGGACCTCTACATCGATGACTTGGCCGAGGCGCATGAGCAGGCAACGTCGCTCGGCGCCAAACTGCTGAAACCCGCCGACGACGCCGCGGCCGAGTCCGGATTCCAGGTTTACGCGGATCCGGCGGGCCACCCGTTCTGCTTGTGCTGGGGTGCCGGGTAGCGCTGGCCGGGTCCCTTGAAGCGCCGGTGTCGCCAAACGGCAGGCGGAACCGGCATCGCCCAACCGAAGGCGGCAGGGCGCACCGCCGTCGTGCTTCCGGAAGTGGGGCAAGAGGCTCCTTGCGCGCACTGAGGAGGCAGCGGCGTCGTTCTGGGGCCGTCAGGCGGGCGGATCCGCCGGGATCAGGACCGTGGAGAAGAGGCGGCGGTGCCGGCCTTCGCCGGGGCCGTTCGCCACTGCCTTCTCAGCGGCAGCCCGGATGGCGGCGCTGAACTCCGCCAGCTCCTCGTCCGTCATCCAGAGTGCGATCTGCCGGTAACCGGCGCCGTCGCGGAGGAGATCCAGGTCCCCCCGGCCGGTGTACTGGTCGAAGGCCTCCAGCAGTCCGGCAGCGAATGCCATAAAACCGCGTCGGTGATCCTCTGCCGTCATGGACGCCAGCTCGTCGCCGCTCACCGAACTCTTGGTGGCGTCCAGCCGGTAGGTGCGCTCCGTGGTGCCGCGGACCGGCCGCTCCTGAGCCACGGTCAGCACTCCGGCCTTGGCCAGCGTTCCGATGTGCCGATAGAGCGTCGCGGTCGGGATTTCCGGGAGTTCGGCGGAGATCTCTGCTGTGGTCAGTTCCCGCCCGCCCAGCAGCGCCTGCACAATGCGTAGCCGTACCGGGTGCAGGATCAGATCGGCGCTCGGTGAAGGGGACATGCCTCTATATTCTCATAGTTGACATTGTTCGCACAACTGAGAATAATGATTCTTGTCCGGCGCAGGTGCCGGAGTCGAACCGACTTACTGACAAGCAATAACGATCCGAGGGGAGGCGCAATGGCGGCGATACGGGTAGGGAACAACGAGGTTCTGCTGGAGTTGGACCGGATGGAGAAGTTGGCTGGGCTGATCGGCAATCAGGCGTTCCCGCTCTCGGCCGTGACGTCGGTCGAGTTGCTGGCGGATGCTTTCGACGGCGTGCACGGCCTGCGTTCTCCCGGTCTGGCGATTCCAGGCCGGACGCGCATCGGAACTTGGCGCGGCCGCGGCAAAACCCTCGCCGTCGCCCGCCAGGGGACTCCCGCCGTGCAGCTGGACCTGTCCGGCCAGAAGTACGCCCGGGTGGTCGTCTCGCTGCCGGACGCCGAGGACGTCGCGGTGCAGATCCGCGCGGCTGCGGGCCTGCCTGCCGAGCAGCAGGTCACCGAGGAAGAGGTCCGCTTCTCCTCCGGGACCGTGCAGCTGGTGGGCACCTGGGCCAAGCCGGCCGGAACGGTTCGCGGAGCTGCGCTGATCCTGCCCGGTTCCGGTCCCGTTGACCGCAACGCCGACCACAAGCGGATGCCGCTGGGCATCAGCCGCGACCTGGCCCGCGAGCTCGCCGACCATGGCATCGCCTCGCTGCGCTACGACAAACGGGGCACCGGCGCCTCGGACGGCACCTTCCTGGCGGCCGGCTTCCGGCAGAACACCGACGACGCCGCTGCCGCCCTGCGCTGGATGGTCGCCCAGAAAGCCGCCGGCCTGCCGGTGTTCCTGGTCGGCCACAGTGAGGGCAGTTATCACGCGGCTACCCTGGCAGCAGATCCCGGCACGCGGGTAGATGGCACCGTGCTGCTTTCAGCCTCGGCACAGACCGGCTTTGAGACAGGCAGATGGCAGACCGCCCAGATCAAGGACTCGCTGCCCGCCTTCCCTCGCTTGCTGCTCAAACTCTTCCGCCAGGACCTAGTCAAGCTGCAGGCAAAGTCGGTGGAAAAAATCCGGACTACCACCAAGGACATGGTGCGCATGCAGGGCCGCAAAGTGAACGCGCTTTGGCTGCGGGAGTTCATCGACTTCGACCCGGTTCCGTACCTGGAGCGCTTGCAGATGCCGGTGCTGGCCATCACCGGCACCAAGGACGTCCAGGTGAACCCAGAGGACCTGGACATCATTGCGGCCACCGTGCCGGGCCCAGTCACCACGCGGACAATCGAGGACCTCTCGCACCTGCTGCGCCGGGACCCGAAGGCTCCGTCCTTGTCCGACTACAAGCGGCAGATCCGCGAGCCCGTGGATGCCGAACTGCTGGAACTGGTAGGCAGCTGGGTGGAAGCACACGCCAACTCCGCCGGGGCTTCCGGAACGTCCGACACCCAGCAGCTGGCCCGCTAGCCTTACTGACCCTCCTCATTCACTGTTCAGATAACGCCCTTAAACCGCGGTTTAAGGGCGTTATCTGAATCCTCGATGGGGCTGCTGGCTGGGGGACCAGCAAGCGAAGGTACCGGTAGAGGGAACTCATGGGTAGGGTGGCGCCATGGCACACCAGAATGATCCTGAAGTGGTCAGCCGCCTGCTGAGCACGCCCGCCCGCTGGGCCGTCGTCGGCCTGTCCAAAAACCCGCACCGGGTCGCCATGCGCATTTCCCGATACCTGATGGACCAGCTGGACATGGAGGTGGTCCCGGTCAACCTGCGGGGCGAAGACGTCCACGGCCTGAAAGGCTATCGAAAGCTTGCGGACATTCCGGGCGAGGTCGACGTGGTGGACTGCTTCGTCAACTCGCAGAAAGTGGGCCCGGTGGTGGACCAGGCCATTGAAATCGGCGCGAAGGCGGTCTGGCTTCAGCTGGGCGTTGTCGACGAAGCCGCGGCGGAGCGGGCCAAGGCGGCCGGTCTCGACGTCGTCATGGACACCTGCCCGGCCATCGAAGCCCCGCACTTCGGCCTGTAGCTGCCGCTCGTGAGAGCGCTTGATCCCAGCCCGGTTTGTCAGGCGGTGGGCGGTCTTTCGGCGGATGAGCGGGCCGGAAGGCAGGGGCCAACGCATTATTCGTACATCGCGATAAAGCGGCCAACGACACCTCCGGCGCGCAGCTTGTCGATCGCGCTGGGGATGTCGGCATGCTTGATGTGGTTCATCGGTGGGTTGAGCTGACCGGTCTTCATGAGGTCGTAGATGCCGGCCAGATCCTCCTTGGTGCCGGACTTCGAGCCCCTGATGGTGAGCTGGTTGATGATGAGCGGGTAGGTGTTGATGGTTGATTCCAGCCGGCCCATGCCCACCTGAACCAGGGTGCCGAACTCACCGAGGGTCTCGATGGCGGCCGAGGTGGTGGTGCCGAAACCTGCGTAGTCGACGATTAGTTCCAGGTTCTTGTCCTTGAACTCTTCGATCGAGGCGGCCACGCCGGCCAATCCGATCTCGTCGGCCAGCTTCTGGGTTTCCGGATTGACCTCTGCGCCGTACACCTCGGCACCGACCAACGCAGCGGAGCGTGCGCCGATGTAGCCGAGGCCGCCGAGGCCGATGACACCGACCTTCATGCCATCCTTGGCGCCGCCGACCGCCATCATGGCATGGTAGGCGGTGAGGCCGGCATCGGTCGCCATCGCGCCGAGATCGAACGGCACTTCATCGGGCAGGGCGACGAGATTGTCGTCGGTCGCGCGAAGCTTGGCAGCAAAGCCTCCATCCCACTTGCCGTAACCCAGTGCGTCCCCGTCGGACATCACCGGAGACAGGCCCACGCGGTCGCCAACCTTCCAATGGTCCATGCCTTCGCCGACCTCACTGATGACGCCGGCGGATTCGTGGCCCATGGTGCGGGGCAGACCGTGCTGGAACAGCGCCATCCATCCTGCATCGTCGAGCGTCGTGACGTCCGAGTGACAAACACCGGAGGCCTTGACGTCGACAACTACCTCGCCGGGGCCAGCGTGCGGCTCCTCAACCTCGTTGAGCTCCAGGGGCTTGTTCGTTCCGACAAATTGCCATGCCTTCATGATGAACCTTCCGTGCGCCGACCACCTGGACGGTGCCCGCCCCGGCTTGGCCGATATTGGCAGTGCAACTCCACGGTAGTCCCGTCACTGTCACAGCAGTAGGGGTAGTCCGTTGGGATCGCGCACCCGGCTCAAAAGGCTGGGCCAACGCTTGGCGGGATGACTCCGCGGGGGGCGGGTTGGGGCGACCGGCCGCCGTCGAAATAAGACCCTCTCCGTAACAATCAGCAGCGTTACGTCATGGCCAGTCACATGCTTCACAGCGCCGGATTCTGCCCGGCAGACTCTTCCCCAAGATCAAGAGTCCCAACGACAAGCTCTGGCTGGTTGGGCGGCAACCCTCTTCCGTAGTGGGGTGCCCCAGATGAGGATCCGGCCGCGCACAGATCCCGTGCCCGGCAAGTACGGCCCCCTCCAGGCTGCGTCGTCGACCGTGATGGTTGCTGCGCGCCGCAGGCGGGAGCCCCACCCCGAGGAGGCGCCATGACCGCCGTCGTCATTGAAGAACACCAGCAGACCCGCCGTTCCCCGTGGACCGGACAGGCCAGCCGCGAAGAACTCGCCCATTGGCAGCAGGTCGCCGAGGGCGTGGCCGCCGTGCTGGGCGCGGACGTGCTGGAGCGCGACCGCCGGAACGCGGATCCCCTGGCCGAAGTGGAGCTGCTGCGCAGTTCCGGCCTGCTCAACCTGATCATCCCCAGCGAGTGGGGCGGCGAGGGCGGCCACTGGGAAAGCGCGCTGCACGCGGTGCGGATCCTGGCCCGCACGGACGCCTCGATCGCGCAGATCCTGGCCTACCACTACGCCAACCTCGGCGCCGTGGTCTTCTACGGCAACGCGGAAGTCCAGGAACGCTTGCTCCGCCGGTCGGCCCAGGGCCGCTGGTCCTGGGGCGACTCGGTCAACCCGGTGGACCCGAACCTGGAACTGATCCCGGACGGTGACGGCTTCCGGCTGACCGGCATCAAACACTTTTCCACCGGGGCGTCCGTGGGCGACGCGATCTTGGTCAACGCCGCGATCACGGCCGGTCCCGACCAGGGCACGTTCCTGGCCTTGGCCCTGGAACACGACAGCGCCGGGATTTCCTTCCTAGGCGACTGGGACGCGCTGGGCCAGCGCCTCTCCGCGAGTGGCTCGGTGAAGTACGACGGCGTGCTGGTCACCGCCGACGACATCATCGGCGAAGTGGGGGAGGAGCCTTTCTCCAGCCTAGTGACGCCGTACATCCAGTTGGCGTTCGGCAACCTCTACCTGGGCATCGCGCAGGGTGCGCTGGAACGCGGACGCCAGATCACCCTGGCACGCAAGAACTCCTGGTTCCTCAGCAGCGCCGAGACCTACGCCCAGGATCCGCTGACCCAGCGGGTCTACGGGGAACTGGCCTCCCGCGTGGCAGCCGTGGAAGCGCTGGCGGACCGGACCAACGAGCGCTTCGACGCCGCCATCGCCGCCGGCGGAGAACTCACGGCCGAGGCACGCGCTGACATCGAGATCGAGATCGCCCGGCTCAAAGTCGTCTCCACCGAGGTGGGCGTGGATGTGGCCAACCGCATCTTCGAAGTGACCGGTTCCTCCTCCGCGAGAAGCGAGGTCGGACTGGACATCTTCTGGCGCAATGTCCGCACGCACACGCTGCACGACCCGGTGGACTACAAGAAGGTCGAAGTCGGCGCCAACTTCCTGCTGGGCGAAATCCAGCCCATCTCGCTCTACACCTGATCCGCTCAAACAGCCCTACCCGTCCCGACATCGGCCGTGCATGGCCGAGACCCCAGGAGCACCACCATGACTGAAACCCTTGACCACGCAACGACGACCTTCCACGCCACCCCTTCCGTCCACGCAACGCCGGCCTTCGAAGCGGCGGCCGCGAAGTACCGGCCGATCTTCCAGCGCATCGCCGCAGGAGCGCTGGACCGCGAACTGGCCCGCGAGCTGCCGTTTGAGCAAATCGGCTGGCTGAAAGACGCCGGCTTCGGCGCCGCGCGGATCCCCGCCGACCTCGGCGGCGACGGGCTGGACTGGGAGGAGTTCACCGAACTGCTGATCGAACTGGCCGCCGCGGACAGCAACATCCCGCAAGCGCTGCGCTCGCACATAGCGCTGGTGGAGGAGAACCTGTACCAGCACGGCCGCAACGGGGACCGCAGCGTTTGGCTGCAGCGTTTCGCCTCCGGTCAGCAGGCCGGGAACGCGTGGACCGAACCGGGCGCCGGCGGAACCGCCACCGTGCTCTCCGAATCCGGCGGCAAGCTGGTGCTGAACGGACGCAAGTTCTACACCACGGGCACCATTTTCGCCGACTGGATCGACGTCACCGCGAAGCGGCCCGACGGCTCGGATGTCTCGGTGATCATCTCCACCCAGACACCCGGCGTGGAAACCTACAACGACTGGGACGGCTTCGGCCAGCGGCTCACCGGCAGCGGCACCACGGTGTTTACCGACGCCGAGGTGGACCCGGCGAACGTGTCCGCGTTCGCCGACCGCTTCCCGTACCAGACCGCGCTCTACCAGCACATCCTGCTGGTGGCCTTGGCCGGTATCGCTCAGGCGGCCGCCACCGACGCCGCCACCAACGTGCGGGAGCGCAAGCGGGTGTTCGGCCACGGCAACGCACCGCTGGTCCGACACGACGCGCAGATCCTGCAAGTGGTCGGCGGCATTAGCGCCAAGGCCTACGCCGCCAAGTCAACCACCCTAAGCGTGGCCCGCGCCCTGGACCGGGTCTTCGCGTCGCGACAGGGAGCCGCCGATGTGGAGAAGGAGGCCAACATCGCCGTCGAGCTGGAATCCGGCCAGGCACAGATTGTGCTCAGCACGCTGGTGCCGGAGGCGGCCGGCGAGCTGTTCAACACCCTCGGCGCCTCCTCCACCAGCACCGGCAAGGCACTGGACCGGCACTGGCGCAATGCCCGCACGGTGGCCACGCACAACCCGTACATCTACAAGGCCCGGATCGTGGGCGACTGGGAAGTCAACGCCGCCGAACCTCCGTTCGTCTGGACGATTGGCGAGGCCAATGCCGACGCCGGCCGCAAGCCACGCATCCCCGCCGCCGGTTCCGCGGCCGTCTAGGAAGAAGGCAAACCATGTCAGTTTCCAACCTCCAAACTCTCGCCGCGCCGCCAGCCGCCGCTCCCGCGGCCGGAACCGCGCCGCGGCTCTCCGGCCGGCTGGGCGTCGCCAGCATCGTGCTGATCGTGGTGGCCGCTGCGTCACCGCTGGGCGTAATCGGCGGAACGGTCCCGCTGGCCATCGCCAGCGGGAACGGCGCCGGCCTCCCGTTCATCTACCTGCTGGCCACAGCAATCCTGTTGCTGTTCGCCGTCGGCTTCACCACCATGACGCCGCATGTGCCGTCGGCGGGCGCGTTCTACAGCTACGTGGACAAGGGCCTGGGCCGGCGGGCTGGACTGGGGGCCGCCTTCGCGGCCTTGCTCTCCTACCTGGCGCTGGAAGCCGGCGTCTACGGGCTCTTTGCCCCGGCGGTCGATGAAGTGGTCCGCGCTTACGGCGGCCCCGCGCTGCCTTGGTGGGTGTGGGCGGCGGCGGCGCTGGTTGCCGTGGCATGGCTGGGTCACCGCAACATCGAGCTGTCCGGCAAGGTGCTGGCCGTGCTGCTGGTAGCCGAAGTACTGATCGTGCTGATCCTGGACGCCGCCATCGTCTTTGGCGGCGGCGGGTCCGAGGGGCTCTCCGCCGGGTTCCTTACCCCGTCCACCGTGCTGTCCGGGGCACCCGGGATCGCGTTGCTGTTCGCCATCCTGAGCTTCATCGGCTTCGAAGCCACCGCCGTGTTCCGGGACGAGGCCCGCGACCCGGACAAGACGATCCCGCGTGCCACCTACCTGGCCCTCCTGGTGGTGGGCGGCTTCTACGCCCTCTCCAGCTGGCTGCTGATCAGCGTCTGGGGCGACGGCGGGATAGTGCAAAAGGCCACTGACGCGCCCGGCACCCTGCTCTCCGAGACCACCGCGCTCTACCTGGGCACGGCCGGCAGCCACATTGTCCAGGTTCTGCTCGCCTCCAGCCTGTTCGCCTGCATCCTGTCCTTCCACAACATCAGCTCGCGCTATTTCTTCCAGCTGTCGGGGCAGGGCATCTTCCCCGCCAAGCTGGCCGGCACCCACACCCGGCACCGCTCTCCGCATTTGGCCTCCGCAGCGGCCACGGCCGTGGTGGCTCTGTTCCTGCTGGTCGCCGTGGTGGCCGGATGGGACCCTGTGGTGCAGTTCTACACGTGGTTCGCCGGATTCTCCTCCCTGGGCGTGGTGGTGCTGATGACGCTCACCAGCGTCGCCGTGTTGGTGTTCTTCCGCCGGCAGGGAGCGCCGGCCCGCAGCTGGAAGCGCTCCGTGGCCCCGGCGCTTGGACTCCTCGGGCTGCTGGGAATCCTGGGCCTGATCTTGCAGAACCTGCCCACATTGGTCGGCAACAGCGTACCGCTGGCCATCGCGGTCGTGGTGCTGATCCTGGCCAGCTTCGGCGCCGGAGCAGTGGTCGCCTCGAGGCGGCCGCAGACCAAAGTTGGTCCCGCGCCGTCGGCGTCAACCGGGGCCGCGCCGTCGTCGTAATTCCTCCCCCGCGTGGCGCGCAAGATTCTTACCCCGCGTGACGCGCACCATTTCCCTCCCGGCGCCTGCGGGTGTCCAATGGAGGGGTACCCATCCAGAGCGGCCGAGAGACCTGGCTTGTTGACGCCGCAGCAACCCCCTCCTTGTGAGGAAGGTGCTACCGCCAGGACCGATGGAGAAGCTCGATCTCTCGTTGGTTCCTCAGGGCCACTGCATGCCCGCCGGGGGACCGGCGCGGGCTCTTCTCATCAGTAAAGGAGCCTGACATGACCGTAAAAGACCCGCAGCGCCACGTCCGCCTCAACGCGTTCGACATGAACTGCGTTGTCCACCAGTCCCCGGGACTGTGGCGCCATCCGAAGGACCAGGCGGACCGCTACAACGATCTGGAGTACTGGACCCACCTGGCCCAGGTGCTGGAGAAGGGCAAGTTCGACAGCCTCTTCATCGCCGACGTGCTGGGCACCTACGACGTGTTCGGCAGCACGAACGAAATCCCGCTGTCGGCCGGCGCGCAGGTGCCGGTGAACGACCCGATCCTGCTGGTGTCCGCGATGGCCGCCGTGACCAAGAACCTGGGCTTCGGCATCACCGCCGGCACGGCCTATGAGCACCCGTACCCGTTCGCCCGCCGGCTGGCCACGCTGGACCACCTCACGAAGGGCCGTGTGGGCTGGAACGTGGTGACCGGCTACCTGCCCTCCGCGGCGCGGAACATGGGCCAGGAAGACCAACTGGAACACGACGAGCGCTACAACCACGCGGACGAATACCTCGAGGTGGTCTACAAGCTGCTGGAGGGCTCGTGGGAGGACGACGCCGTGGTCAAGGACCGCGCCTCCGGCGTGTACACCGACCCGGCGAAGGTCCACGAGATCCGTCACGAGGGCCAGCACTTCAAGGTGCCGGGCATCGCGATCACCGAGCCCAGCCCGCAGCGCACCCCGGTGATCTTCCAGGCCGGTGCCTCGGCCCGCGGCATGCGCTTTGCCGCCGAGAACGCCGAGGCCGTCTTCGTGAGCTCCCCGACCAAGGAAATCCTCACGTCCACCGTGGCCAAGATCCGCGACGCAGCCGAGGCTGCCGGCCGGGGCCGCTACGACATCCGCATCTACGCCATGCAGACGGTCATCACGGCAGCCACCACGGAGGAAGCGCGGGCCAAGTACCAGGACTACGCCTCCTACACGGACATCAACGGCGCGCTCGCGCTGCTCTCCGGCTGGACCGGCATCGACATGTCCCAGTTCGACCTGGACGACGTGATCGGCGAGGACGTAAAGTCCAACGCCATCCAGTCCTCGGTGGAGAACTTCAAGAAGGCCTCCGGCGACGCGGACAAGCCGTGGACCATCCGCCAGATGGCGCAGTGGATCGGCGTCGGCGGCTTCGGCCCGGTCACCGTCGGCTCCGGCGCCGAGGTGGCGGACAAGCTGATCGAGTGGGTGGACGACACCGATGTGGACGGCTTTAACCTGGCCTACGCCATCACCCCGGGCTCGTTCGAGGACGTCGTCGAGTTCGTGGTGCCGGAGCTGCAGGCCCGCGGTTCCTACCCCACCGACTACGCGCCGGGCACGCTGCGCAACAAGCTCTTTGGGCGCGGCGACAAGCTGCCGGAGAACCACAAGGCTGCCGGCTTTCGGCTGCAGAACTCCCTGATCCACTGACCCCGGCCTTTTCTGTCAGCCAGCGAACCACGGCACCAGCTGAACCACGACGGCGGTGCGACGCCCCTTCAAAGGGGCAGCGCGCCGCCGTCGCACTTTCCATTAACGGTACCGAAAACGCCCCTCCCCGCGGAGGGAAGGGGTGTTGCCGGGACAGTCGATGGAGGAGGCGTTAGCTACATCTTCGCGTAACGTGCCCGGGCCCCCAGATAGAGCCCGTAGCAAATCAGCCCGACGGCCACCACGGCCAGCGCCGCCGGCCCGAACGGTTGCTCGCGCAGCGCCTTGAGCGCGCCGTCGAGGCCTTTCACGTCCTGCGGGTCGTTCTGCACCGCGGCGACCGCCAGCAGCAGCCCGAGCACAAACAAGGCCAGCCCCTTGCCGACAAAGCCGACGATGCCCACCCACGTTACGGCGGTGCGGACGCCGCCGGGGGGCAGCGGCTTGAGGTCGGCGAGGAAGTTCCGGAACAGTCCTTTGACCACGTAGTAGATTCCGGCGCCGATGATCACCGCGCCGATCAGGAACAGCACCACGGCTCCGCCCGGCCACTGCATCAGCTTGGTGCTGGCGTCCTGCGATTTCTCGCTGCTGTTGCTGCCGGAGCCCAGGGCAAAGCTGCCGAAGCTCACCGCTATCGCTCCGTACACGATGGCCAGGCCCACGCACTTCGCCCGGTAGCCCCACTTTTTCTTCTTCTCCAGGCCACGGCCGCCGAACACCGCTTGGCTGATCTGCCACAGGGCCAGGGCGGCAGCGCCCAGCATGCCCGCCCAGAGCAGGAACAGTCCGCCCGGGTGCTTCGCCAGGCTGGAGGCTGCTCCAGACTGGTCCGCCTCGCCGCCTCCACCGAAGGCCAGCCGCAGCGCGATTGCGCCGATCAGCACGTGCAGCAGCCCGCTGGCCACGAAACCGCTGCGTGCCACCCATTCGAACTGCTTGGACTCCGCCGCCCGTTCTGTCTTGTCCACAGCCCTGTCGGCCGCTGGCTGCGGGTGCGGTTGCGTGCCGCCGTCTGTCATGGTGCTCCTCTCATGGGCGGGGCCCCATTGAACGCTCGACGGCACGCACATACCGCCGTCGTTCCCCGTGAAACATAAGTGAAACCATCCTCCCACCGAAGTCAGCGCCATGCACCGGGCGGCACCCTGATCGCCCGGGCCCAGCGGGAGGTCTCCGTGGTCGTGCTGAGGGCGCATCAGGCCGCATCAGGCCGGTCCTGCTGTGGCCCTCTCAGACGGGATTGGGGCTCCCCATCCCGATACGGCGTCGTGGTTCTGGCGAGCTTGCTGCACTGCTGCTGACACTGCTGAGGGCACGCAGGCGCTGGGCAGCGGGTTCTCGCTCGCGTACATCGTCTGCGCCCTGGCCGCGCTGGCGGCGGCCCTGTTGAGCCTCATCGGACTGCACGGCATCCGCGAAGAACACGACCACGCCGAGGAACCGGAGACCGGGGCTCTCGAACCTGCCTAAAGACAGACGAAACCGAAAGGGAGAGTTGACCGCCAGTCGAATCTCCCTTTCGGCTGATGAGCCCAAGCGGGGTGAACCCGACCGGCGCGGTCGGGAAAGCACGAGTATGACTAGTCACCGGAAGGGTGCTATTTCGCTCAGCAGGGTAAGGGTCTAGAAAACCCAACATTTCCCGGCTCAGAGAGCCCTTTCCTAATCTAAAACACACGCTTCTAGCGCCTCACTCATGAATACCCCGGGCTAGCCGAGCATGACCCCGGCGAAGAAGTCTGCCAGTTCTCGATGCGCGTCGAGCGGCAGCACGTGGGCGACGTACTGGTCCGGGCGGACCACCACCAGGGCACCCTGCAAGCGGTCGATGCCGCGCAGGTCGAAGATGTCCTGCCCGGATTTAAGGTCGGGAGTGAAGACCTTCTCGTAGTCCTTCAGTCCAAACGGAGCCTTCTGCGGGAACAGGAACGAGGGAACGTCGGTGACGTCCAGTTCCCGGTGGCCCTGCTGGAAGACGGCGCGGACGTCGAAGACCGCGTCGGCGTCGGCACCGGCGGGAGTGTAGCGCCGGACCGGTGACTCTTCGGCTTCGGCCAGGAACCGGCACAGTGCGGCCAGCCGGGAGTCTGCCGCACCCGGGTGGGCGGAGTCGGCGAAGGCGTAGAGCCGCCAGCGGCCGTCCGCCTGTGCAACGTGGCCCAACCCCACCGGTTTGGCGTCGGCCAGACGGACAACCGGGGCCGAGTAGAACCGCTCGCCGATCGGGAACCCCTTGGCCAGATGCTGGTGCGTGTCCTCACCGATGATCATCGACGGAGAGTAGTCGGTGGCGAAGCCGGCGGTAAAGCGGCCGGCCTCCACGAATTGCCGTTCCAGTTCGGCCGGTTCCAGGCCTTCGTCGTCGGGCCGGTTCGGGTCCTTCGGGCGGGAACTCACGGTCTTGGACCAGCGGATGTCGAAGTCGATCAGTTCTTGGGCGACGGCGTGGCGCTCGCCCGAGTACGTGTCCAGAAGGGATTCGGGGCTTCGGCCTTCCAAGACGGCCGCAAGCTTCCAGCCGAGGTTGAAACCGTCCTGCATGGAGACGTTCATGCCCTGGCCAGCCTTGGCACTGTGCGTGTGGCAGGCGTCGCCGGCAATGAAGACGCGCGGGGTGCGCCGGCCGCGCTCCTCCGGCGCGACGTCGTCGAAGCGGTCGGCAATGCGCTGGCCGACTTCGTAGACCGACCACCAGGCGACGTCCTTGACCTCCAGGGTGTACGGATGCAGGATTCGCTGGGCCGCCTCGATGATCATGTCTGAGGTGAACCGCTGCCGGGCCCCGCGGTCGGCAGGGTCAAGGTCGCCGAGGTCCACGTAGAGCCGGATCAGGTAGCCGCCTTCACGCGGGATCAGCAGGATGTTGCCATCCTGTGCCGACTGGATGGCTGCCTTAAAGCGGACGTCGGGGAAATCCGTGACGGCCAGAACGTCCGCCACTCCCCAAGCATGGTTGCGGGCGTCGCCGCGCAGTTCCAAGCCGATGGACCGGCGGACGCTGCTGCGGGCGCCGTCGCATCCCACCACGTACCGGGCGCGGACGGTTACCTCTTCCGACGGGTCGTCGGCGCCGGTCCGGCGCAGGGTCACCCGGACCGGGTGGTCACCGGAATCCTCGACCTCAACGCCGGTGACTTCCAGGCCGTAGTCCGGTTCCAGCCGACTGGGGGACTTGCGCATGCACTCCAGCAGGTAGTCCTGCATCCGGGCCTGGTTGACGATTACGTGCGGGTACTCGGACAGCCCGTCCGCCACGTCCTGAACCCGCCCGCTGCGGACGATCCGTGAGCGGTCCTTGTCATCGGGCCGCCAGAACACGGTTTCGTTGACCCAGTACCCTTCGCGGACCAGGCGCTCGGCCAGACCGAAGGCGTTGAACATTTCGACTGTCCGGCAGGCCACGCCGTCGGCCTGACCCAGCGCCAGCGGGCCTTCCCTCCGTTCGACCACGCGCGTGGTGATCCCTGGGAATTCGGCCAGCTGGGCGGCCAGCACAACACCGGCCGGTCCGGTGCCCACCACCAGAACATCCACTTCTTCCGGCAAGTCGCCTTGGCTGTCCGGGCGGCCAGCCGCGGCCCGCCGGAGCTCCGGATCGCCTGGATGGTAGCCGTCTAGATAAAACTGCATAATGCTCCTGGTCGTTTTCTTAGGCCGCGGTCCGGGCCGGGGCGCGTCTCGTCGCTCCACATCGTAGTGATCGGCGCCACGCGTCCGCTAAGACATTCTGACCAGCAGAAAACTAGGCGGAAGGCAGCACGCCTTCCGTCTGGAGGTCCCGCAAAACTGCTTCACAGGTGGCGTGCAGGGCCTGGATGACTGCAGGCTGCTGGATGGTCGCCGCCCGCGACAGCGGCGAGGTGATCGATACGGCCAGAGCCGCTGGCCTGTCCGCAGTAGCCAGAGGTGCGCCGACGGCCGCGAGATCAGTTTCGGTGCGCCCAAGGTTGACGGCATATCCCCGCGCGCGTGCTTCCGCCAGTTCGCGCTGCAGGTTTTTCAATTCCTCCCCGGCCAGGTTGTTGCCGCTCTGTTGTGCCGGCCGGCCCGTATAGAGTTGCGCGACCGACGGCTCCGGAAGCGTGGCCAGAATGGCCTTGCCGCCGGAGGAGAGGTGCGCGGGTAGAACCGTGCCAGTGCGGTTGCCGACGCGGAGCAACTGCGGGCCCTCGGCCGTGAACAAGTAGCGGGCCGTGACGCCGACACGTTCAACGAGGTTGACGGTCTCGCGCACGGCGAGGGCCAAGGCTTCAAGGTGCGGACGGGCGATCGAGACTGCGGCCCGCCCAGGATGGGCGGAGGCATCGGCGCTCAGCGCGGGGCCGACACAGTAGCGCCGCTGGTCATCCTGCAGGGCAAAACCCCGGTACACCAGCATGGCCATGAGCCTGTGGGCCGTGGACGGGGCGACGTCCAGCGCGTTGGCCGCATCGGTGATCCGCAGCCAATCCCGCTCCTGGAGAAGCATGATCAGCTGCAGCGCCCGGTCGACGGAATCCACGGCATAGTCCGGCTTCTTAACGATGCTCATGTTCTGCACAGCAGAAGTCTAGTGTGGTCCCGGCCGACAACGTTTAACTTCAGGGCTGCACAACTTTTAAGGAGTCACTGCCGCTCACGCTCGGGTACTGAATGCCGCATCCTCGGCACAGCGACTAGGTTCCTAATCAGGCCGGCCCCCGCTGAAGCCCGAGCACCAACAGGTTGGGATGCAAAAGCTCCCAACCATTGGCCATCTCACTGGTTGCGTCGTAACCGTCTCGGGTCAGCTTTGCCGAAACGCTGCTAGGGCCGCGAACGTTGACGATTGGGCTGAGCCCTGATCCTTTCAGATCGCTCGGCGGGGGCCCTCCGCAGCCTACAACCCAGTCAGATTCTTCTACCGTGCTGACGACAACGGCGCAAGCGCCGCCGCTTACTTCATCAGCGGCGTAGAAGGCGTATCCGCTCTTCTCAGCGAGGAGGACGATGTTGTTGCCCATTACCTCCGGTTTAATAACGTGGGCCGGCAGTTGCGCCGGGGCTGCGGGAGGCTTGGACAGCGCAGAAATTCCGGCTGGCCCCGGGGCGCAGCCAACCAGCGGCATCAACAGTGTCGCCCCGAGAACCGTCTTCGACCAAGCCCGCATGATTCCCCCGTCGGCAGTTGATCTCACGCTACCCCGCCTCCGTTGGGTGGGAACGAAAGGAAGGTTGCGAAGCTATAACTTCAGGACTTGATCGACGCACTGCAGCCGGTGCCGGCAACCGGGTGGCCGGGAGCGGCTGTGACCGCCGCAGGACGATGCGCGGGAGGATGTCCGTGAGCGGGCGGCGCGGTCCTGTGTGGGTCGGACTCCGGTCCCGTCCTGGCCCCGTGACCGAGCCCGCGGGTAGCAGTAGGCTCGTTCCTATGGACGCGACCGCGCTGCGTGAATTCTGCCTCTCTCTGCCCGGGGCGTTCGAGGATTTTCCGTTCGGTCCGGAGGCCTCGGTGTTCAAGGTCCGGGCGCCCGGGCGGGCAGCCAAAATGTTCGCGTTGTCGGAGCTGCAGGCGCCGCGGCTGAGCATCAGCCTTAAGTGCGAACCGGTGCTGGCCCAGCAGTTGCGGGCGGCGCACCCGGAGATTACCGGCGCCTATCACATGAACAAAACGCACTGGAACGGGGTGCGCTGCGACGGCGAGCTGCCCGACGACATGCTGCGCGACATGATCGAGGACTCGTACGACCTGGTGGTGGCGTCGCTGCCGCGCCGGGACCGCGAGTCGCTGGGCTGGATGGGCCTGGCCCGCGGCGACGACGTGCGGCAGGGCTAAAGCGGTGCAGGCCAAGGATCTTAGCGGTGCCGCTCTGACGTACGACGGCGTGGGGCTGGCCCGGGAGCGCAGCTCGCCGCCGGGCTACCGAACCACCGATGCACGAACTGCTGTTGGCGTCGGAGAGGACGCGTTCCGCCGGCTGGCCGAGGGCCTGATGGGCTGGGAGCTGCACCGGTTGACCGGCCTGCGGGTCGATGCCTCTACGCCCGCGGCCGCTGAGGGCGTGGACGTTGTGCCCGGTTTCGGAATCGGGCCGCTGCGGTTGTCCGCGCCCTGCCGAGTGGTGTGGACGGAGCGGAGCTCAACCCGGACGGGTTTTGGCTACGGCACGTTGCCGGGACATCCGGAGTCAGGCGAAGAGGGCTTCGTGGCGTCGCTGGAGGAGAACGGGTTGGTGGTCTTCGACCTGTTTGCGTTCAGCCGGCACTCCAACTGGTTTTACCGGGCCGGCGGGCCGGTGGCGGAAGCCGCCCAGCGGCTGGTCACCCGACGGTATATTGCGGCCGCCAAGGCGCTGGCCGGCGGCCTGGCCGGGTGACCTCTCCATCGACTGTTCAACAGGCGGCCTCTTCAAGGGTCAGAACGCCGCCTGTTGAGTAGTCGATTTTGCCCATGACAGGATTGATGGACACCGAGAGAAAGGCTGAATCCGCGTGATTTTTATTGTGGTCAAGTTCAAGGTCAAGAGCGAGCACGCCGATAACTTCCCCGAACTGGTGAGGGAGTTCACCGAAGCAACCCGGGCCGAGCCGGGCAACCTGTGGTTCGACTGGTCGCGCAGCGTGGAGGATCCAAACGAGTACGTCCTGGTGGAAGCCTTCAAGGATGACGCCGCCGAAGCGCACGTGAAGAGCGAGCACTTCAAGAAGGCCATGCAGGAGCAGCCGCAGTATTTGCAGGAGACTCCGCGCATCATCAGCCGCCAGATTAATGGCGACGGCTGGGACGAGATGGGCGAAATGACCGTCGCGTAGCAGTCCAGGTGGGGCAGGCAGCGGCCTGCCCTTCCCGCCTTTAAACCGCCCGTCCCAGCGACGCCTGCCCGCGGTAGGGTATGGCCCATGAACGACGGCGAGGCGCTAGCCGGCGGTGTGGCCAACGCCGGGGCGGTCATCAGAATTGGCGATGAGGTTCGCCGTCCCTCCTCGGCTCAGACGGACCTGGTTTTTAGCCTGCTTGACCATGCAAGGTCCAGGGGTTTTACCGGAGTTCCGGAACCCCTGGGGCGTGATGAACAAGGTAGGGAGCGGTTGCGCTACATTCCGGGAGAAGTGGCCCTTCCCCCTTTTCCTCGATGGTCGCTTGCCGGGGGACTGTTGGCCTCAGTTGCCCGCCTGCTGCGCGCGTTCCATGACGCCGTCGCCGACTTCGTTCCACCTGCGACCGCCAGCTGGAACACCGAGCTGGCCCATCCCGGCGGCGGCCGAATCATCGGGCACAACGACGTGTGTTTGGAGAACGTCATTGTGCGCCGGGGCCGTGCAGTGGCCCTGATCGACTTCGAATTCGCGGCCCCGACCCACCCCCTGCACGATCTCGCGGTCCTGGCCCGGCACTGGGTTCCGCTTGAAACCCCGGAGGACGCGGCGCGCGACGGCCGCTCGGGCCTCGACGTCGCCTCGCGGCTGCGGAATGTGGCCGACGCCTACGGGGTCCCTTTCGGCGCGCAGCGCGAAGAGTTCTTGGACTACATCGTCGCGGGCATCCACCGTTCAGGCCCCTTTGTTCTGGCTCGCATCGCGCGCGGAGAACAAGCTTTCATCGACATGTGGGAACGCAGCGGCGGACAGGACCGGATAGCACGGCGGATAGCCTGGATCGACTCGGTCCGACCCGAGCTGGCCGCGGCGCTCAACGCTGCCTAGCACTTGCCGCGGGCTGTCCGGCTCGGCTCGCAGGAAGCCACCGGATCTGGCACGCAAATTTTCCTGCGCCCCTCGGCCCGGAGCGGATCACGCAGGGGTGGCAATCGTCCGGTTCTTCGCCACAATGGGGCGCATGGAACAATTCACGCCACGCACCGCCATCGTTACAGGTTCCGATTCGGGCATCGGCCGGGCCACCGCGGTCGCCCTGGCGCAGGCCGGAATGGATGTGGGGATCACCTGGCATTCCGACCGGGACGGAGCGGAGGACACGGCGAAGGAAGTCCGCGCGCTCGGCCGCCATGCCGCCGTCGAGCAATTGGACACCACGGATCTGCCCGGTTGCGGGGACGTGGTCGATGCGCTGGCGGAGCAGCTCGGCGGGCTGGACGTGTTCGTCAACAACTCCGGTACCGGGGCCATGGAACCGTTTCTGGATCTGGACTATGAGACGTGGCGGAACGTGGTTGCCACCGATCTGGACGGCGCATTTGTCTGCATGCAGCGTGCGGCCCGGAAGATGGCGGCAGCAGGCACCGGCGGCCGGATTATCGCGGTGACCAGCGTGCATGAGCACCAGCCGATGGTCGGTGCCGCCCCGTACGACGCCGCCAAGCACGGGCTCGGCGGACTGGTGAAAAACATGGCGCTGGAGCTCGGCAGGCACGGCATCACGGTGAACGCCGTCGCGCCGGGTGAGATTGCCACCGCCATGACCGGCAACGAGGACCAGGACCCGCAGGGTATCGACCGGCCCGGCATCCCCCTGGCCCGGCCCGGCGATGCCCGGGAGGTGGCTGCCGTGATCGCCTTCCTGGCGTCCGCGGAGGCCGGCTACGTGACCGGGGCCTCCTGGGCGGTGGACGGCGGGATGCTGCAGATGGGGCCGCAGGCGGGGGCAGCCGTTACCGGCCACGATTGGCGCGAGGTGTAACGCTGGGCAACGCCCCGGGTGGGCAGGCAAGCCCAGGTGACGTTCGCCGATAAGGCGCGTGCCGCCGTCGTTAGTTAACTGGCGGCGGTGCGGTCCGTGGAGCCGCGCACAATCAGCGAGCTCTCCAAAGTGAGCTGGGGCTGCTCGAGGTCGCGGCCTTCGATCAGGCCGCGCAGCTGTTCTCCGGCCTTGAGGCCCAGTTGGGTGGCGGGAAGGTGGACGCTGGTGAGGCCGGGGTTACTAGTGGCGGAGTAGGGCAGGTCGTCGAAGCCGGCGACGGCGAGTTCGTCCGGGATCGGCACGCCATCAATGCGCGCTTGCTGCAGCGCGCCGTACGCCTGGGTGTCGGTGGCGCACACGACGGCGGTGACACCCGCCTGCTGCCACTGGGGCCACGCGGTGGCAAACGCCTCGGCCGACGCGCCGACGTCGATCGTGGTGCTGATCAGGTGGGCCGGGTCCACGCTCATGCCGCGCCCGGCCGCCTCCTCCAGGAAAGCCGTTCGGCGGATGGTGAAGGTGGCTGTGCCGGTCACGCTGTCCAGGTATGCCACTCGCCGGTGGCCGGAGGCGGCCAGATGCGCCGCGAGTTCGCGGGCGCCGTGGGCCACGTCGAGGTTGACGGACGGCGCATAAGCCTCCAGCCCGGGCGCGTCGAGCAGCACCAGGGGGCCGGTGGTTGAGAGGTCCTCGAGGAACGCGGCATCGGGGGCATCCACCAACAAACCTGCCGGGCGCAGGGCGAGGATTCGGCGGATGTCATCGGCGCGGGGAAATTCGCCGGCCTCGGTGACGGAGAGCAGCAGTTGGAAGTCCGCGCCGAGGGACTCTCGGACGCCGGCAACGACCTTGGCGAAGAACGGGTTGGAAATGTCCGGCGCCACCAGGACCACAATGGAGCTGACTCCCTTGGCCAGCGAACTGCCCACGCTGTCCACCACGTATCCGAGTTCGGCGATGGCCCGGCTGACTCGTGAGATGTTGTCCGCGGACACGCGCCCGCGCGTCTTGCCGTTGGCCACCAAAGAAACCGTCGCCGTGGAAACGCCGGCCCGTGCCGCCACCATCGCCGCGGTCACCCGCCCGCCGGGGCGCGGCGGGTGCGGTTGGGGAGGGCGGGTGGAATCCATGAGCCCCATAATAAGCATTCACAGCGACCACAAGGCATCAAGCGCTTGACGGCCTTTACGTCAAGCGTTTGACGTTGACCGGAAAGGGGTGTCAAACTTCCTGAGAATGAATCCCGCTACGGGCGGGCCCCCGATGACGTGGAGAGAAAACATGGACGCCACTTCCGCGACGCCTGGACCGAAGAAAATCATCCTGGACTGCGATCCGGGGCACGACGACGCCGTGGCGCTGCTCCTGGCACACGGCAATCCGGACATCGAGCTGCTCGCCGTGACTACCGTTGTCGGCAACCAGACCCTGGCTAAGGTCACCAAGAACGCTCTGGCCGTGGGGACCATCGCCGGCATCACCGGTGTCCCGTTCGCCGCCGGCTGCGACCGCCCGCTGGTGCGCACCATCGAAACCGCGCCGGACATCCACGGCGAGTCCGGTATGGACGGCCCCGCGCAGCCGGCGTCCGCCATCGAACTGGACCCGCGCCACGCCGTTGATCTCATCATCGACACGATCATGGCGCACGACCCCGGCACCGTGACCTTGGTCCCCACCGGCGGCCTGACCAACATCGCGATGGCCGCCCGCAAGGAGCCGCGCATCGTCGAGCGGGTCAAGGAAGTCGTGCTGATGGGCGGCGGCTACCACGTGGGCAACTGGTCGGCCGTGGCCGAATTCAACATCATGATCGACCCCGAGGCCGCCCACATCGTCTTCAACGAGAAGTGGCCCTTGGTCATGGTGGGACTGGACCTCACGCATCAGGCGCTGGCCACCCCCGAAGTTGTGAAGCAGATCGAAGCCGTCGGCACCGGTCCGGCCCGCTTTGTCCGCGAACTGATGGACTTCTTCGCCCAAACCTACAAGGACGCACAGGGCTTCGACTACCCGCCGGTCCACGATCCATGCGCCGTCGCCTACGTCATCGACCCCACCGTCATGACAACCCGCAAGGTCCCTGTCGACATCGAACTGCAGGGCAAGCTGACGCTCGGCATGACCGTGGCTGACTTCCGCGCCCCCGCACCGGCCGACTGCCACACCTCTGTGGCCGTGGATCTTGACCGCACCAAGTTCTGGAACCTGGTGACCGATGCGCTGGTCCGGATCGGCGAGGTAGACCTTGGAACCGCCGCGACCGCAACAACGACGGCGGCACCCGCCTCCGCGTCGCCCGAGACCTCAGGGAAGGCAACGAAATGAGCGCGGTTCTCGACGAAACCAAGGCAACCCGCGGCGGCACCACCGCCCTGATGGTTGCCCTGCTGACGGCCTGCGTGGCCTTCCAGCTCAATGCCTCCATGCTCAGCCCCGCCCTGGTCACCATGGGCGAGGAACTGCAGACCGACCAGGCCTCGATCGGCCTGTCCCAGACGTGGTTCTTCACCACCGCCGCGCTGTTTTCCCTGTTCCTGCCCCGGCTGAGCGATATTGTCGGCCGCAAGCGGATCCTCGTCGGCATGATGCTGCTGACGGCCGTCGGCTCTGTGATCGCGGCGCTGGCCCCGGACGTTACGTGGCTCTTCGTGGGCCGGATCATCCAGGGCGTCAGCGGCCCCACCGTGCCGCTGTGCCTGATCATGCTGCGCACCGCCGTGCCCAACCCGCGCACGTACGGCACGCTGATGGGCGTCATCCTCGCGGTCAACGGCGGCGTGGCCGGTGTCGATGCCTTCCTCGGCGGCTACATGGCCGAGCACTACGGCTTCCGCAGCATCTTCTGGTTCATGGTGGTGCTCGCCGTGATCGCCGCGGTTCTTGTCGCCGTCCTGACGCCCGAGAGCAAACCGCAGGCCGGGACGCGGATGGACTGGACCGGCGTCGTCTTTATTGTTGTCGCAGTCGGTGCCCTGCTCACCGCGCTGAACGAGGCCGCCAAGCTGGTCGGCGCGTTCTCCATGGAAACCCTGATCCTCTCGCTGGTGTTGATCGCCGTGGCTGCCGCAGCGTTCGCCGCCTTCTGGGTCACCGAAAAGCGTACGAAGCAGCCGATGGTCGAGATTGTCCATCTGCGCCAGCGCTCCACGTGGGCGCCGCTGCTGACCACAATCCTGACCATGACCGGCATCTTCGCCGTGATCAACGGGATTGTCCCCGCCTACGTACAGGCCGCCGCACCCGGCTTCGGTCTCGGCCCCACCGAAACGGCGCTGCTTATCCTGACCCCCTACGCGCTGCTGGGCTGGGTCTTCGGCCCGATCAGCGGGCGGCTCGCCCCGGTACTGGGCTACACCAATGTCCTGCGCATCGGCATGATCGGCAGCATCGTCTCCCTGGTGATCATTGCGCTGTTCGGCCTGAACAGCCTGCCGGTGATGGTCGCCGCCACTGCTCTGCTCGGCATCATGTACGCCGGCACCGCGAACATCATGCTCAACGGGCTCGGCGTGGTGCTCTCGCCCCCGGGCAACCCCGGCTTCCTGCCGGGCATGAACGCCGGAGCCTTCAACCTGGGCGCCGGACTGAGCTTCCTGGTGCTGCCGGCGGTGCTCGTGGGCACCTCGGCGCTGGGCGACCGCGGCTCTTACCTCACGGTGATCGTGGTCGGCCTGGTCATCACGGTCGCGGCCTTCGCCGCCTCGCTGCTGATCCCTAAGCCCGTTGAGGCCGAGGTGGAAAAGTGAGCCCGCAGGCCGGCCGCATCGTCGTCGTTGGTTCGCTGAACGCGGACCTGACCATCTACACCGAACGGCTGCCCAACCCGGGCGAAACCCTGCACGGCGAAGGCTTCGCCGTGAACCCGGGCGGCAAGAGCGCCAACCAAGCCGTGGCCGCTGGCCGGCTGGGCGGCAACGTCGCCCTGATCGGCGCCGTGGGCGAGGACTCCAACGGGGACATGCTGCTGGCCTCCGTTGCAGGGGCCGGCGTGGACGTTTCCCGCGTGCGCCGCGCCGCCGACGTCGAGACCGGCGTCGCCGTCATTACCGTTGACGCTGCGGGGGAGAACAGCATCGTTATTTCCCCTGGCGCTAACGGCACCGTAGTTCCGCACGACGTAGTCGCAGCCAGGGACACATTCGATGGTGCCGCCGTGGTTTGCCTTTGCCTCGAGGTCGGCCTGGACGCCGTGGAGGCGGCAGCAAGAACAGGGCACGACGCCGGAGCAACAGTGCTGCTCAACCTCTCGCCTTACGCGCCCGTGCAGCAAAGCCTGGCCGAACTCGTCGACGTCCTGCTGGTCAACGCGCACGAGGCTTCGCAGTTCCTCGGCGGCGCCGACATGCCCGGCGCCAATGCCGCCGTTGCCGACTGGGAGAAGGTGCGCTTGCAGTTTGCGGCCCAGGGGCTGGACCGCGCCGTCGTCACCCTGGGGGCCGACGGCTCCATCGTCCTCGATTCGCTTGCCGAGGAGGGGAGCCGGATCACCCCGATCGCACCCACCAAGGTTGACGCCGTGGACACCACGGGCGCCGGCGACGCCTTCACCGGGGCCATCGCGGCACGGCTTGCGGCAGGGGAGACCCTGGCCGAGGCGGCGGCGTTCGCTTCGGTCGCTGCCGCTCTAGCTGCCACGAAGAAGGGAACCCAGGCCGCGTATCCGCGGCGGGCTGACGTGGAGCGCCTGCGGCCGGGCGCCTGACGTTCAGGGGCCGGGTCTCAATGCGGCTGGGTCTCCGTGCGGCCGCAAGCGGCCTTAGTCGACCACCGAGGCGCGGGCGGGCTTAGTCGACGACCGAGGGCGCGGGCGGCCTTAGTCGACCAACCGAGGCGCAAGCGGCCTTAGTCGACCACCGGGGCGGCGACTAGACCAGGAACTTGTCCGCGGTCAGCGGCAGGTCCCGGACGCGGATGCCGGTGGCGTTGTAGGCCGCATTGGCGATCGCTGCGGCCGCCCCAACAATGCCGATCTCGCCGATCCCGCGGGCCCCCAGCGGGCCGGCGTGCTCGTCGACTTCCTCCAGCCAGAAGGCCTCGAGTTGCCGGATGTCCGCGTTGGACGGCACGTGGTACTCGGCGAAGTCGTGATTCACGATCATCCCGAACCGCTCGTCCATCACGCTCTGCTCGTGCAGCGCCATCCCGATGCCCATGGTCATGCCGCCAAGGAACTGGGACCGCGCGGTCCGCGGATTGATGATCCGGCCGGCGGAGTAGACCCCCAGCATCCGCGACACCCGGACCTCGCCGGTTTCCGCGTGCACCTGGACCTCGGCGAACTGGGCGCCAAAGGAATGCAGCGCGTAATTCTTGCTGGCGGGGTTTTTTTCGCCGTCGCCCTCCGACGTGTCCTCGGCGGCAGGAAATCCGCCGTGCTCCTTGCGAAACATCTGGGCCGCGCCGATGATCGCCGAGCCCCAACTGGCCGTTCCGGAGGAGCCGCCGGCAACCGTGGCCACCGGCAGGTCCGTGTCGCCGATCTGCAGCCGGACCTGTTCCGGGCCGCATTCCAGCGCCTCGGCAGCAATTTGGGTCAGCGCCGTCCACGCACCGGTGCCCAGGTCCACGGCACCGATCTGCACCTCGTAGAACCCGTCGCCGGTGAAACGGATGCGGGCGGTGTTCGCCGGCTGCCGCCGCGCCGGGTAGGTGGATGCTGCCACGCCCATCCCGGTCCGCCAGCCGTCCGCCAGCGACGTTCCCGGGTGCGGGTTGCGCCGCTCCCAGCCGAACCGGCGGGCCCCCTCGCGCAGGCACGCCAATAGGTGCCGGCTGGCGAACGGCTTGCCCGTCTCCGGATCGATGGCCGGTTCGTTCCGCACGCGCAGCTCGATCGGGTCAATCCCGCATGCCTCCGCCAGCTCGTCCATGGCCACTTCCAGGCCGAACGAGCCAGGGCACTCACCCGGCGCCCGCATCCAGGACGGGATCGGAACATCCAGCGATGCCAGCCGGTGGGTGGTGCGCCGGTGCTCGGCCGCGTACATCATCCGCGAGATCCCGGCGGTCTGCTCGGCGAATTCCTTGATCGCCGACGTCTGCTCCACGACGTCGTGCGTCAGCACGGAAATCCGCCCGTCCGGACTGGCGCCCAGCTGCAGCCGCTGGATGGTCGGCGTGCGGTAGCCGGCCAGGAAGAACATCTGTTGCCGGGTCAGCGCGTACTTGACCGGCCGACCGCCGGTCACTTTCGCGGCCAACGCGGTCAGCACAACGTGCGCATGTGGCAGCCCCTTGGAGCCGAAGCCACCGCCCACATGCGGCGCCACCACGCGGATCTGCTCCACCTCCATATCGAAGAGCGGCGCCAGCGTCTTGCGCGCGTTGTGCACTGCCTGCGTGGAGTCGAACACCAGCAGCCGGTCGCCGTCCCATTGCGCCACCGTGGTGTGCGGCTCCATCGGATTGTTGTGCTCGGCCGGGGTTGTGTAGGTGCGGTCAACAACGACGGCGGCGCTCGCCAGGGCGGCGTCCGGATCTCCCGTCTGGGTGTCGGTCTCGAGCCCGGCGTTGATCACTTCCGGTTTGTAAAGGTCATCGTCGTCCGCGCGAAGCGCTGCGTGGTGCTGCTCCCGGTGGTACTGCACGTGCACGTGGGCTGCCGCTTCGCGCGCCGCTTCCGGTGAGTTTGCCACCACGGCCGCAATGAACTGCCCGCGGAAGCCCACTTCGTCGGATTGCAGCACGGCCAGTTCCTTGTCCTCGGTGTTGGCCAGCCGCGGAGCATTCAGGTGCGTCAGCACCGCGACCACGCCGTCCATCGTTTCGGCCGCGGCGGTGTCGATGGCCGCGATCCGGCCGCGGGCAATGGTGGATTGTACGGGGTACAGATAGGTGGGGTTGTCCGTCGGGTGCTCATAGGCATAGGGGGCCAGACCGAGGACCTTGGCCCGTCCGTCGACCCGTTCCAGGTCCAGTCCGGTTGCCGCGGGCTGCCGCACGCTCATGGTCGGTCCTCTCGGCCGGATGCCGGGCTCCGCGTCCGGCTGCCGTCTCGGCCGCCGCTCTGGTCGCCTTGGCCGGTACTCGCGTCTCCAGTCCGGCCGCCGCCCTCGTCCAGGCCGCACAGATCCCGCAGCACGGACACCACGGTGTTGCGGACCATCGGCACCTTGAAGGCGTTGTCCGGCAGCGGGACCGCGTGCTGCAGTTCGGCGTCAATGGCCCGGCGGAACTTTGCCTCGGTGGCCGGCTGTCCGCGCAGCGCCTCCTCGGCGAAGGTGGCACGCCAGGGTTTGTGTGCGACCCCGCCCAACGCGAGCCGCACGTCGGCGACCGTCGGCGGGGAAGCCGGAGCGCCGCCGTCGTCCGTGTCCGTGGGATCTTCCAGCCGCACCACCGCGGCCACGGACACCAGGGCGAAGGCGTAGGACGCACGGTCGCGGACCTTGCGGTAGGCCGAGCGCGTCCCTTCCGGCAGCGCGGGCAGCACCACCGCGGTGATCAGCTCGCCGTGCTGCAGAATCGTGTCTCGCTGCGGCTGATCTTCGGGAAGCCGGTGGAAGGAGTGCAGGCCTACGGTGCGGTTGCCGGACGGCCCCAGGATCTCCACCCGGGCATTCAGCGCCGCCATCGCCACCGCCATGTCCGAAGGGTTTACGGCCACGCAGTCCAGCGAGGCGCCGAGGATGGCGTGGTAGTGAGTGTAGCCCTCCAGCGCCGAGCAGCCGGAACCGGGGTTGCGCTTGTTGCACGGGGTGGTGACGTCCTGGAAGTAGACGCAGCGGGTGCGCTGGAGCAGGTTGCCGCCGGTGGTCGCCGCATTGCGCAGCTGGCCCGAGGCACCGGAGAGCAGCGCCTGCGAGAGCACCGGGTAGTGCTGCCGGACCAGCGGGTGGGCGGCGAGGTTGCTGTTCGGGACGGTCGCGCCCAGCCGGAGGCCGCCGTCGTCGGTCTTTTCGATCATGTCCAGCGGCAGCTGCGAGATGTCCACCAATTGCTCAGGCGCGGCGACGCCCAGCTTCATGTGGTCCACCAGGTTGGTGCCGCCGGCCAGGAAGGCTGCTCTTGGATTGTTGGCGACGGCGGCGACCGCCTCGGGCGCGCTGGCGGCGCGGGCGTAGTCGAAGGGCTTCATCCGGGCTGCCCCGTTTCATCGGCACGCTGGCTCATTCCGTTGCCGGGTTGCGGAATGGCCGATTCGGTAGCGGGGCGGACGGAGTGGCCACCGACCTGGTCGCCTTCAAGGGCCTGGCGGATGGCGGCCACGATGTTGACGTAAGCCCCGCAGCGGCACAGGTTCCCGCTCATTCGCTCGCGGATCTCGTCGTCGGGCAGTTCGGGGGCCTCAGTGGGCTGGTAGCCGTTCGTCCGCCCGTCTGCACTGGCCTCCGGGCTCCCGGGCGGGATGGATCCATCAGTCAGGCCGGGGGTGACGAAGCTGGGATCACCGCGCGCGGCCTCGTCCAACATGCCGACGGCGGAGCAGATCTGTCCCGGGGTGCAGTAGCCGCACTGGAACCCGTCTTGGTCCAGGAACGCCTGCTGGACCGGATGCAGTTCGCCCTCCGAGGCGAGCCCGGCGGCGGTGACCACGCTTGCCCCGTCCTGAGCCACCGCGAAGACCAGGCAGGAGTTGATCCGCCGCCCGTTGAGCAGCACCGTGCAGGCCCCGCACTGGCCGTGATCGCAGCCCTTTTTGGGCGAGTAGTTGCCCAGCCGGTCGCGCAGTGCATCGAGCAGCGTGGTGCGCGTGTCCAGCGTGACCGTGGTGGCGCGGCCGTCCACCTGCAGTGAGATTTCGGCGTCCATCCGCTACCTCCGGCGTCCGGGACCTGCATCCGAATCCTGCTGCTCACCGGCATCGATTGTTCAACAGGCGGCGTTTCCAGCTCCCAGGAGGCCGCCTGTTGAGTAGTCGATTTTGAGAAGCAGGCCTTGCTGCTGGCAACTTATAAGAGTCCATCCCGTGCCACAACCCCTCGCCGCCCGCCGAGGATGGACGCAACGCGAATCTCCGCAGCCGGCTCATGGCGTTCAAGCGGTCCTGGCAATGACTTCGCAGATATGGCCCCTGTTCTGGCGGAAAGTGGGCCAGATCTGCGAAGTCGTTTGGTCCGAAGGAAAGTCCGGCGGTCACGGCCGGTGCTGTGGACAAGTACCCACAGGACAGCGGCAGGTCGGCCAAGATAAGGCATGGCCAATCCCCATCCACTGCCGCGCCGCCTCACCGGGTCATCATTCCTCAGGGACGAGGGACTGTCTGCTGGGCTGAGCCTTAAACAACTTCGAGGTAAACGCTTTGATGGGCCCAGCCGAGGCATTCGAATACCCGCTGTGGAAGGAATGACCCAGGCCAACGTGTCCGTGCCGTCTCGCTGATAACGGATGGCTCCGCGGTATCGCACGTCACCGCTGCAAGGCTGTGGGGGTTTCCATTGCCGTGGCACATGCAGGCTGACGAATCCGTCCATGTCACGCGTCCGGCAACCTCAACCGCTGTCCGCCGGAAGGGAGTAATCGGCCATAGCGCGGTGCTGGTGCCGGGTGAGGTGGTCATGCTCGACGGCGTCCGGCTCACCTCACGCGTCAAAACGTGGTTCGACCTGGCAGCCGAAACTTCCGTGGAGGACCTTGTAGTGATCGGCCATCATTTGGTCCGCGTTCCACGGCCGAAATTTGAATCGCGCTTTGAGGCCTATGCTCAAATCAGCGACTTGCGCGACATCATCACGGAGCACAAGGGCAAGCGCGGGATTGCACATGCCCGAGAAGCGGTTGAACTGATACGAGTCGGAGCAGATTCTGCACCTGAGACCCGTTTGCGGCTTGCGCTCCTCGGCGCTGGTCTGCCCGAACCTGAGTTGAACCAGCCGCTGATGGATGACCACGGCATAGCCTGGCACGAACCGGACATGCAGTACCGCCGGTACAAGATTGCGATTGAGTACGAGGGCGACCATCACCGCACGGCCGAGCAGTTGGCTAGTGATATCCGACGGGCAGAGAACGCGGCAGCTCTCGGCTGGCTTGAGCGGAGAGTGTCAAAGGCGGATATGCGCGATGGCGCGAAGGCGGCCATCGCCAAGGTTCGCCAAGCTTTGCTGGAGCGGGGCTGGGGCAAGGAATAGGGCACACCGAACAGGTAACTCCCACGTCCGCTCTCAACGATGACGCAGATATGGCCCCTCATCGGCGCGGGGAGGGGCCATATCTGCACAGCGGATTCAAAAGGGGGGCGAAGCGCCGCCTGGGAAGCGTGAGGGAATTACCCGAAGTACTTCGGCAGTGTTCCTTCGTGCGCTTCCTTCAGTTCGGCCAGCGGCACGGAGAATTCGCTCTGAAAGTCCAGTGCGCCGTTCTCGGCATCCACCACGCCGATGCGCATGAACGGGAAGCCGCGCGCGCCGCACATGTCCTTGAAACGGACCTCTTCGCTGCGCGCCACCGAGACAACGGCGCGCGCCTGGGACTCGCTGAAGAGCATCGTGAACAGGTCCACGCCGTCGCGCTCGCAGACCTCGCCGAGGCCGATTCGCGCACCGACGCCGAAGCGCAGGGCCATCTCGGACAGGGCAGCGGCCAGGCCGCCTTCGGAGACGTCATGCGCGGCGTCGATCATGCCGTCGCGGGAGGCGTTGATCAGCAGTTCACCCAACAGCTTCTCCGCCGCCAGGTCCACTGCCGGCGGCTTGCCGCCCAGGTGTCCGCGCAGGTTGGCCCATTCGGAGCCGTCCAGCTCGTCGCGGGTGGTGCCCATCAGGTAGATCGCCTGGCCGTCCTCGCGCCAGCCCGACGGCGTGCGGCGGGCGACGTCGTCGAACTTGCCGAGCATGGCGACCACCGGCGTCGGGTGGATCGGCGTGGAGCCGGTCTGGTTGTAGAGGGACACGTTGCCGCCGGTGACCGGGACGCCCAGTTCCATGCAGCCGTCGGAGAGGCCGCGGATCGCTTCGGCCAGCTGCCACATAACGTCCGGGTCTTCCGGGGAGCCGAAGTTCAGGCAGTCAGACACGGCCATCGGCACGGCACCCGTTGTGGCGACGTTCCGGTAGGCCTCGGCCAAGGCCAACTGCGCGCCCTGGTAGGGATCCAGGTAGGTGTAGCGGCCGTTCGCGTCGGTGGCCAGGGCGACCCCGAGGCCGGTCTGCTCGTCCACCCGGACCACGCCGGCGTCGTCGGGCATGGCCAGGGCGGTGTTGCCGCCCACGTAGCGGTCGTACTGGTTGGTCACCCAGTCCTTTGAGCACATGTTCGGCGAGGCCATCAGCTCCAGCACGGCTGCCTTCAGGTCCTCGGCGCTGGCCGGCAGGCCGGCACCGGCGGCGGAGGCCCGGAAGCTGTCTGCCTGGAGCTGGTCTTGCCATTCCGGCCGGGCGTAGGGGCGGTTGTAGACCGGGCCGTCGTGGGCGACGGTGCGCGGGTCGACGTCGACAATGGTTTCGCCGTCCCACTTGATCACCAGGCGGCCGGTGTCGGTGACCTCGCCGAGCCAGGAGTATTCCACGGCCCACTTGGCCATGACCGCCTCGAAGGCTTCGACGTTCTCGGGGGAGACCACGGCCATCATGCGTTCCTGCGACTCGGACATCAGGATTTCGCCCGGGGTCAGGGTCGGATCGCGCAGCAGCACCGAAGTCAGCTCAACGTCCATGCCGCCGTCGCCGTTGGAGGCAAGTTCCGAGGTGGCGCAGGAGATGCCGGCCGCGCCCAGGTCCTGGATGCCCTCGACCAGGGAATCCTTGAACAGCTCCAGGCAGCACTCGATCAGCACCTTCTCCGCGAACGGGTCGCCGACCTGGACAGCGGGGCGCTTGGAGGGCTTGGTGTCGTCGAAGGATTCCGAGGACAGGATGGAGGCTCCGCCGATGCCGTCGCCGCCGGTGCGTGCGCCGAACAGCACCACCTTGTTGCCCTTGCCGGAGGCGTTGGCCAGCCGGATGTCCTCGTGGCGCATGACGCCCACGGCCAGAGCGTTCACCAGCGGGTTGCCCTGATAGACGGAGTCGAAAACCACCTCGCCGCCGATGTTCGGCAGGCCCAGCGAGTTGCCGTAGCCGCCGATGCCGGCGACCGCCCCATGGACCACACGGGCGGTGTCCGGATGGTCGATCGCGCCGAAGCGCAGCGGGTCCATCACGGCCACCGGACGCGCGCCCATGGAAATGATGTCGCGCACGATGCCGCCGATGCCGGTCGCGGCACCCTGATAGGGCTCCACCATGGTCGGGGAGTTGTGCGACTCGATCTTGAAGGTCACGGCCCAGCCGTCACCCAAGTCGGTCACGCCGGCGTTCTCGCCGATGCCTACCAGCATGTGCTTCTTCATGTCCTCGGTGACCTTGTCGCCGAACTGGCGCAGGTGGACCTTCGAGGACTTGTAGGAGCAGTGCTCGGACCACATCACCGAGTACATGGCCAGCTCGGCCGCGGTCGGACGGCGGCCCAGCACCTTGACGACCTCGTCGAACTCGTTGCGCTTCAGACCTAGCTCGGCCCAGGGCATCTCCGTGTCAGGGGTCTGCGCGGCGTGCTCCACGGTGTCAATGTTGAACTGGCGACCCTCGACGCGTTCGACGGCGTCGGCTGCCTGGCCGAAGCTTTGGACGTGTTCATTGCGGGCCTCGGCCGGAGTCTCCAGCCTGGTGGCGGCGCCGGTCTCCACTCGCTCGCTGGCGCTCGCTTGGTCGACCACCGGGTTGTTGTTAGTCATTACTTGGCACCTGCAACAATCTTCGTCAAAACTGAGGTGAAAATTCCGAGGCCGTCGGTGCCGCCGCGCAGTGCGACGTCGCCGAAAGCGGAGGAATCGGGGCCGAAGCCGGCTTCCACGGCGTGCTCGGGGTGCGGCATCAGGCCCACCACGTTGCCGGCAGCGTTGCTGATGCCGGCAATGTCGCGCCGCGAGCCGTTCGGGTTCACGTCCACGTAGCGGAACACCACGCGGTTCTCCGCTTCCAGCTCGTCCAGTGTCTTCTCGTCCGCGACGTACTGGCCGTCCTGGTTCTTCAGCGGCACCACGATCTCGGCGCCGGCTTCATACTCGCTGGTCCAGGCGGTGGCGTTGTTTTCCACCCGCAGCCGCTGGTCGCGGCAGAGGAAATGCAGGTGGTTGTTCTTGATCATCGAGCCGGGCAGCAGGTGCGCCTCGGTCAACACCTGGAAGCCGTTGCAGATGCCCAGCACCGGCAGGCCGCCGTTGGCGCCGTCGATAATCTGGTCCATCAGCGGCGCGAAGCGGGAGATGGCGCCGGCGCGCAGGTAGTCGCCGTATGAGAAGCCACCGGGGATGATCACGCCGTCCACGCCCTGCAGGTCATGGTCGCCGTGCCACAGGCTGACGGCGGTGCCGCCGGCAATCCGAACCGCACGGGCCGCATCGCGGTCGTCCAGGGTGCCGGGGAAGGTCACGACGCCGATGCGCGCACCGGAGAGCCCGGCGTCCGGCGCCGGGGAAAAGTCGCCGATCAGGGGAGTCTCCGCGCGCTCGTTCCTCGCTTGGTCGACCACCGGTTTCATTCAGAGGCCCCGATGGTCGCCTCGGTAATGACCTCCACCCGCGTGACGTCTTCGATCACGGGGTTGGAGAGCAGCGTGGTGGCGGCGTGACGGGCCTGGTCCAGGATTTCCTGGGTGACTTCGCCGTCGACCACCAGTTCGAAGCGCTTGCCTTGGCGGACCTCGCTGAACCCGGTTTGGCCCAGGCGGTTTAATGCGCCGACAATGGCTTTGCCCTGCGGATCAAGGATTTCGGGCTTGGGCATGACATCAACAACGATCCGGGGCATCCGGCCACTCCTGTGCTTGGATTGTGCTCTTCAAACGAAGCGAGGCGCGCGGAATCTAGTGCAGTATCAGTCCAACAATTGGTGCCGTCTCACGCTGACCAGCGCTCCGCGAGCTTGCGGGATCCATTCTACCGGCATTCGCGGGCGCAAATTTTATGCGACGACGACGGCGAATGCGGCCAACACCGTGCCGTTGTTCCGCCGGACTCGTAGCATGAAAGACATGACTGACAAGCCGCAGTCCATGCTGTTGCCCATCCTGGCCGGCGTCGTGCTGGCCGGCCTGGGTCGGATGGTGATCCAGAAGGTCCGCCAGGACCGGCAGGCGGCGGGTGTCGCGCACGAGGACCTGAGCCGCAGAGTGAGCGACGTCATGCGCGGCCGCCGCTGACCAAGTATCCGGGGCCTGGTCGGCAACCAAGCGCCTAGTCGACTACCCAGATGTCCAGCCGGACCTGGGCGGGCAGTCTGGTGCCGCTGCCCACGAGGATCCTGGACGACAGCCAGCTCCATTCCGGCCCGCCGGCCAACGCACGGGGCGAGCAGCGGAAGTAAATGCGCTCCGGCGGGACGGGCTCATTGCGCACCAGCGCTGCGATGTCTTCGGGCGAACCGGTCCGGATGCCGAAGTTGTTGATGTAGATCCGTTCGCCGGAGTCGGTCTCGATGGCGTATTTTGCTTCGAGCTCGGTCATGGTGGGCGAGCGCAGCAGCTGGAAGTCGGCGCCGCCGGCCAGCACCCGACCGTTGAGCTTGGGGCCGGAAACGGTGCCGCCGGTGATCGGGATGATGCGGCGGGTGCCTTCGGCCGTGTCACCGACTTCTATCGGTTCGGATACTTCTACGGCAACGCTGGCTAGGAACGTCAGGCCCGGGGCGGACGGTACTGCCGGCGAGGCATCGGAGGCCGCGGCGGCGGGCACGACGGCGGGTCCGGACGGTTGCGTGATCATGGTCCGAGACTACCCCGTCCACTATTCAGTACCCTCCCTTTTCAGCGCTGAGAAGGCCGGGTGCTGAATAGCGGACGCAGGGGAAGAGGGGCGGGCGGGGCGGGAGCGGATCCCGCCGGTCAGGCCTCGCCGGCGCGGCTGCCGAGCAGGGCGTGCATGCTGTTCCACTCCGAGATCTTGCAGCCGTCCGTCAAGGAGAATTGCTTGTCCACCTGACGGCCGCTGATCGTGCCGGTGACCCGGGCCTGTTGGGGCCCGCCGTATTGCTGGGTGCAAATGCGGTTGCGGTCCGGCAGTTCGAAGAAGACCTTCTCGCCGAATTTGGCCAGCGCGGCGCACGCCGCCTCGGCGTCGCGGACGGTAGAGCCCTCGACTGGCTGGCTATCCTTGCAGACCAGCTTCCGCTCCAGCTTGGAATCGCTGCCGGCGGAGGTCAGCACGATGGTCAGATCGGCATCCACGGACGTTCCTTCCTTGGTGTTCGGCGCGGTCGACCCTGAGGGGGCAGGCCTGCCGGTCTCGGTGGCAGGGCCTCCGGGGGAACCAGTCCCGGGGGAAGCAGGAGTCGTTACCTCGGGTGAGGGAGCCGGTTGGTTGCCCTGGTTGCAGGCCGCGAGCGACGGTACAGCGAGCAGGCCGATGATGAGCGCGGCAGTTTGAAGCCCTGTGGCCCGCCGCGGAGCCGAACGTCTTGCTCTGACCGCCATGATCATTCCTCCGCTCTGATGTTCCCAGTGTCGCAGGCCCCATCATGGTGCTCCCCGTTACCCGCGTCCGCCCCGCCGGACCGCTCCACGAAACCCGCGTCCCCGCCGTCGAACAGGTCCAGCGCCGCCAGCAGCCTGCCGCGCAGCACCTGTGCCTCGGCGGCAAAGGCCCGCTGGGCTGCCACATACTGCGCCCGGCCTTCGGTAGTCTCGATCCGGACCGGCTCGTAGCCCCAGCCGGATAGGTCGTACGGGGAGGCCTTCATGTCCAGTTCGCGGATCCGCCAGGACAGCTCGAAGCAGTCCATCACCAGCTCGCTGGGCAGTGCGGGGGCCAGTTTGTACGCCCACTTGTACAGGTCCATGTTGGCGTGCAGGCAGCCGGGCTGTTCCAGTTGCCGCTGGTTCTCGCGGGTGGGCCGCAGCGTGTTCAGCGGAACGGCCTGCGGTGTGTAGAACCGGAAGGCGTCAAAGTGCGAGCAGTTGATTCGGCTGCCCTCCACCACGTGGTCCGTTCCCTCGGCGCCGAGCCGCAGTTCCAGATAGTCGTGCCGGACGCCGTTGACCCGCGACTTGTAGGCCATCGCCCACTCGTGCAGCCCGAAGCAGCCGAACCGCGCCGGCCGCGCTGCGGCACCGGCCAGGATCTCCCGCGAGAACGCCACCGCGGTTCCCCGCGCCGTAAGGAAAGAGTCCGCGTCGAAGGTGACGGCACCGCCGTCGTACTGCAAGCCTGCCAAGCGGCACTCGGCGGCGGTCAGTTCACGGTAGAACTTCCAGCCCCGGCGCTCGCCGGCTTCGGCGCCGGTCAACACCACGCCCGCCCCCGGATGCCAGCGCAGCAGTTGGCCCGGCTTGAGGCTGTAGTAGGTGAACAGGAAGTCTTCCACCGGGTGTTTCAGCCCGGCGGAGCGGCGCTGCAGGTACGGCTCGGTGAAACGCGAGGCCCGCTCGGCATGGGCCCGGGCGCGCGGCAGCCAGTGCTCCGGTGCAAGAACCCGGGGCCGGTCAAGGAGGACCTGCTGCGCCATGGCTCCATTGTCCCAGCAGCGGCGGCAGTTTGGCACCGGTTGAAGGGCCACCCCTTATAGCACTGCCGGCTGCTGCCGAAAAGCCCCGGCGACGCTATCGGACAAGGCGCACCCAAAAAAGTTGAAACAGTTCTTTCAGATCAGCGCTTGCGGTACTTTTAGTTTCACAGGTGCACCAAATGTGGCTGTTGTCACAGTTGGGGGAGGGGGCTGGCTTCGCACGCCGGTTCGTCCAATATCCTGCGCGGCCGTTCACCGCGCCGGGTACGGCATTCGGTTGCGCCTGGGGTTGGACCAAAGCGGTCGGGCTCACCGGATGAAAGGCTTTACCTCTCATGACCAAGCAAAGCAGCAGCTTTGTGCGCCGGCAGGGAATGCGATCTGCCGCAGCACTCGCACTGGGGATACCGTTGATACTCTCCGGGCTGGCCGGCCCGGCGGCGGCCGGACCCGCCAATCTCCCGCGCACCATCACGTCGAACCCCGATGGACAGCAGGCCATCTATGAGGACGGCCGCTACATTGTGATGCTGGATTCCGCTCCGCTGGCGACCTATGAAGGCGGCGTGGCCGGCATCGGAGCCACCAAGCCCGGCAAAGGCGAGAAGCTGGACGACAGCACCGCCCACGCCAAGAAGTACCGCGCGCACCTGACCACCAAGCAGGACGACGTCGCTGCCTCCGAGGGTGTGAAAATCCAGAAGAGCTTCACGACGGCGGTAAACGGCTTCGTGGCCGAGCTGACCGGACTGCAAGCGGCGGAGCTGGCCAAGAAGCCCGGCGTCGTGGCAGTGGCTCCGGACGAGCAGCACCACCCCGACTACTCCAGCACCGATTTCCTGAACCTGCCCGGCCCCGACGGCGTCTGGGCCAAGCAGTATGGTGGCGCCGAAAACGCCGGCAAGGGCACCGTGGTCGGCGTGATCGACACCGGCTACTACCCGGAGAGCGATTTCCTGGCCGGCGAGAAGGTCAAGCCGCTGCGCGGCAAGGCCAAGGTCGGCGAGCCGTACCTGACCGCCGACGGCAAGATCGCCATGCTTAAAGCAGACGGCAGCACCTTCCTGGGTGAGTGCCAGCCGGGCCAGGAGGGCTCCGGCTTCGACGGCACCGAATGCAACTCCAAGGTGCTCAGCGCCCGCTACTACGCCGATGACTTCCTGCGGACCGTTCCGGCAGAAAACCGGAACGCGAAGGAGTCCATCTCCCCGCTGGACATCGCCAGCCACGGCACCCACACCGCCAGCACCGCCGCCGGCAACACCGGCGTGACGCAGACGGTGGCCGGCCGCGACTTTGGCACCGGCAACGGCGTGGCGCCGGCCGCCAAGGTGGCCGTCTACAAGATCTGCTGGGAGGACAACGACGAGGCCACCGGCGGCTGCTACACCTCCGCCTCGGTGGACGCGATCGAACAGGCCATTAAGGACGGCGTGGACGTCCTTAACTACTCCATCTCCGGCAACAACAACTCGGTGCTGGACCCGGTGTCCGTGGCGTTCCTGAGCGCGGCCGAGGTGGGCATCTTCGTGGCCGCCTCCGCCGGCAACACCGGCCCGGCCGCCGCCACCGTCAACCACAGCGCGCCGTGGGTGACCACGGTGGCCGCCAGCACGTTCTCGAACGAACTGCAGGGCACGGTGGAACTTTCCGACGGCACCAAGTACCGCGGCACGTCCATCATGAACCGCGAGGTTCCGCAGACCAGCCTGGTCCTGTCCGCCGTCGCCGGCGCGGCAGGCGCCACCGCCGACGAGGCGAGGCTGTGCTACCCGGGCAAGCTCGATCCGACCAAGGTTGAAGGCAAGATCGTGGTCTGCGACCGCGGTATGAACCCGCGCGCCGAGAAGTCCGTGGCAGTGAAGCAGGCCGGCGGCGTCGGCATGGTGTTGGTCAACGTGGTGCCCGGATCGCTCGATCTGGACCTGCACGCGGTGCCCACCGTCCACATCGACGACCCGTCCATCAAGGACAAGGTGGCTGCCGATCCGGCGCTGACCGCTGCGCTGCGCAACAAGGACACCACCGGCCTGGCCCAGAGCCCGGTCCCGCAGGTCGCCGCGTTCTCCTCGCGTGGTCCGTCCATGGCGGTGGACTCGAACCTGCTCAAGCCGGACCTCGCCGCCCCGGGCGTGAATGTCCTGGCCGGGGTTTCCCCGGTCCTTGGCGGCGAGACCACCGGCTTCATGTCCGGTACCTCGATGGCCGCCCCGCACGTCGCCGGTCTCGGCGCGCTGCTGCTGGCCGAGAACCCCCAGTGGTCCCCGGCCACGGTGAAGTCGGCAATGATGACCACCGCCGGCGAGCTGGTGAACGAGGACGGCTCGGTGAACAAAGACCGTTTCGCCACCGGCGCCGGCCACGTGGACACAGCCCGGATGGGCGACCCGGGCCTGGCCTACGACGCCGGCGTCAAGGACTGGCTGGGCTTCATCCAGGGCACCGGGCTGGACCTGGGGCTGAAGAAAAAGGACAGCATCCAGTCCAAGGACCTTAACGTTCCGTCCTTCGCGCTCGGGAAACTGGCCGGCAAGGTCACCGTCGAGCGCACGCTCACCGCGCTGGAGCCGGGCACCTACACGGTTGATGTCGACCTGCCGGGTGTGGCCGTCAAGGTCTCGCCGCAGAAGCTGACCTTCACGAAGCCCGGCCAGGAACGCGAGTTCAAGGTCAGCTTCCGGAACGTGAATGCCCCGCTGGATGAATTCGCCATGGGCACGCTGGTCTGGACGGAAGAGGGCAAGCGCGGCAACGGCAAGGGCAGCGGCCGCAGCCAGCATGCGGTTGCATCACCCATCGCCGTCCGGCCGGTTACTGCGCTGGCCCCGGCCAGCGTGGCCTTCACGTCCGACGCCGGCGAAGGCACCGGCTCGTTCAAGGTCACCTCGGGCACCGACTCGCCTATTGAACTGGGGGTTGAGGGCCTGGCCAAGGCCAACGCCAGCCAGTTGGAGAAGACCCCCGGCCAGCCGGCGGTACTCGGTTCCAACGCCAGCACCGGCTTCGCCCCGCAGAACGTGCCCGAAGGGGCAACGCTGGCGCAGTTCGCCATCAACGCGGCGGACTCCGGAGCGGATTGGGATCTGCACGTCTTCACTCCTGCCGGCGAGGTGATCTCTGCCGCCACGGCTTCGGCCAGCGAGTCGTTGGTGATCAACAATCCGGCGCCGGGCACGTACTACGCGATTGCGCACCTGTACTCCAGCCCGGACGGCAAGGCCAGCAAGGGAACCATCAACACGGTGGCGCTCAGCGGTGATGCCGGCAACCTCACGGTCAGCCCGGATCCGCTGAAGCTGCGCAATGGCAACACTGGCACGGTGCAGGCAAGCTGGTCCGCTTTGGAGCCAGGCAGCTGGGTGGGCCTGGTGAAGTTCAGCGACGGCGCCTCCACCGCGGTAACCGTCAACGTCTCCGGCGACGGCGCCGTGACGCAGACTCCTGCGGCTGAAGTCGGCGCGGTGATTGTCGACGGCGGTGCCTCACCGCAGCCGGAGCAGCGGTCCGGACGGTAGGCCCAAAGGTTCCGCGCAACGGGCCCTGAGCAGATGAAGAAGGCGGCCGGTGGGCTAAACCACCGGCCGCCTTCGCTGTCAGCGGCGGGGGCACATCCGTTCGCCCCGGGCCTTCAGGCCTGGTCCTGGCCGGCGACGGCCTGCTGCTCGAGCGGCGCGACTCCGGCTTTGTGCGCCGCCGCGATCAGGGCATGCATCGAGGCGTTCAGTTCCCGCAGCTGCTCCCGTTCCAGACCCAGCCGCGAAAGCATGGTTCCCGGCACGGACAGTGCTTGCTCCCGCAGCGCAACACCGGCATCGGTCAGGCCCACGGCCAGCGCCCGCTCGTTGCCTTCCGCCCGCTCCCGGGTCACCAGCCCGGCTTGCTCCAGCCGCTTGAGCATGGGGGAGAGCGTGGCCGGGTCCTGCTGCAGCGCTTCGGACAGATCCTTGACCATCCGCGGACTCTGCTCCCACAGTGCCAGCATCACCAGGTACTGCGGGTGGGTGATGCCCAGCTTCTCGAGCACGGGCTTGTAAGAAGCCACCACGCTCCGCGAGGCTACCGACAGTGCGAAGCACAGCTGGTGTTCCAGCAGCAGGTCTTCAGTTGTTCCCGCTGTCACGGCTATCACTCCCGGTCGGTTAGTGCACTAATTGTTCGTCCCCTATTATGGATACGAACGCCCGCGGAGTCCATCGGGCACCGGAAGAAGGAACAACGCACATGGCCGAAAAGAAGTCCCGCGTCAACGCGTTCATGCGGGCCACCGGCAAGTTCCGCTGGGTCTTCGGCCCGGCGCAGAAGAGCGGCGTGGACCATCCCATGACCGAGGAAAACAAGGCCCTGCTCAAGCAGCGCGAGGCCGAAGCAGCCCAGTGGGAAACAGTCACCCGGGCCGACGGCAGCACCTACATCGTGCCGAAGAAACAGTCCTAGGAATCCGGCCTCCCGGGCAGGCCCAGGGCGGGTGTTCTCCTGCCCAAAACCCTGTTTTTCCGTACCGCTCCTCGTTACACTGATGCCACGGATTCTTCTGAGCAAGAGGTGATTCAGATGGCTGGGAATTCGCGCTTTATGAACCGATTCATGCGAGCCACGGAGAAGGCGGCAAAGGTGTGGGGCCCGGCGGACCGGATCGATTCGGATTCCCCGGTTGTCCACCGGCACGACGCCTCGGAGAAGGCGTCGGAGGAGCAACTGTCGCAGATCGAAGTGGAGCGGGGGGAAGCCGGTCACTCGTACGCGTACCGGCGGCCTCATAAGGCCTGACGCCGATCTGTCGTTGTCGGAAACGGCGCCCCGCACAATCCATCGCCCGAACGGGCGACGTGCCGACGGCGGGGTGCGCACCGCCGTCGTGCCTTTCAGCAGCGGGCGAAAGCAGCCTGCTGTGCCCCGCAGACCGCTGCCGGCGCCCACCACGCCCCCTCGCGCCATGTCCGATGCCCCGTTTCCATCGAAAAATCAGCAGGCGCCCTTCCCAAGGCCGGGAAGGGCGCCTGCTGATCAGTCGATGAGTGAGTCAGTCGATCCGCGGCTCAGTAGACCCGCGGTCAACCGGCAAGAGGCCGTCAGCGGCCGGTGCCGCCGTAGACCGTGGCTTCCTCGTCCGTGTCCAGGCCGAATGCGGCGTGGACCGCGCGGACGGCGGTGTCCAGCAGATCGGCGTGCGTGACAATCGAGATGCGGATCTCGGAGGTGGAGATCATGTCCACGTTCACGCCGGCCTTGTGCAGCGCTTCGAAGAACTTGTAGGAGACGCCCGGATTGGAGCGCATGCCCGCGCCGATCAGCGAGAGCTTGCCAACGTTCTCGTTGTAGAGGATGCCCTCGAAGCCCACCACGTCCTGGGCCGCCTTGAGCGCGTCCAGGGCCTCCTTGCCTTCCACCATGGGAAGCGTGAAGGAAATGTCCGTCTTGCCGGTGCCGCGGGTGGAGATGTTCTGCACGATCATGTCGATGTTCGAGTGCGCGCCGGCGACGATGCCGAAGATTTCCGCGGCCTTGCCGGGAATGTCCGGCACGCCGAGGATGGTGACCTTGGCTTCAGAGCGGTCGTGGGCGACGCCGGAGATGATGGGCTGTTCCAAGGGTTCTCCCTCTTGAATCTTGATCTTGTCATCGGGGCTGGGCAGCACCCATGTTCCTTCGTTGGTGCTGAAGGACGAGCGCACATGCAGCTTCACACCGAAGCGACGAGCGTACTCGACGCAGCGCAGGTGCAGGATCTTGGAGCCGGAAGCAGCCATCTCCAGCATCTCTTCGCTGGAGATGGTGTCGATCTTCTTGGCGGTGTGCACCACGCGCGGATCAGCGGTGTAAATGCCGTCCACGTCAGTGTAGATCTCGCAGACGTCGGCGCCTAGGGCCGCCGCCAGCGCCACTGCGGTGGTGTCGGAACCGCCGCGGCCCAGCGTGGTGATGTCGTTGCTCTCCCGGCTGATGCCCTGGAAGCCGGCCACAATGGCGATCTCACCGCGTTCGATGGTGGTCAGCACCCGGTGCGGCGAGACGTCGATGATCCGCGCCCTGCCATGGATGGCATCGGTGACCATGCCGGCCTGGCTGCCGGTGAAGGACTGCGCCCTGGAGCCGAACTCCTGGATCGCCATGGCCAGCAGGGACATGGAGATGCGTTCGCCGGCGGAGAGCAGCATGTCCATTTCGCGGGCGCTGCTGTGCGAGGACACTTGGTTGGCCAGGTCAAGCAGTTCGTCGGTGGTATCCCCCATCGCGGACACGACGACCACCACTTGGTTGCCAGCGGCCTGGGTATCGACCACGCGTTGGGCCACGCGCTTGATCCCCTCGGCGTCCGAGACTGAGGAACCGCCAAACTTCTGCACTATCAGGCTCATGTGGGCTCTAAACAACTCCTGGTTTGGGGCCCGGGCCGTGCCCCGCGAGGCGGGCGGCCGGGCTGATGGAATGCTGCCGCGGGCCCTGGCTGCGGACACGGCGCGGCAAGGGCAATTCTAACGCCGCAACAGGGGCGGCGGAGAATGCGGCCAGCCAGTGTGACTGGCCATGGTCATAACGACGCCGGTGCCGCACCAAAGTGCCACTTGGCACCGGCGGTGGATGTCCGCTTCCGGTTCCGTGCAGATCGAGCGTGCTGGAGCCGACGGCCGAACCAGATTCAGCGTCGGCCGCAGGCATCAAGTCAGGATGCGGCGGCCTTCAAACGCGCGGCCCAGCGTGACTTCGTCCGCGTACTCCAGGTCCCCGCCTACGGGCAGGCCCGAGGCCAGCCGGCTCACGGGGATGCCGATGGCCTTGAGCATGCGAGCCAGGTAGGTGGCGGTGGCTTCGCCTTCCAGGTTGGGATCCGTGGCGATAATGATTTCTTCGATCTGCTTGTCCAAAAGCCGGTTCAGCAGTTCCTTGATGCGAAGCTGCTCCGGGCCGACGCCGCCAATCGGGTTAATCGCGCCGCCGAGCACGTGGTAGCGGCCCTTGAAGGAACGGGTCCGTTCGATCGCAATGACGTCCTTGGACTCTTCCACCACGCAGATGGCCGTCGGGTCCCGGCGCGGGTCGCGGCAGATGTTGCAGGTCTCCTGTTCGGAGACGTTTCCGCAAATGGAGCAGAACTTCACCCGTTCTTTGACGTTGGTCACGGCGTCAACCAACCGCTTCATGTCGGCCGGATCGGCGTCCAGAATATGGAACGCGATCCGCTGGGCGGACTTCGGGCCGATTCCAGGCAAGCGGCCGAGCTCGTCGATCAGCTCCTGGACAGCACCTTCGTACACTGAACCTTCATTCTCCGCGTTCGGTTAGGAACCGTCGTGGCTTCGTTCTTCAATCAGGCGTCCGCCGAGCAAACGTTCGATGGCTGCTCGGCCCACAAGCCCGGAGTCCTCGATGGACTCGTCGTCGTCGCTGGGGATGTCCTCGACGTACTTCAAGTTTAGGTTACTGCCGGACGGGGACGGCGTTGCCGGAGTTGCCGCTGCCTGCGTCGCCTTCGCCTGATCCAACAGCTGCTGGTAGCGGCTACGCTTCTGGCCGGGCACTTGCCGATCCGGCGTCGTTTCCCACTCTTCAGCGGGCGGTTCGTCGTTGGCGTAGGGGATGTCGTCGTACGGCGAGGCCGGGGCCGACGGCGCTGGAGCGCCTTGGCCTGAAGCCGGGGCGCCGTGGAACTGCCTGGTGGGCTGGGCAGCTTCAGGGTCGCTTGGAGCCGGAGCGTCCGCACCCGCCACCGACTGGTTGGGATCCGACTTCAGGGCGACTGCGCCAGGGGCCCCGGTGACAGCAGCGGGCGACACCGAAGACATCCGCTCGGCCAGCTGCGCGAACACCGGCTTCTCGCCAGGCAGGGCGGGAGGCCGCTGGCCGTTGCCGGAAGCGCTGTTCGGTGAATCGGCCGACGGCGCAGAGGCCGCAGTGGCCCCGGACATCCCGCTGGCTGCTGACGCCCCCGATGCCGCGGAGAAGCCGGAAGCTGCTGAGATGCCGGAGGCTGCGGAGAAGCCGGTGTCCGCGGTAGCGGCCGTGGGCCCGGACATCCCGCTGGACGCGGAGTAGCCAGAAGCTGCCGAAGCACCGGATAAGGGGGATGGGCTCGAGATGCCGGACGGTGCCGAGACAGCCGACGGTGCCGAGACGGCAGACGACGCCGAACCGGCCGACGAACCCGACGTGGCCGACGAACCCGACGGAGCCGAGGGCTCGGAAGGTGCCGGGCCGGGGTTAGGCGTGAAGCCGACCGGCGGCACATGAGTCGCGGTGGTCGGCGCAGCACTCGGCGGAGTGTTGTACGCAGCGGGCTCCGGGACAGGCGCGGGCGCGTTTACCGTAGCGGTGTTGGCGGGCCATCCACCGTCTGCCGGCTGCTGCCGGCTAGTGGGTACTTTTGGGCTGGACTCACCCGCTGTCACCGAAGCATCTTCCACGGTAAGGATCCGCAGGTCCAGGCCGAGCACCTGCTGGATGGCCTGCCGCAGGTTCTCCGCGTGGTCGCCGTTGCCGAAGTTGGTTGCAGACCCCTGGTTCTTGAAACCAAGGGTGAGCGCTGTGCCGTCGAGGCTGAGCGGCGAGGCATTGGCGCTGACATTCATCCACGTCACCTTGCGGATGCCGCTGAGGGTGCTCAGAATCTCCGGCCAGGCACGGCGGATCATCTCGATCTGGCCGGATGCCTGGGGGGCAGGCTGGCTCGGCCGCGGAGCCGAGGCCTGCGGCGCTGTCTGGTCCTGGCGCGAAGGCTGCACCTGTGCTGCCGTCGGTTCCGGACGGGAAGGCTGCTGCTGGACCGGTGCTGCAGGCGCGGGCTGCTGAGCGATGGGCTGTCCCGGCGCTTGCGGCTGCCGCTGGCCGCGCGCATCGGCGGCTTGCGGAGCTCCGGACTGCTGGGCCGGCTGCTGGGCAGCAGGCGGCGCCGCCTGGTTCATCGGCGCCTGAGCAGGCGCCGGGGCAGTGGTCTTCTCCGGGGCCAGCGCCGGTTCCGGCATGGCGCCCCAGGTGCCGCCCCAGTCGGCCGATGTTCCAGCCACCGGGCTGGCGGCAGGTTCCTCCGGTCGGCCAGTGTTGGCCGTTCCCTTCACGCCAGCGTCCTGTCGGCCGGCATCCTGCGGGTTTCCGAAAACTGACGACGGAACGGCGGGGCCGGGTTCGACGTTCGCGGCGGAGCCGGCGGGAGCGTCAGCTGCCGGGGCCACAGGCGCCGGGGCAGCAGACGCAGCGGCACCGAATCCACCGGTGGCGTCTGAATCCGGAGTTCCGGAGCTTCCCGGAGCCACAGGCGCCATTTGACCGGAAGTGGCGGGAGCTCCGCCGTCGTGCTGTGGGGCAGGCTGCGCCACGGGCCGGGAAGCGGTGGCCGACCCCTGCTGGTCCTCGCGCGGCCAATCGGCGGTGCTCACTCGCGGGGGAGTGATGCGCTCGGGGTCCTGACGCGAAGTTTCTGCCGCGGCCGCGGCCGGGGCCTGCGCCTGGGCATTGGCTCCGCGGAGCGCCGCGCGCGCAGCCGCAGCGCCGGTGAGCGCCGGTTCAGCGGCAGCGTGGGCGACGGGCGCCTGGCCTTGGTCGAGCGGAGCGGACACCGGGGCTCCGCCGTAGCTGAGCCGGCGCTCGATGCGATCCACCCGGGCCGCGACGCCCTGCTCGCCCTGGTCGGCGGCGGGCAGCAGGATGCGCGCGCAGAGCAGTTCCAGATGCAGGCGCGGTGACGTTGCACCGGTCATCTCGGTCAGCGCCTGGTTGGTGATGTCCGCGGCGCGGGAGAGTTCGGAGGCGCCCAGCTGGTTGGCCTGTGTCTGCATCCGCGCGATCTGGTCCTCCGGCACGCCGCGCAGGATGGCGTGCGCGCTTTCCGGCATCGCCCGCACAATGATCAGGTCGCGGAAACGCTCCAGCAGGTCCTCGACGAAGCGGCGCGGGTCGTGGCCGGTCTGCACCACGCGGTCCACTGCGCTGAACACGGTGGACGCATCGGCCGCGGCGAAGGCGTCGACGACGTCGTCCAGCAGCGAAGCGTGGGTGTAGCCGAGCAGGGAAACGGCCAGTTCGTAATCCAGGCCGTTGGGGCCGGCACCGGCCATCAGCTGGTCCAGCACGGACAGCGAGTCGCGGACGGAACCGCCGCCGGCGCGGACCACCAGCGAGAGGACGCCCGGGGCCACCGGCACGTTCTCCTGCCGGCAGAGCAGCTCCAGGTACTGCATCAGCGGTTCCGGCGGGACCAGCCGGAACGGGTAGTGGTGGGTGCGCGAGCGGATGGTGCCGATGACCTTGTCAGGCTCCGTGGTGGCGAAAATGAACTTGATGTGTTCCGGCGGCTCTTCGACGATCTTCAGCAGCGCGTTGAAGCCGGCGGACGTGACCATGTGGGCCTCGTCGATGATGAAGATTTTGTAGCGGTCGCGGACCGGGGCGAAGGTGGCCCGTTCGCGGAGGTCGCGGGCGTCGTCCACACCGCCGTGGGAGGCGGCGTCGATCTCGATGACGTCCAAGCTGCCGGGACCGCCGCGGCCCAGTTCAACGCAGGAGTCGCACTTGCCGCATGGGGTGGGCGTGGGGCCTTCGGCGCAGTTCAGGCAGCGGGCCAGGATCCGGGCTGAGGTGGTCTTACCGCAGCCGCGCGGGCCCGAGAACAGGTAGGCGTGGTTGACACGGTTCTTCTGCAGCGCCGCCATCAGCGGATGGGTGACGTGTTCCTGCCCGATAACGTCCGCGAAAGTGTCCGGGCGGTAGCGACGGTAAAGGGCTGTACTCACGATGAAACCCTATCGGTTGGAACTGGGCCCGCGCACGCCGGAGCGCTCGGGCTGGGGATAGCCTGCAGGGGGTTAAGTAAAGACCCCTCATGCACCTGCCAGAGCCCGCTTACCCTTGCTACCTTCCGGTCCTGGGGGAGTTCACAGGATGACACCGCATGAGGGGCCGACGAACAGTCTACCCGACTCCCGACGGCGTGCCGAAATCACCGGCGGCGCTGCCGGCGGCCCCCCACCAGCGCAGCACGCGGGCGCAGCGGAGGGTGGCCCAGCGGCTGATGTCCTCGGGCGTCCAGCGGAACCACATCCGACCCGGGTACGGCCGATAGCCGCCCCAGTTGCCCGGGGTGCGCCGATGGGAGGCGATCGCCTTGACGGCCATCGACATCCGGTCATCCCGCGGGCAGTCCTCGGCGCGGAAGTACTCCAGCCCGCGCAGGATGTCGAAGTGCCACTGCGGCGGGAACCGGAACTGGGCCAGCGTCGGATGGGCGACGCCGCCGGTGCGGTGCGAGCGGTAGAGCGAATGCATCAGCAGGAATTCGCGGCCGCGGGCCTCGGCGGCGGCAACCGGGAGCGGTCCGCCGCTGTGTCGGTAGGCGGCCAGCGCCTCCAGCGTGCTGATGGTGGTGTGGAAAGAGCCATGCTTGTCCGGCGAGGTATGCGGCTCGCAGTTCCAGCCGCCGTCGTCCAGTTCTTCGGCAAGCAGCCAGGCCACCGCGTCGTCGATTCGGGAATCGCCGTCGAGCCGCTGGCCCAGCTCCGAACTGACCAGCACGGTCATTGCGGTGACGCAGTTTTCGGCCCGCTTCGGATGCCGCCCATAATCGATGCCGCCGTCGAAGTACTCCGCTCCGTCCAGCAGCCGCCGGCAGCCGGCCACTGCCTGCGGGTGCCCGGCCGGCAGGCCGAGCCAGTGCAGCAGCAGCAGGGTGAACATGGTGGAGGTCCACTTGGGGTTGTAGAGCCCGCCGTCCCAGCCGCCGTCCGGGTCTTGCGCCTCGAGCAGCAGCGCCCCCCAACCGCTGACCGGAATTTTGGCCTGCGCTTTGGCCACCTCAGGGTCGGGCGCGTCGCAGAGGTCGCGCAAGGTCTGGAACTGGATGGATGGGTCGCCGGCCAGCAGCCAGTCCACTATGCGCGCCGATGGAGCGCTGCCTTCTGCGGGCGGATCGCTGGCCACGGCGCATCATTCCCCTCGGGTGAAGGCTTCCCCTGAGCACTCCACCTTTTCTATGGCGACATTTTGCCACTGCCGGATTCGCGCTTCCAGAGCGGACGGTCCGATGCGTCCGGCCGGCGGGGAATTCGTTCCGGCGGGTCCCACCCCGCCCGTTCCGACGCCTGCGGATGCTGCCCGGACTCTCTGCGACGAGCACGTTAGCCTCCTACGGATGGTGCCCGGAACTCTCCGCCCCGAGCCCGTTGGCCTCCTGCCCGATTCGGCAGATCGGCCCGGTTCGGGTACTCTGGTATCTGCTCTTGTGAGCAAACATTTGGAGGATTCGCCTAGCGGCCTATGGCGCACGCCTGGAACGCGTGTTGGGTTCACGCCCTCGGGGGTTCAAATCCCCCATCCTCCGCCAAGAAACAGCGGCCCCGATCTGCACTGCAGACCGGGGCCGCTGTTTCTTTTAACGACGGCGACGGCGACGGCGACGGCGACGACGACGGCGGTGGCGAGCTGCTTGGGCGGACGGACCATGCCTAACGTCGACGATGGCGGTGGCGAGCTGCTTGGGTGGACGGACCACACCTGACGACGACGATGCCGGGCTGCGTGCGCCGGCGGACCACGCCTGGCGACGGTGGTGCCCGGCGCCGCCTAGGTAGCCTGTGGCGCGCAACCTTCCGCCGTAACTTCCCACGTATAGCAGTAACTTCCCACGTCTTGGAGGAGAAAAAGCCCCTGACCTGCGCGTTTATTTCAGTGAACGTTGAAACATGGGAAGTTGCGTCAGGAGTTCCGTCCGCGGCGGTGTACTGCAATCGGGCCTGCTGGCCGAGCCGGGCCGTCAGCCTGCTGGCGGCCCGCAGAGCCCGTGGAGCCCTCAGGCCTGCTGCCGGAGCCGGGCCAGGCGGCGGCGGGCAGCGGATTCGCTGGGACCGGTCTTGCTCAGGCCCAGCCGGACGACGCCGAGCACGATCTTGGTCGCGGGCTTGACCAGGATCCGCAGCGGCAGCGGAGTACTGGGCCGCAGCCCCAGCAGCCGGCGGTAGTCCGCGGGGAGGGTTTCGACCGCGGCGGCGAAAAGGATGCGGTAACCCAGCCGTTGGGACCGGGGCAGCGGCGGGTGGCGGACGAACGAGACCGTCTCGGCCGTGGCGGGCGAGGCCGCCAGCTCCGGCCCGAAGCTGGCCAGTTGGCTGCGCAGTTCCGCGTAACTCCGAGGCGGGTCGGCGATCTGCATGAGTTCACCGGCCTTGGCCCATTCGGCGACGTAACGGTCCGGCCCGCCGGGCAGTGGCCTGCCGTAGGTGAGATAGGACGTCACAAAAGCATCGGTGAACGTCAGGTGCACCCACCGCAGGAGATGCGGATCATTGGCGTAGTACGACTGCTGCTCGCCGGCCGCATTGGTGTACGTGCCGCGGACTCGTTCGTGCAGTTGCAGCACCATGTCGCAGGCGGACTTGGCCGCGGTGGTATCGCCGTAGGTAACGGTGAAGATCCAGCGGATGGTGTTGGCCAGCCGGGCCAGCGGAGCCTCGCGGTACGCGGAGAAGTCATCCACACCGGCCAGCGCCCCAGGGTGCAGTGTTTGCGTGAGCAAGGAACGGATGCCTGCCACCAGTGTGGTCATCGAGCGGTGGACCTCCCAGACCGCGGAATCCGGCGCGAAGTAGCCCTCGTCGTCGCCGTTCTCTAACTCCAGTTCCCAGTGCGGGACTGTCTTGCTCTGTCCGGAGAAGGTGCCGCGCAGTTCATCGCGCCAGCGGATCAGGATGTTGCCCACACAGCCATTATGAGTGTGCTGGCGGAGGTTGTGCAGGGGAGATGTGGTCTCCGCGCGTTCGCTGGGGCTCGCTTGGTTGACCACCGGGGCAGACCGCTGGCGCGGGTCTCCACGCGCTCGCTGGCGCTCGCTTGGTCGACCACCCACCGGCGTCGACCGGCCGCGCAACCGACCGCCGGTGGTCGGGCGCTGCTAGTTCTTGGCGAGCAGCTCCGGGTAGTACTTCTCGGTCACGTCCGGGTGGGCACGCAGCCGGCCCTTGAGCATATTGGCGCCGAAGCTGGAGAGCATCGGGTTGGTCGGGTCGTCGGTGCGACCGCGGGACTCGGCCTTGAGCTCGTCCGGCAGCGGGACCGGATCGATCACGGCGTCCAGGCGCGGCGACCAGAAGAACGGCACCGAGTAGCGGTCCACGCCGGGCGGCGGAGCCTGCACGCGGTGGATGGTGGCGGTGATGTAGCCGTCGGTGGCCACCTCCAGCATTTCGCCCAGGTTCACCACCAGGGCGCCCTCGATCGGCTCCACCGGCAGCCATTCCTCTGACTCCGGCGGCCGGACCTCCAGACCGCCGACCATGTCCTGCAGCAGCAGGGTGACAAAACCGTAGTCGGCGTGGACGCCCACTCCCTGGTCGCCGGCTTCTTCCACGACGCCGCCCACGTAATGCACCAGCTTGCCCATCCAGTGCGGGGTATCCGCGAACGGCTCGTCGAAGTAATCCTCCGGCAGGCCCAGCCCGACGCCGATGGCGGACAGCAAATCGTGTCCCACCGAGGACATCAGCTCGGCCCAGGCCATCGCCTTCTCGCGCAGGTCCGGCTGCACAGCGTCCGGCCACTGGTTCGGGCCGCGCAGCAGCCAGTACTTCTGGTCCTCGGAGTAGTCCGTAACCGGCTCACTCTCCGGCGAGTAGTCCAGCTGCTCGCGGGCATCGGCCCGGCCCTGGGTCCGCTCGGTGCCCATCCGGGTGTAGCCGCGGAAGTGCGGGGAATTCCGGTTGTCCAGCTTGAGCCGCTCCTCCAGTGGCAGCTCGAAGAAGCGCTTGATCGCGTCGAAGAGCTCGGCCACCTGGCCGTCGGCCGCGCCGTAGCCGACAATCTGGAAGAAACCGACGCGGTGCGCGGCGTCGCGCAGCTGGTCGATGAAGTCCGGATTGAAGCTGCCGTCCGCGAGCCGGGCGGTGCTCATGTCGAGTACTGGAATGGATCCCTCGAAAGCGTTCATGCTGGCAGGCTAGCACCGGCTCCGCTGTCAATTATTACGGACGTTACGATTTGCTGCGCCGGCAAAGTTTTCCTTGACTCCCGGGAGAATCAGGCGTGGAATACGCCCCGGGTTACGGCGTGTTACAGCGTCTGCGCAATCGCGGCCCAAGTCCGCAGGAACGCCGCGCCGGCCTCCTCGTGCACGGCCTTCGGGAAGCCCAGATGGGCCGCGGTCAGCACCGGATAGGGCTTCTGCGGCACGCCCTCCGCCGGCCGTACATCCACGTGCAGCACGGCATGGCCGTTGTGGTGCAGCAGGTCGGACATGGCATAGTCCGTGCGCGAATCGCCCATGGTCCGCCAGGCATGCGGCACCACGCCGTCGGCGGCCAGCATCTCCAGCGCCCGCTGCGCGCCCAGGTCCTTGCCCAGCTGCACCGATTCGATGTCCGTGGCGATAATGTTCGGATCCACCCGGTAGTCAATCCGGTCGTCGCTGTTCGGCAGGTGCTGATCCAGCCGGGTGGCACCCATGTCGAACCTGGCCATCAAAGCCAGGACCTCGGCGTCGAACTTTTCCTGCACCCGGCGGTACTCCCGGTTCTCGGTGCCCACCACCTGCTCCACGGACACCATGGCCTTTTTGGTTTCGTCGAAGAACATGAGGCTGGAGTAGCCCGAGCTGACCAGCTTGCGCACCTCGGCGGCGAACTCCTGCGGCGGGGCCAGCGAGTGGTCCACGTGGATGGTGCCGGGGCCTTCCGCGGTGAAGCTGAACCAGACGGCGCCCTTTTCGCAGACCGCATAGCAGCGCACCCCTGCGGGCATCCCCGCGGCCAGCATCGGCTCCATGACCTGCTCCCGGATGAAATGGTCCGAGCGGCCGGTGTTGAACACGATCGGCCAGCCTCGCTTGGCCATCACCAGCAGCGAGTAAATGATCTCCGGCGGAACCGTGCGCGTCACCGGGGAGGAAACCGGGCCGTCCACGTCCAGCAGCAGCCCGATGGGCGGCTGCTCGGGGCGGACGGGTGCACCGGCTGTGAGGGTCATGATCCCAGTATGGTCGCGTGCCCGGACGGTTGGCACCCCTTCAGTTTTTCCCAAGCCCGCCCGGCAAGGATGAGTCTGCAAGATCCATTGGGGAATGGAAGCGGTACCGCAATGACAACGCTAATTGGGGATAGCGCGGTCGCCTCGGAAGCGGAGGGCAGCGCGAGCCTGCCGTCCGGTCTTTCGCGCCGTGTTTTTGGAGTTCTGATTGGCGCCGGCGTCGCCGGCGTGGTGGGCGGCGCCGGTCTGCTCACGGCCAGCCATCAGCGGGCAGGCGGCCCGGGCGGCCTGGAAACCTCCTTCGGGAGCGTGCGGCTGGTGTCCGCGGAGCGCCAGCATCGGTTGGCGTACGACGGCGGTGTTCCCGCCGTGGGCACGGAATCCTCCGCTGCGGCGGGGCCAGCTGGATCCGGCGGGACGTCGGCCGGGTCGGGACACGCAGGCCACGGCACCATCCTGGCGACGGCGCCGCAGCCGGCGAACATGACCTGGGGCGACCACTTGCTGGTGGAGCTGGAGGTGCACAACGCCTCGGACGGCCACGTGCTGTTCGCGCCCGGACAGCTGCGGCTGAAGGTCGGCGACGGCGGTCCGACGGTGACCAACCGGGACTCGGGGGAAGCCGTGGTGCTGGCACCTGGGAGTACCGAACGTTTCTGGATCAGCTTCCTGGTGCCGGCGGATGCGCAGGGTTTCTCCGCGGAGTTCACCGATCCGTGGCAGCATTCCGCGCCGCTGCAGCTCCAGCTGCCGCAGGTGGCGCTGCGGCCCGGCTGGCTGGACGAAGGCGGCCACCATGACTGAACAAGTTCCGGAACCGGAGCACGGCGCCGCGGGCGTCACGGCCAGGGCCAGCGCTGCCGGTGCGGAATCCGGACTGCCGGAGGACCCGCCGGACGCAGCCAGTGTGGGGCGCTGGAACTTCCTCAAATACGGGGCCGCCGCCGGACTCGGCGCGCTGGCCCTGGGCGGACTGGGTGGCGCGGCACCGGCCCAGGCAAGGGCGCCTGGACTCAGGAACCCCGCCCAGTCCGCCACCCGGGCCTCCGCCGTCGTTCCCATCCCGGGCGTGCTGGACCTGTACATCAACGAGGGCTACCTGAAGATGGTGGACGACTCGCTGGTCTACCACCGGGGTTTCGGCGACCGGCCCACCGGGCTGCGCGATGGGTCGCCCAGCCTGGCGGTGGTGCCCAAGGTGTTTACCGCGGACGGCCGGCTGGTGGAATCGCGGACCTATCCGCTCGGTGCCGCGCTGCCTCCGCGCGGCACGCCGCTGCCGTACGGCCCGGATCCGGCGAACCCGGGTCAGTACTTCATCCGGCGCAACCACTGGGCCAGCTACTTCCCGGCGCGCACCATCATTGCCGAGGTCGGCTCGACGCTGCGCTTCCGGGTGCACAACCGGCTGGCCAAGGACCATGAGTTCGTCCTGCACGACGTCGGACCAGACCACGCGGACGCAGGCACCGGTCCGATTGCGCCGGGGGAGAGCGCCCTGCTGGAACTGCCCTGCCCGCCGGCCGGCACCTACATCTATTCCGACCCGACGAACGCGCCGGTGGAGCGGACGCTGGGGCTGTTCGGCGCGCTGGTGGTGATGGACCCGGTGCACCAGTGGGACATCACGCCCGGCAGGGCCAGCTTCGAACGGCAGTGGGTGTGGATCTGCCATGCGGTGGAGTCGAACTGGGCGGCGATCGAAGCCGCCGGCGGCACCGTCGACCCGCTGCAAACCAAGGCGGTGCCGCGGTACTTCACGTTGAACGGGCGCAGCGGCTACGAGTCGCTGGCGATGACCCGGAACGAGGCGCTGAACCTGGCCAGCGACGAGGAAACCCTCGTCTCCGGGTATCCGCGGCAGCTCGATGTGCGCCAGTTCGGCGAAGGCACCACCGCCGGCACGCTGCGCGGCGGCCAGTTGGTGCGGTTGATCAACCCCGGCATCGTTTACCACCAGATCCACTTCCACGGGAACCACCTCTGGACCGTGCGGCGGAACAACTACCACTGGCCGCGGAGTGAAGGTTACGTGGACAAGGAGGGCCACGTGGTGCTGCAGCAGTGGGAGGACGTAATGGAACTGAAGCCGATGGACCGCAAGGACTGCATCATCCCGGTCAAGCGGCCGCCGGACGCGCTGGACCCGGTCTGGTACGCCCGGACCACCGACTGGGAGTACCCGATGCACTGCCACGCCGAGCCGTCGCAAACCGCCGCGGGCGGCATGTACCCGGGCGGCCTGGTGGCGCACTGGAACCTGAAGGCACCGATTCCCGGGGAGGGAGCATGAGTCACGCGACCGTGCCGCTGCGGCGCGACCCGGACGAGAAGCGGGAGGCCGAAGACCGCAGGAAGAAGGAGGCGGAGGCCCGCAAGCGCGCCGAGGCCGAGGCACGCAAGCGGAAAGAGGCCGAAGACCGCAAGAAGAAGGAGGCGGAGGCCCGCAAGAAGAAGGACGACGACCGGAAGGGCCGCGGCAAGCCGACAACTGCTCCGGCACCGAAGCCGACGCCGACGCCGAAACCTAGCGCGACGCCTAAACCCAGCGCGACGCCTAAACCGACGGCAACCCCGAAGCCCACCGCGACGGCAGCGCCCACGGCTGCTCCGACCAGCTCGCCGACCAACAATCCCACCGTCGGCCCGACGCCGGAGCCGACGCATCAGCCCACGGAGGCACCGACGTCGTCCCCCACCCCCACCCAGCAGCCGACGCAGAGCCCGCGGCCGGACGACGATGACCGCCCGCGGCACAGGTTCCGCAGCCAGGTGGACTTCAGCTCCGACCAGCTGGACCTGGACCGCCCGGTCACGGAGTTCAAGCAGACGCCGCACTCGTCTGTCTACCTCGAGGTCTTCAACCGGGACCTCCGGTTCGACGACGGCGCGGAGTTCGAAATGTGGAGCTTCGACTCGCCGCAGTCCGGCCGCGGCTTCCCCGGCCCGCTGATCCGGCCGCTGGAAGGGCAGATCTTCCACGCCACCGTGCACCCGTCCATGGGGCCGCACACCATCCACTGGCACGGGCTGGAGCCGGACCCGCGCAACGACGGCGTGGGGCACACCTCGTTCGAGATCGGCGGCACCTACACGTACCAGTGGGCGCCGGAACCGGGCCGGCCGGGAGATCCCAACTACGGCGCGGCCGGCACCTACTTCTACCACTGCCACGTCAACACCGTGCTGCACGCGCAGATGGGCATGTTCGGCCCGGTGATCGTGGACCCGGTGGTCCACCCCGACTATCCCGTGACGCCGGGAGCGCGGCGGGCATTCGTCGACGGGCCGGAGTATGACATCGACACCGAATCGATCTTGATTCCGTACTCGCTGGATCCGCGCTGGCATGAAATGCACCACGCGGCCGGGCTGTCCGGCGAAGACGTGGGGCTGAACCGCTTCGAGCCCAAGCACTTCTACCTGATGGGCGGGGAACTGGCGCGCCGGCCCTCCGGCGACAACCGGGTGTGGAGTCTCTCGGCGTTGCGGGCCAACGTGGCCGGCGGCGCAAAGAAGCCCACGCTGCTGCGCATCCTGAACGCCAACTACCTGCCCAACCACATGCACTTCACGACGGCGGACGGCGAACCAATCCGGATGGCGGAGCTGATCGCCCATGACGGCCGGCCGTTCCGGGACACCTCCGTTCCGGGAGCGCCGTCGCCCACCTGCCGGGAAGCCGGCTACCCGCTGATGACCGACGTGCTGGCCTTCGGCGCCGCCGAGCGGTTCGACGTGATGCTGCATCCGCCGGAGCCAGGGAAGTACCGGCTGCGGGTCGAATGGGAGGACTGGATCACCGGCGAGATCGTGGGCGTCCGCGAAGTGCCGATCACCGCGGCCTGAAACACAGAAACGCCGCGGCATCCGGGCGGAGGCGACGGCGCCCCGCAGCGTAACCATTTGGCTACGGTCGGCGGCTCGCTGCGGTTTGCGTTTCATTCAGCGGCGGAGTTCCTTAGGCTGAGTCCGTGATCTTCAAAGCCGTCGGCGACCATCGTCCCTATCCCGAACATGGCCACGTCAGCCCCAAGGACTGGGCCGGCGTGCCGCCGCGGCAGGTGCGGCTCGACGAGCTGATCACCACCAAGTCCACGCTGGACCTGGATGCCCTGCTGGCCGAGGACTCAACGTTCTTCGGCGACTTGTTCCCGCATGTGGTGCAGTGGAAGGGCAACCTTTATCTGGAAGACGGACTGCACCGCGCGGTCCGCACGGCGCTCCACCAGAGGGCCGTCTTGCACGCCCGGGTCCTGGTGGTCGATGACTGATACCAGCCTCCCGCCGCCACCCCAACGCCAGCCCAAGGAGCCCTTGGACTGGCAGGGCCGCCGTGTCATCACCGAAGACGATCTGGATGTTGCCTTCGAAGACGACGGCAATGTGGAGAAGCCCCACGTTTACCACCGCCGAATCCTGCACGGTGTGGTGCTGGTGCTGCTGGTGGGCCTGGTCATCGCGGCGGGGCTGGCGGCGATGGCTGTGGCCCGCGGCGACCTAAAGATTCCCGGCTGGGGCCCGCCGCCCCCGCCCGAGCCCATCACGTGCCCGGCCGGCACCTACGACTATCCGGACAACGGTTCCTTCCGGCTCAACGTCTACAACGGCACGCAACTGGAGGGGCTGGGCAGCAAATTGGCCTCCCAACTGGCCGACCGCGGCTACGACATCGGCTCGGTGGGCAACAAGACGTTGAGCTTCTACGGGATGAGCGCCGTGGTCGTTTCCGGCAAGGCCGGCGAGGCCAACGCCTTTAACCTGCAGCGGAACATTCCGGACACGGAATATGTAGCTGACGACCGCGCCGACGACAGCGTGGATGTGGTGGTCGGCGCCGGTTACAAGGAACTGGTCCCCGCCAAGCGGGTGGACCAAACGCCCGGCCAGCTCAGCTGCCCGCGGCTCTCGCCCCCGCCCACCGACGAACCGGCAGAATAGCTGCTTAGGCGCGGACGGCGCGGCCACCGTTCCGGCCGTGCGCGAAAAAGTACAGCAGCGTGGCCAGCACCATGACCACGGCCAGCATCAGGTACATGCCCGGATAATCGAGCACCGGAATGAGTGCGCCCAGAACGATGGGTCCAAGCCCGCCGCCCACGTCCAGCATCAGGAAGAACGTGGAGGTGGCGGTGCCGATTCGCAGGGACGGCGACTCCTTGACCGCGATCGCCTGCGCGCCGGACAGCACGGTGCCGAAGCCGATGCCGCTGAAGATCGCCGATCCCACAATGGTCAGGATGGTGGGCTCCGGAATCAGCAGCAGCAGGCCCAGCACAAACGAGATCAGCGTGGGATACATGACGCTGTTGTCGCCCCGCCGGTCCTGGATCCGGCCGGCAAACAGGCGGGAGACCAGCACGGCCCCCGCGTAGACCATGAAGAACACGCTGGCCGCCGCCGCGGAGCCGCGTGTCTCCGCATAAGAGGTGAGGAAGGTGAGGATGCCGGAGTAGGCGACTCCCGCCAGCAGGATGACGCAGGAGATCGGCAGGGCGGCCGTCTCGAAGATATCGCTCAAGGTCATCCGGAACCGGCCGGGGCGTTTAGCGGCCGGCAGCTCCGGCACCCGCAGGAACAGCGCCACCACCAACGCGGCCACGGAAGCTGCGGCGCAGAAGTAGAACATGGCGTGGTAGTTGCCCAGCCCGGCCAGCAGCACCCCCACAAACGGGCCCACCGCCGTCGAAAGCGTGGTGGACAAGCCGAAGTATCCGGTTCCCTCGCCGCGCCGGGTGTGCGGGATCAGGGTCTGCGCCGAAGCGGCCACGGCGGTGGTGCCGGCACCAAAGGCCATCCCGTGCACAATGCGGAGCACCAGCAGCCCGGCCAGCGACCCGGTGGGGATGTAGAGCAGCGAGGCGACCACGAAGACGGCCATGGTCACCAGGATCAGCCTGCGGCGGCCGACAAGGTCCAGCAGCCGACCCGCGAAAATCCTGGCAATGACCGAGCCAAGCACGAACGCACTGGAGGCGAAACCGGCGGCGGTGTCGGACGCCTGGAACCTGGCCACGGCGTAGAGCGCCATGGTGGTCATCAGCAGGTAGAAAACCATCGAGATGAAGAGGTTGACGACGATCGCCAGGATGAAGTTCTTCGTCCAGAGTTTCGCCGGTTGCTGATCCATCCCGCTATCAGTCCTCTTCAAAGTCGGGCCGAAACGCCGGCCGTTGCCAATACGTACACGCGCAGTCATGCGGAATTGAACCGCACAGTCGCATTCGGGGTGCTTCGCCGCCCTCGCTCGGGGGACAGCGCACGATACCCCTCAGGGGAAGCAGTCCTCGCAGGACGCAGCAAAGCCGTCGGCGCAATGCACCGGGTCTGTGGCACCAGTCCTCCGCCATGAGGAGCGCCAAGCCTTTTCACTCTACTGGTGTGCGCACGTTCACCGGGTGGGCCGCACTATGAGCTTCGACACCGGCGCAGCATCTGGTTTGAGCGCCTTCGCACCCTTCAACAACCTATCGCCTCGGGGGTAGCATGTCGGCCAAGCGCCGCCGAAGAGCCCGGCGGCTGACGCAGATCGAGGAGAAGGCGATGGGCGAGGCGACTGCGGAAACGCCGTCAGCGGATCTGCTGGTGGACCTGATCATCTCCCTGGACGGGTATGCCTCGGCCGAGGGCTGGCCCGGCTGGTGGGGTTTGGAGGGGCCGGAATACCTGGCCTGGCTCGATCAGGAGGGGCAAAAGGACTACACCCTCCTGATGGGGGCGAACACCTACCGGCTGATGTCCGGCATGTCGCAGGAAGCTGCGGCACAGGACTCCGGCTTCTCCGCCGAGGAAGAGGCAAGCTTGAGCGGCCTCGCCGCCGTGCCGAAGGTGGTGTTTTCCTCCACCGTGAAGGAGCCCCTGGCGTGGCCGAACACGGAACTGGTCGCCGGGGACGCCGTCGAGGCCGTGCGGGAGATGAAACGGACCAGAACAGGGACCCTGAGCACGCTCGGCAGCCTCAGCCTCACCCGTTCGCTGCTGATTGCGGGCCTGGTGGACCGGTTCCGGCTGGTCGTCTTCCCGGTGATCACGGGCAAAACGGGATCCGAGCGGATCTATGACGGCTACCCCGACGTCGCACTGGAAATGGTGGACAGCAGGACCTTCGACGGCCGGCTCCAGCTGCTCGAGTATGTCCCCACCCTGCTCACGGCCCGCCGGTCCGCGGCCCGCAGTAAGTCGGGGAGCTAAGTGGTTTAACGGCAAACCGGCAGGCCGCCCGAAAGCGTCCTGCCGGTGCCGGTCGGAAAAGTCAGTTGCAGCCGTCCGGGCCGCACACCGCGCCGTCGGCGCTGGCCGACTGCGGCAGCACGGTCAGCGGGCTGCGCTCGTTCCATGCCTGCCGGATCGCCTGCGCGAACGCCTCGGCCGGCTGCGCGCCGGAGATCCCGTACTTGCGGTCCAGCACAAAGAACGGCACCCCGTTGACACCCAGCGCGCGGGCCTCGGCAATGTCGGCGCGGACCTCCGCGGCAAAGCGGTCGCCGGCCAGCGTTTCGCGGACCTCTTCTTCGGGCATCCCCAGCACGACGCCGGTGCTCACCAGGTACTCCACGTCGCCAATGTCCTTGCCCTGCTCGAAATGACCGGAGAGCAGGGCTTCCTTGGCCTGGTCCATCAGGCCGTGTTCCTTGGCCAGGTGCAGGAAGCGGTGCGCGGTGAAGCTGTTGGCCACCACGATCTTGTCGAAGTCGTAGTTCAGGCCCTCGCCCGCGGCCTGCGCGGTTACATGGCCGAACATCTGCTTGACCTGCTCCTGCGGCATGCCCTTGATCCGGGACAAGTATTCGGTCTCGGTGCCGTCGTAGTGCTCCGGCAGCGTGGGATCCAGCTGGTAGCTGCGCCACTCCACGTCAATCTGGTCCTTGTGCTCGAAGCCATCCAAGGCTGTCTCAAAGCGGCGCTTGCCAATGAAGCACCAGGGGCACGCAATGTCTGACCAGATCTCAATCTTCATGTTCGTTTCCAACAGCAACCGTCCTGAGGCTATTCCCCGCGAACCCGGGAGCGGACGCTGGGAGAACGGCACCCAGCCGCCCGTGCGCGCCACATGCATTCAACGCAAACCCTTCGGCCCGGACCGATCGGCGGTAGGGTGTGCTCACCGATCCATGCACTGGAGGCTGACATGGCAGTCGACCCACCACGCCCTGCTGGCCACGTTGTGCTGCTCGGCGATTCGGTGTTCGACAACGCTGCCTACGTCGCCGGAGGCCCCGACGTCGTGACGCAGCTTCGACGGCAGCTCCCGTCCGGGTGGCGGGCCACGCTCCTGGCCGTGGACGGCGGCGTCATCTCCGGCGTCGCTGGTCAGCTCCGCTCGCTGCCGGCAGACGCGACGCACCTTGTGGTCAGCGTCGGCGGGAACGATGCCTTGGGATTCGCTTACCTGCTTGATAACCCGGTCAAATCAGCGGCTCAGGCCTTCGCCACCTTCGCCGATGCCCAGGACAGCTTCGCGGCTGGCTACGGGGCGATGCTGGAAGCGGTGGCAGCGAAAGGCCTGCCCGCCGCCGCCTGCACCATCTACGACACCCCGCCGTCCGCCCCCAACCAGCGCGTCATCAAGGCAGCAGCGGCGCTTTTCAACGACCGTATCAGTCGCGAAGTCTTCGCCCGGGGGCTGTCGCTGCTGGACCTGCGGCTCGTCTGTTCCGAGGACGGCGACTATGCCAACCCGATTGAACCCTCTGTTCAAGGCGGCCAGAAGATTGCGCAGGCCATCTGCGCCTTCGTGTTCCCCAACACCGCTGCACCGCGCTCCACGGTCATCGGTGCCTGAAGGGTGCCGGTGCCTTCGAAGTTACCGGCCCGACGGCGTCTGTGCAGGTTCCGTTGGCGCGGCGACGCCGGTCTCGTCCGCCAGTTCCGCGCGGCGGCGGCCGGCGCCCTTGACGCCGAAGCGGTAGGCCAGGAACAGCAGCGCGATCCAGGCGCAGCCCACGATCAGCGCCACCCGGGTGTCCGGCATGATGCCCAGCAGCACCACAATGAACACCATGAACGCCAGCGCCAGATAGGACGCGACCGGCCAGAACGGCACCGGGAATTCCGACGCCGGCAGCGCCTTCCGCGCGATCTCCCGCTTCATCGCGATGTGCGAGAGCAGGATCATCAGCCACACCCAGACGGTGGCGAACGTGGCGATCGAGGCAACGATCAAGAACAGCGACTCGGGCAGCAGCGCATTGAGCACGACGCCGGCCAGCAGCACCGCGGCCATGGTCGCGACCGTCATCCACGGCACACCGTGGCGGGAGATCTTCGCGAAAGCCTTCGGCGCGTGGCCCTGCTCGGCCAGCCCGTACATCATCCGGCCCGCGCCGAAGGTGTCCGAGTTGATGGCGGAGATGGCGGCCGTGATCACCACGGCGTTGAGGATGTGCGCGGCCGCCGGGATGCCCAGCATGTCGAAGATCTGCACGAACGGACTGGTGGAACCATCGATCCGGTCCCACGGCGAGATCATCATCAGCACGGCCAGCGTGCACACGTAGAACAGCAGGATCCGCAGCGGCACGGTGTTGATCGCGCCCGGAATCGCCTTCTTCGGGTTCTCCGCCTCGCCGGCCGTGATGCCGATCGTCTCAATCCCGCCAAAGGCGAACATCACGATCGAGAAGGAGGCCAGCAGCCCCCAGAACCCGTTGGCGAAAAAGCCACCCGAGCCCAGCATGGTTTCCAGTCCGGGGTTGGACCCGGCGGGCAATCCGAAGCCGAAGATGATGATCGCCGCGCCTCCCAGAATCATGGCGATGATCGCCAGGACCTTGACCAGCGACAGCCAGAACTCGGTCTCGCCGAAGACCTTGACCTTGACCAGATTGATCGCGGCAATAAAGAAGACGACGGCGAGAATCCAGATCCAGCGCGGCACGTCGGGGAACCAAAAGCCCATGTAAATGCCGAACGCGGTCACGTCCGCTATTGCCACGATGGCCATCTCGAACGCGAACGTCCAGCCGGTGATGAAGCCGGCGAACGGGCCCAGATAGCGGCTGGCATACTGGCCGAACGAGCCGGAGACCGGGTGCCGCACCGCCATCTCGCCCAGCGCGCGCATCACCAGGAACACCGCGGCGCCGCCGATCGCATAGGCCAGCAGGACGGCCGGTCCGGCGGCCTGGATCGCGGCGGCCGAACCGTAGAACAGCCCGGTGCCGATGGCGGAGCCGAGGGCCATGAACCGGATGTGGCGTACGGTCAGGCCCCGCGCGAGCGCGGAAGCAAATTGCGGCATGGAAGAACAACCTTGCTGGAGGGGAAGCGGCGGCGCTGAAAATGCGGCCAATCAATTCTACGCCCCGCCGGCAATTTGCCCGTCCGCGCCGCTTCCCGGAACGGTCACCGGCGTCGTCCTGTCTTTTGCCGCCGACAGGGACGGAATGGCAGAATTAACGTGTCCACGGCGATCAGGCCGCGGGCTTTTTCTGTCTTTTGATCTTGAGAGGATCTGATGTCCACTCCCGGTGACAGTCCGGGGCATAGTCCATGCCCCCTGCTGATGCTCGAACACGCTCCGAGAAACGCAGCAGGGGGTGCCCCTAGGTGGAAGTAATCTCGATCCTCGGCGGCTTGCTGCTGGTCGCAGGCTGCGGCTTGTTCGTTGCGGCCGAGTTCTCCCTCATCACCGTCAACCGCAACGCGGTCAGGGATGCAGCCGATGCCGGCGACAAGAAGGCCGTCGGCGTCCTCAAGGCGATGAACTCGCTCTCCACCCAGCTGTCCGGCGCCCAATTGGGCATCACGCTGACCAATCTGGGCATCGGCTTCCTCGCCGAACCGGCGATCGCCGCGCTGGTACTGGGCCCGCTGCTGGATGCAGGGCTGGCCGAGCCGGCTGCCCGCTCGGTGTCCATCACGATCGCCTTGGTCCTGGCAACGGTGTTGACCATGGTCTTCGGCGAACTGGTCCCGAAGAACCTGGCCATCGCCAGACCGCTGGGCACCGCACGAGCCGTATCAGGCTTCCAGCGCGGATTCAGCGCTGTCACCAAACCACTGCTCGTGTTCTTCAATGGCACGGCCAACAAACTGGTTCGGGCCATGGGCATTGAGCCGCAGGAAGAGCTCGCGTCCGCCCGGTCCGCCGAGGAGCTGACCGTTCTGGTCCGGCATTCGGCCCGGCAGGGCGTGCTGGCAGAGGAGACCGCGGAACTGGTCCGCCGGTCGTTCGCGTTTGGCACCCGCCGCGGCCACGACGCGATGACCGCCCGGACCCGGATGGTTTCTGTCGCCCCCGGCCAGAGCGTCCAGGAGATGCTCGACACGGCCGCGGCCAGCGGCCACTCCCGCTTCCCGGTGATGGAACCGGGCGCCCATCAGGTGCTGGGCATCGTGCACATCCGCCGCGGTCTGGCCGTGCCCTTTGCCGACCGCCGCCTCCGCACCGTCACCGAGATCATGGATCCCCCGACGCTCATCCCGGACACCGTCGAACTCGACGACCTGATGGACACGCTGCGGGCCGGCGGTCTGCAGATGGCTGTCCTGATCGACGAAACCGGCGACGTCGCTGGCCTGATCACCTTGGAGGACCTTGTCGAGGAGCTCGTGGGTGAAGTGCTGGACGAACACGACCCCGATGACGGCAGCAGCGAACGTCTGCCGTTCGGTGTGTGGCGTCTGGACGGGGCACTGCGTCCCGACGAGGCGACCGAGATCCTGGGACATGCCGTTCCGGAGGGCACCGAGTACGACACCCTCGCAGGTCTGGTCACCCTCCGTTTGGGCCGCATCGCCGAACCCGGAGACGCCGTCGAACTGGTGACGGAGCATTCGCACGGCCACCCGGCTGCCAACGTGGAGCTGTGCGTCGAGGAGATGGACGGCGCTCGGATTGCAAAGATCCTGGCCACCGCCACGCCCCTCGTCACCGAAGAAGAGGTGCGCTAAATGGACGCCGCCGGAATCATCCTGACCATCGTCCTGCTCGCCGCGAACTTCTTCTTCGTGGGCGCTGAATTCTCCCTCATCGCCGCACGGCGAAGCATCGTCGAACCCCGGGCGGAGCAAGGCGGACGGGCCGCCAAAATGACCCTCTGGGCCATCGAAAACGTCTCGCTGATGATGGCCGGCGCGCAGCTGGGCATCACCGTGTGTTCGCTGGCGCTGGGTTACGTCACCAAACCCATGGTGGTCTACGCCTTGGAAGGACCCTTCAACGCGTGGGGAGTCCCCGCAGCGCTGGTCGACCCGATCGCCTACGCCGTTGCCTTGAGCGTGGTGACGTTTCTGCACGTGGTGCTCGGCGAGATGGTGCCGAAGAACATCGCCTTGGCAGGACCGGAGCGGATGGCCTTCATCCTGGGGCCAGTGCTGGTGGTGGTTGTCCGCATTCTGGAACCGCTGCTGTGGTGCATGAACGCCATCGGCAACAGCATCCTGCGCCTGTTCAAGGTCGAACCTAAAAACGAGGTCGCGAGCACCTTTACCCGGAACGAGGTGGCAGGGCTGGTCGAGGAATCACGCGAAGGCGGGTTGCTGGACAAGCAGGATGAACAGCTCCTGCTCGGCGCCCTGACCTTCGAGGAGCGGTCAGTCGAAAGCATCGTGATCCCGCTCAGCAGGGTCACCACGCTGCCGTCCGGATGCACTCCGGAGCAAATCGAACAGGTAGCCGCCAACGGGTTCTCCCGCTTCCCGGTTCAGTCCGCCGCCAGCGGAAGGTTGGATGGCTATGTCCACGTCAAGGACCTGCTTGGACTTGATGCCGCAGCCCGGGACCAGCCCGTGCCGGCCAGCCTTATCCGCGACCTGCCGCAGGTGAGCCTGACCGCCGCGCTGCGGTCCTCCTTGTACCGGATGCAACGCGAAGGGGCGCATCTGGCACTTGTCGTCGACGACGCCGGCCATCCGTACGGAATCGTGACGCTCGAGGACATGCTGGAAGAGCTCGTCGGCCAGATCCGCGACGACAGTCGAAGCACCAGCCGGGTTTAAGGGCTCTTCTCCAACTGAAGCCATGCTCGACGGCGGCGCCCCACCCGGGGCACCGCCGTCGAGCATTTTCGGAAAGCTCTTGACCACCTGCCCAGGCGAGGACTAATCTACAACCAAATGGTTGTAGATCAAGTTAGCGATACCGAGTTGGACCGCCTGTTCCAGGCGCTCGCCGATGCCACCCGGCGCGACATCGTGGTGAAGGTGCTCACCGGGGAGTTCTCGGTATCGGGGCTGGCAGAGGGCTACGCCATGAGTTTCGCCGCCGTGCAGAAACATGTGGCGGTGTTGGAGCGGGCTTCCCTGGTAGTTAAGGAGAAGCGCGGCAGGGAGCAGATGGTGCGGCCTCATCTTGAGGGAGTGCGGAGAGCGCGTCGGCTGCTCGATCAATACGAGGTGCTCTGGCAACAACGTATTGCGCGGATCCAGGACATTCTCGACGAATAGAAAAGGACGCCATCATGCCGGTTATCGATGTCATCAAGGACGAGGACGCGCTGAGGTTCACGATCGTGGCCGAGTTCGACGCCCCTGTGGAACGGGTGTGGCAGATCTGGGAAGACCCGCGCCAGCTTGAACGCTGGTGGGGCCCGCCCACCTGGCCCGCCACTTTCGACAAGCACGAATTCAGGCCGGGCGGCAAGGCCAGCTACTACATGACCGGGCCGGACGGCGAGAAGGCAGCCGGTTGGTGGAAGTTCACCTCCATCGAAGCGCCCAACCGGCTTTCCTTCGAGGACGGATTTGCCGACGACGACGGCGAGCCCGTGGCGGACATGGGCACCACCCATGCCACGGTGACGCTGGAGTCCGTCGACGGCCGTACCCGAATGACCACCGAGTCGCGGTTTGAATCCGCCGACCAGTTGCAGAAAATGCTGGAGATGGGCATGGCCGAAGGCATGCAGGAAGCCATGGGGCAGATTGACGCCATCCTCGCGGAAACCGCAGCGGTCTGACGGGAAACCGTCACCAAGTGGGGAAGTGAGGCGTCCCCCGATCAGCGCCCACTCCCGCCTGATCCGGTGGTTTCACCAGTCCGGGTGTTCGGTCAAGGGCCCATGACCGGCGGACTTTCTGGCTGCATACTGGGTGCATGAGCGATACCACGCGGACCTTCGCCGCGATTGTCATCATCTACAATCCCAACAGCACCGGTAACGCACCGAAGCTTGCTGAGGAGCTCCGCGACGAGCTGCAGGGCTTGCTTCCCGACGGACCAGAGATCGAACTGCAACCGACCGGCCATGCCGGCCACGCGGTGATGCTGGCCCGTGACGCGGCGGCCAATACCCGCGACGTTCTCATCGTGTCGGTCAGCGGCGACGGCGGGTATAACGAAGTAGTCAACGGCGTGATGCAAAGCGGCAACCGGAACGCCGTGTGCGCCGTCATGGCGGCAGGGAATGCGAACGACCACAGGCGGACCACGGGTACGATGCCGCTGGCTGAAGCCATCTCCTTGGGGCGGACGAGGCATATCGACTTGCTGCGCATCCACACCGGCCAGGGACCGGAAGCACCTGGAGAATACGCGCACTCCTATGTCGGATTCGGCCTGACGCCGGTGGTGGCAATTGACCTGGAAAAGGGGAGCAAAGGCGCGCTCAAGGAGATGATCTCCGTGGCGCGGACGTTTTCAAAGTTTCAGCCCTTCGAGATACGTCAAAGCGACGGAAAGCGCCGCAAATTTGACAGCATCGTCTTCGCCAACATTGCCGAGATGGCGAAGTACGCCACGCTCAGCGAGGCCGATGACAAACTTGCGGATGGAAAATTCGAAGTGGTGATCTTCCCCCACATGTCCAAGTGGCGGGTATTGCTGAAGGCTCTACGCGCCACCACCCAAGGGCTGGGGGACCAGCCAAGCGTGAGCAGCTACGAGTTCACCACGCTTAAGCCCCTGCCGTACCAGATCGACGGCGAGGTGAAATCTGTTGACGCAGGGACATTCGTCAAGGTCGAGAGCGCCCCGGCCGCCCTGCAGACTCTCGGCTGAGCCTTGATGGCCTCTCGCCCGGCCCTTTCTGCTTCAGGCGGGCGGGCGCGGGCTGGGTGGTTGTGAACCGCTGGCGGTACTCGGTGGGCGTGATGCCCAGATGACGGGCGAAAACGCGGCGAAGGGTCTCGTCGCTGCCGAACCCGCTGCACTGGGCGGCAGTCGTAATGCTGCAACCGTCGACCAAAAGTTGCTGCGCACGGTCCAGCCGCACCCGTTCCACCCAGCGGGCGGGCGTGGTGTTCAGTTCGGCTTGGAACAGACGGGTCAGGTGCCGGGGACTGACCGCCGCGGCCGCCGCCATCGAGGGAAGGCTGTACTCTGCCGTCGGGTCGGCTAGGATCGAGGCGGTCAGTGCCTCCAGCACGCTGTTCCGGGACGGCAGCGCCGGGAGGGTGGAGAACTGCGACTGCCCGCCGGGGCGCTGCATGAACACCACCAGTTCGCGGGCGATCGCGCGCGCCGCTGCCGGCCCATGGTCGTCCTCCACCAAGGACAGGGTGAGGTCGATGCCCGCGCTGATTCCGGCGGAGGTAATGTACCGGCCGTCGTGTACGTGGATGACATCCGGCTCCACCCGAACCTTCGGGTAGCGCAGGGCAAGGGTCTCGGCATGGCGCCAATGGGTGGTGGCCCTGCGTCCGTCCAGCAAACCGAGCTCGGCGAGCACAAAGGCTCCCGTGCACACGGAGGCGATCCGCTCCGCCCGCTTGGCGAGCGCGGCAACTGGGGCGAGCAGCCCGACGTCGAGCGGGTGCTGCGCGAGCAGGTCCCCGCCGGCCACGATCACTGTGTCGAGCGGTGCCGCGTCGGCCGCCGCCGTCGTGCCGGAGAGGGCCAGCCCGGAAGAGGTGGCGACCGTGCCGCCGGAGGGGGAGACCAGAACGGGTTCGTACGGGTGGCCGGCCAGCGCCGCTTGGTGCAGCACTTCCCCGGGGCCGGTCACATCGAGCATGGTCACCCCGTCGAAAACGATGATGCCGACCCGGTGCGTCATGGCCGGATCTGTGGTTTTCGTGGCTGAACAGACATGGCACCAGCGTACGCGACCGGGTGAGGATGGAAGGAACAATACCGAGAGAAAGGGTTACACCTATGGCTGAATCAATTGCCGGCGTGCAGATTCCGGACAGCGCCCTCGCCCGCGAGGCCACCGAACTGGTGCGCGAGGCCGCCTCCCCGCTGATCTTTGACCACTCCCGGCGCGTGTTCGTCTTCGGTGCCCTGCGCGGACGTGAGCAGGGCCTGGAGTTCGACCCGGAACTGCTCTATATCGGGGCCATGTTCCACGACCTGGGCCTGACTGAGCGCTTCCGCCGCACGGATCAGCGCTTCGAGATCGACGGCGCCGACGAGGCCCGCCGCTTCCTGCTGGCCCACGGCGTCACCGGGGAGTCCGCCGACCGGGTGTGGAACGCCATCGCGCTGCACACCACCCCGGAGATTCCGCTGCACATGGCGCCGGAGGTCGCCCTGGTCACACGCGGCGTGGAACTGGACGTGCTGGGCATCGGCTACAACGCCGTCACCGACGAACAGCGGGCCGCTGTGGTTGCCGCGCACCCGCGGCCCGACTTCAAGAACCAGATCCTCGCCGCTTTCACCGACGGGATCAAGGACCGCCCGGAGACCACGTTCGGCAACGTGAAGGCTGACGTCCTGGCCCACTTTGTGCCGGGCTTCCAGCGCGGCGACTTCGTCGAGGTCATCAAAAACAACGACTGGTCGGAGTAGGCACGGCGTCGCCGGGCCGCGCCGCGGCGCTCGCCCGCCGGCATCAGGCTACGATGCACCCATGAACGACCGGATCACCCTGCGCTTCCTGGCCTCCCCCACCGACGTATCGGAGGATGGCAGCACCGTGCAGGCCGGCCGGGTGCTGGAGTGGATCGATAAGGCGGGGTACGCCTGCGCCACCGGCTACAGCGGCACCTACTGCGTCACCGCCTACGTGGGCAACGTGCACTTCACCCGGCCCATCCGCAACGGCGACTTGATCGAGGTGGACGCCCGCATCGTCCACACCGGTCGGTCCAGCATGCAGGTGGTGGTGACCGTGGACGCGGCGGACGTCCGCGAGCGCGAGTTCCGGCCGGCGATGGACTGCATCCTGGTGTTCGTGGCAATGGGCGAGGACGGGCGCCCGAAACCGATCCCGCAGTGGTCGCCCGCGGATGACGAATCGGCCCGGCTGGCCGAAGGTGCCGCCGGCCGCGTCGCCGCCCGGGCGGAAATCCGGGATGCGATGCGCGCCCAGGCCTACACGGACGCCAGCACCACCCCACGGGAGCAGTTCCGCTTCCTGGCCGCGCCCTCGGACGTGAATTGGGGCGGCAACGCGCACGGCGGGATCGTGATGCGCTGGATCGACGAGGTCGCCCGCGCCTGCGCCATGTCCTGGTGCGGCCGGGACTCGGTGGCCGTCTACTCCGGCGGCATCCACTTCCTGAACCCCATCCACATCGGCGACCTGGTGGAACTTCAGGCCCGGCTCATCCACACCGGCCCGCACAGCATGCACATTGCCGTCCATGTGCGCGCCCGCGATCCCCGCGGCGGCGAGTGGCGGCCCACCACCCAGTGCATGACCATTTTCGTGACCCGCGGCGACGGCGGCCACGCCGCGGAAGTGCCGCAGCTGATGCTTCGCACCGATGAGGACCGCCGGCTCGATGAGCACGCCAAGGACCTGATGCGCCGGCGGGCCCAGCTGCCTCCGCTGCAGTTCGCCGCGGAACGGAAGTACTGACCCGCGCGCCAGCTTGCCCGCGCTTTGGCCGGGTTCAAGCCGTAGGCTACAGCCATGGCCATTATTTACGACGCTGTGCTGAATCCCTCCAAACAGGATCTTCTGAAGACGTGGCTGCCGAAGCAACCGTGGTTCCAGGAACTAGGAGTCGACGCGGCCGACCTGGAGCACCTTGGCGCCTTCCGCTTCGATGACCCGGCGGGCGAGGTCGGGATGGAAACCCACCTGCTTTCGGCCGGCGAGCAGATTGTGCATGTGCCGCTGACCTATCGCGGGGCGCCGCTGCCGGAGGCCGAGGACTTCCTCGCCGGAACCATGGAGCACTCGGTGCTCGGCGACCGCTGGGTCTACGACGCGTGCGCCGACCCCGTCTACGCCACCGCGCTCGCCACCGCCATCGTCCAGGGCGGCACCGGCGCCGACCTGTTCAAAGACGTGGACGGCAAGCTCGAACCCCTGCCGCACGGCCTCCCGGTGCGCGGCAGCGGCGGCTCCGGCGGCATCGTCCCCCAGATAACGACGGCGGTGCCCACCACCGCCGGTAGCGTCACCACCATCGACGCCAGTCCGCTCACGCTGACGGTCTACCGCGTCCTTGACCCCAATGAGCAGCCCGGCACGGCCCTGAAACTCACCTGCTCCCTTCCCGGCCAGCCCGCGCTGATCCTCGCCTCGGCCTGGTGAGTAGCGCCCGGGGGCAGGCAGTGGGCCTGCGTGTTGCAGCCTGGCGCTACCGCTTTAAGGAAAGTCTCTTCCTCTTCCCGGCGGTGGTGATGCTGGGCGGCATCGCGCTGGCCATCGCTGCCACCGCGGTCGACAACGCCCTCGGCCATGATGCTGCTATACCGCTCACGCTGGCGATGAGCAGCAATGCCGCCACCTGGCTGCTGTCTACCGTTGCCGGTGCCATGATCACCACCGTCGGCGTCGTTTTCTCGCTCACCGTGGTCAGCCTGCAGTTGGCCAGCGATCAGTTCTCGCCGCGTGTGATGCGCTCGTTCATCCGCGACCGACTGAGCCAAGTCGTCATCGGACTGCTGGTTGCCACGTTCTTCTACTGCGTCCTCATCCTGCCGAGCCTGAGCGGGGAACCCACCGATCCCGCGCCGCGCGTGTCCCTGACCGTCGCCGTCGTCCTTACCCTGGTGACCGTGGTGGGGATCATCGTCCATCTGGACCACCTCGCCCGCGGACTGCAGGTCGGCAACGTTGCCCGAGTCATCGCCGCGGAGGGCCAATCAGTCGTAGCCGCCCTTGACCGGGTGCCCGCTGGCCTGCAGCGCGTGGACTCCGAACACTCCCATGCCCCCAAGGACGCCGCCATCATCCGCTCCCCAACCAGCGGATGGATCAGCCAGATGGACAGCGGCCAGCTTCTGGGAGCCGTCCCCGCCGGAACGACGGTTCGCGTGGAGACCCGCGTGGGTGCTTACATCCACGCAGGCGAACCAATGGTCACGGCGTGGCCGCCACCGCCGGAGCGCAGCCGGGAGAGGCTTGCCGGCGCGATTGCCATAGCCGACTCGCGGACCATGCTGCAGGATGTCGACTTCGCTATCCGTCAGCTCGTTGACATAGGCCTGCGGGCCCTGAGCCCGGCCATCAATGACCCCACGACCGCCGTGGAGGTCATCCTGAGGCTAGGCAGCCTGCTGCGGACGGTCCTTGCCGCCCCGCTTGCTCCCGAAGCGCTGAAGGACGAAGCCGACCGGGTGCTGGTGCAGCCTTGGAACCTTGACCATCACGAATACGTCGACCATGCCTTCGACCAGCTCCGTCAGACGTGCCTGGACCAGCCGGAGGTGGTCGCCGCGCTTCTGCGAGTCCTGCGCATGCTCATCGCCCACGTTCACGCCGAGGGCCACCCCGAGCACGCGGCGCCCCTGCACCGGCAAATGCAATTACTCCTGGAGGCGATGCGGGACCAGCCCGGCCTGCACCCGGAGGATCTCCGGCGCCTGCAGTTGCTTTCCTCGGACGAGACGGACCCCGCCGACCACAGCCGGTAGGGCCCACAGCCACCTCTTGCCTTCTGCGGCTACGGCTGCCGCGCGCCGCGTTTCTTTCGCAGGATGAGCGCGACGGCGACTCCGGCGGCGATGACCAGGACCGAGCCGATACCCCAGGCGAGGGCCGGCGCCGGGCCGGAGCCGCCGTCGTCGTCCGCCACTGCCACCATGGTTGGCGCTGCCGCCTGGTTGTCCGCCGGTGCGGCCACCGCGGATCCGGTGGCCGCGGCCGTTGCCTTGGCCGTGCCGGGGCCGGGCTCGACGTCGCCGACCAGGTCCAGGGTCAGCGTGTAGGGGATCTCCGTTTCCTTCGCGTCCTCGAAGTTGAGCGGGTCCACCGCGACCTGCACGTAGTAATCGCCGGCCAGGTAGAGCGTGCGCACGTCGTGGATGCCCTCGGCGGCGTTACGGTAGCGTACCGGCGAGGTAAAGTTCGCCGCCACCTGGGTACCCGGATCGGCCATGGACGTCATACCGTAGGCCCCCGTGGAGGTGCCGTCGGTGATGCTCACCAGCTGCCGCAGCGGATTGGCAACGCCCACCTGCAGGTAGGACGGATTGTAGATGTCCTTTTTGTAGTCGCCGAGTTTGGCGACGGCGCGCAGTTGCTGCCCGTAGTCCACCGGGATCTTGTAGAAGTGCACCTCGCCCGGAATGAGCGTGGCCTTGTAGCTGCCCGCGGCCAGTTCGGGGGCGGAGTTGAAGCTGTTGCCCGGGGCAGTCTCCTGCGGCTTGGTGCCCGGTTTCAGCAGATCGAGCTTGGTCACGGCGTCGTAGGCCTCGGGCAGGCCGGTGGTGTCCGCCACCGGCTCGGTCAGGAAGAGCAGCTCCATGGGCAGCGGGTCCTTTTCCCAGCCGGGCCCGCTGCGGGTCACGCTGACCACCAGCTCGCCGCCGCCGGAGGGCTTCAGGCACTCCTTGTCGCCGCTGCCCATGGCGCCGGTGGAGAGCACCGCGGTGACCGGGCCGTCGGAGAGCCGGGCCTCGTCGCGGGATTCGCGGACCGAGGTCAGGCATTCCTGCCCGTCCGGACCGAGGACCTCCAGCTCCAGGCTGCTGTAGGTGGACATGCTGCCGGACCGGATCGGCATCACCATGGAGGCGCTGACGTGCAGTCGCTCGCCGTCGTCCACGTGCACCTTGTAGAACTTGCGCGTGCCGCCGTCGTAAATCCTGTTGCTGCCGGTGGCGAAGGTGTCCAAGTATTGGCCGGTGGACACGTCCGCGGCGCTGGCCGCACTCTTGCCGCCGGTCACCGGGATGCCGGCGAAGTCGTAGGGGTTCAGCGCGCGGACGGTCTTGATCACCATCTGCTCGCGCAGCGTGTCCGCGTTGTCCGCGTCGGCGTAGGTGCCGCCGGAGGCCTTGGCGATGCATTCGAGTTCCTTGCGTGCCTGTGCATCCACCTTGAACCCGATGGTGTGCATGGCCAGGTCCACGCCGTCCTTGGCCAGGTCCTTGGCGACCTCGCACGGCGGCGGCGGCGAGCAGGTGTCGATGCCGTCGGACACCAGCACAATGCTGCGCGGGCCGTCGTGGGGAAGTTCGGCGGCGGCCCGGCGCAGCGCCTCGCCCACCGGGGTGTAGCCGGCGGCCTTGATCTTGTCGATTTGGCCGAGCAGCTTGCCGGGATCGGCGGTGCCCAGTTCGGACAACACAGTCACGTCCTTGCAGCCCTCGGCGCGGGCCTCCGGGGAGCTGTCCGTGTTGGTGCCGTAGACCATCAGGCCCAGCTGCGACCCCGCCGGCAGGGTTTCCACCAGCTCTCTGGCCGCGGCTTTGGCGGCGTCCATCCGCAGCGTGCCCTTGGCGTCGGCGTCGGGGTTGAGCATGGAACCGGAAGCGTCCAGGATCAGCATCACCGGCGCTGCCTCTTCGGATCCGGCGGCGGGCGCCTGCGGAACCGAAACGTGCGCGACCGGCGCCTGCGGGACGGGCACGGCGGGCGCCTGCGAAACGGGCACATGCTGCGGCAGGAACACGCTCAGCGCGGCGGCAAGGCCCAGTGCGCTCTTCAGGACCATGGTGCTCGCAACCATGATCTACCCCCCGGATTTCCCTCGGTGAAACGTTGGTTTGTTCGACTATATCCAGCTTCAGGAACTTCCAGCGGAGCCCGCCCCGGCGTCGTTCCGTGTTCGCCAAAGTTCCCGAAGGCAACAGAAACCCGCACGCCTGCCCCCTTCTCGATTTGACCCGCGGGAGCCGAGGCAGATAAGTTTTCGTGGCGTAGGTCACCAGCCGGCCCCTCCGGGGCGAGCGGCGGGGGCTTGCAATCCTTTTGGTCGGATGGGCAATGGTGCCCTGTGTCCGGCCTGTTCGAACGGAAACTCCCGCAGCTACGCAGTCCCACCCCTAAGGAACATGCATGAGCACCACCAGTACCGAACCCCATCTGCGGCGGGCTCTGTCCAGCCGCCACATCCAGCTCATTGCCATCGGCGGGGCCATCGGCACCGGCCTCTTCATGGGCTCCGGCAAAACCATCTCCGTGGCCGGCCCGTCCGTCATCTTCGTCTACATGATCATCGGCTTCATGCTGTTCTTCGTCATGCGGGCGATGGGCGAGCTGCTGCTGAGCAACACCGAATACAAGAACTTCAGTGACTTTGCCGGCGACATCCTCGGCCCGTGGGCGGCCTTCTTCACCGGCTGGACCTACTGGTTCTGCTGGGTGGTCACCGGCATTGCGGACGTGGTGGCGATTGCGCACTACGTGGCCTTCTGGTGGCCGGACCTGCCGCTGTGGGTCCCGGCGCTGGCCTGCATCCTGCTGCTGCTGGCGCTGAACCTGCCCACCGTGCGGGCGTTCGGCGAGACCGAGTTCTGGTTTGCGCTGATCAAGATCGTGGCCATCGTGGCGCTGATCGTGGTCGGCCTGGTCATGATCATCACCGGTTTCGAGCACGACGGCGCCCGCGCCTCCTTCAGCAACCTGTGGGAGCACGGCGGCATGTTCCCCACCGGCTTCATGGGCTTCGTGGCCGGCTTCCAGATCGCAGTGTTCGCCTTCGTGGGCATCGAACTGGTGGGCACCACCGCCGCCGAGACCAAGGACCCGGAGAAGAACCTGCCGCGCGCGGTGAACTCCATCCCGATCCGCATCCTGATCTTCTACGTAGGCGCTCTGATCGTGCTGATGGCCGTGGAACCGTGGACGGCGTTCAGCGCCGACGCCTCGCCGTTCGTCGGGATGTTCGCCCTGGCCGGGCTGGTGGGTGCGGCCGGCGTGGTGAACTTCGTGGTGCTGACCTCGGCAACCTCGTCCGCGAACTCCGGAATCTACTCCACCTCGCGCATGATCTACGGACTGTCGCAGGAGGGCGACGCGCCGAAGCGGTTCGGCAAACTCTCGGGGCGCGGCGTCCCGCGCAACGCCCTGCTGTTCTCCTGCATGTTCCTGCTGGCCGGCGTCGTGCTGCTCTACGCCGAGGGCAGCGTGTCCGAGGCCTTCACCCTGGTCACCACCATCTCCGCGCTGTGCTTCATGTTCGTCTGGACCATCATCCTGCTCAGCTACGTGGTGTACCGCCGCCGCCGGCCGCAGCTGCACGAGGCCAGCAAGTTCAAGATGCCCGGCGGCTCCTTCATGCCCTACGTGGTCATGGCCTTCTTCGCCTTCATCCTCTGGGCCCTGACCACCCAGTCCGACACGCTGACGGCCCTGCTGTTCACCCCGCTTTGGTTCGTCGGGCTCGGCATCGGCTACCTGGTGCTGCGCCGCAACCCGGAGCACGCCCGGATCCGCGCCGCCCACGACGCCAAGGTGGCCGAGGAGAAAGCCGACCGCGACGGCCGTGAACGGGAGACCGTCGGCCAGCGGTAGAAGCTGCTCCACCATGGACCGAAAACGTCCGTTCCCCGGCTCCGGGGAACGGACGTTTCTCGTCTTCCGGGCCACCTTGCCGGAACGTCTTGCCGGTGCCTCTTCCCGCCCGCGCCCGAACACGCAAGAATGAACGCGGATCGGACCGAGCCGCATCCACGACGGAAGGCAAACCCATGGCACTGGACCTCAACCCGTACTTGCAGTTCAGCGGCAACGCCGCGGAGGCGATGGATTTCTACCACTCCGTGTTCGGCGGCGAGCTGAACAAGATGACCTACGCGGAGGGAATGAACGATGACAACCCCGAGACCGGAGCGAACATCATGCACTCCTCAGTCTCCGTGGACCGCGGCTTCCTGCTGATGGCCTCGGACGTGCCGTCCGGGATGTCCCCGGCCGCCAACGGCTACATCTGCCTCAGCTCCAGCGGCGAGGACCAGTCCGAGAACGACAAGCTGCGCAGCTACTGGGAGGGCCTGAGCGACGGCGCGAACATCAACCAGCCACTGGAACAGGCGCCCTGGGGCGACTACTTCGGCCAGCTGACGGACCGGTTCGGTGTGAACTGGATGGTCAACATCACCGGGCAGCAGAATAGCGGCGGGCAGTAGCACGGCATGGCCATCACGGACTTCGAGCGCTACCCGCTGACCTTCGGACCCAGCCCGGTCCACCACCTGCCCCGGCTCAGCCAGTACTTGGGCGGCGCGCAACTCTGGGCCAAGCGGGAGGACGTGAACTCCGGCCTGGCCTTCGGCGGCAACAAAACCCGCAAGCTGGAGTACATTGTCCCGGACATCCTCGCCGAGGGCGCGGACACCATCGTCTCGATAGGTGGCTTCCAGTCCAACCACACCCGGCAGGTGGCGGCCGTGGCCGCCAAGCTCGGGCTGAAGGCCCTGCTGGTGCAGGAGAGCTGGGTGGACTGGCCGGACCCGCTCAACGATCGGGTGGGCAACATCTTGCTCTCCCGGCTGATGGGCGCCGACGTGCGGCTGGACCCGTCCGGCTTCGACATCGGCATCCGCGACTCCTGGCAGAACGCCATCGCGGAGGTGGAGTCGGCCGGCGGCAAGCCCTACCCCATCCCGGCCGGCGCCTCGGAGCACAGGCTCGGCGGACTGGGTTTCGCCAACTGGGCCTACGAGGTGCAGCAGCAGGAGCAGGAGCTCGGCGTCTTCTTCGACACCATCGTGGTCTGCACCGTCACCGGCTCCACCCACGCCGGCATGATCGCCGGTTTCGCCGCGCTGGAGGACGCCGGCGGTCGTCCGCGCCGCGTGATCGGCATCGACGCCTCCGCCACCCTCGCCAAGACCCGCGAGCAGGTCGGCCGGATCGCCCGCAACACCGCCAAGCTCATCGGCCTCGAGCGGGACCTGCGCGACGACGAGATCACCGTGCTGGAAGGCTGGGCCGGCGACCTCTACGGCATCCCGGTCGACTCCACCCTGGAAGCCATGCGGCTCAGCGCGTCGCTCGAAGCGATGATCACCGACCCGGTCTACGAGGGCAAGTCCATGGCGGGCACGATCGACCTGGTCAGCAGCAAGCAGATCCCCGTCGACAGCAACGTGCTCTACGCCCACCTCGGCGGCCAACCCGCCCTCAACGCCTACAGCGGCCTGTTCCGGAGCTAGAAAACAACGACGGCGGTGCTCGCTTGTGCACCGCCGGCTTCGGAATCCGGGTGGCTGGCAGACCCGCGGACATCCATTGTCCCTTGGTTACGGCAGCCGCCCGGGTCTGGGCCGGACGGCCGCCCCGGCGTCTTCGGGCCTGAGCTCTACTGGGCTGAGCAGTACCGCGGGTCCGCGGTGCAAAAACCCGTCCGACAGCGGCTGGCAGCGTAAACCTCCGCGTCCGCGCATGGCGGCGTGGGCGCCGGGTGCGAGCATCCGGTCCATCCAGACGCAGGGGTGGGCGTGCCGGCCTCCGCGGAAGCGCGCCTGTTGGCCGCGGGATTCCACCGCGAACTCTTCTCCGATGAGTGGCGCCAGCTGGGCCCCCCGGAGCACCACGTTCCGCCGCGCCAGCAGCGGATTAAACGGTGGAACGTCCAAGTCCCGGGCGATGGCCTCGAGGGACTCCACGGCCATGAACGTCACCGCCGCGTCCATGTGCGCCGCCTTGCCGAAGAACCTGTCGCCCACGATGCCCTTGCCGGCCACCACCTCGGCCCGGTCGCGGTCCTCCGTGGGCACGTCCGCCGCACCATCCTTGGCCCGGCCAAAGTAGGCATGCCCCGGCGACACCAACAGGTGAAGGATTTCGACGGGATAGCTGTACGTAGTGCTCACGTCACCAGCATTCCGTTAATCGAGGATCGCCAGGTCCTCGGCGCTCTATTGAGAACGGCTACTTTCAGCGGGTCAGCTGGATCAAGCTGATGAAAAGAACGGTCACCGCCAGGACGGCCAGTCCCTGCCACAGCACCACGCTTTTCCGGGCAGCGGGCCTTCGGTGCACTTCGTGCTGGTACTCAACCGCATCCAGGGCCAGGCCGATGAGGACGGCCCCGCCGAGGTTGATCCACAGCCCGTTGCCGCCGAAATCGAAAAGAGTGATGAACAGAAAAATGAAGGCGGTCCAGAGCACGTCCCGGAAGACTTTACCGGCGCCGGAAAACTTCCACTGCAGGTAGTTTTTCGGCTTTTGCTGCGTTTCGGCGATGGTCTGGTCATTGGTGGTCATGCATTTTCCTCCGGGCTTGGCTTGCCGTCATTGTGCCACGGCCGTGGCTCACGTTGATGTTCGGGCGAGCTCTACGATCCATCCGGGTGTCCGGCGCCCTAGCTTTTGGTCTGTTACGGTGCGCAGCCTGGCTGCTTGCACCCTGATGATCTCCTGCTGGGAGGCCTCGGTAGCTCTGCTGGAGGGCCGCCCGGCCTCCACATCCTCAAGAATCGTGACCGGCTGGACCAAGTTGTCGTTCGAGGCGACCTGCAGGATCCGGGCCTCTTCTTCACCGGCCAGGTTGCTCTCGGCGAGAAGGGCCAGCACCCCAAGCCCGATCACTCTGCGATCCACGCTGGAGGACATGGCGGCATCCAGCGCCCATTCGGCCCGCTCCCACCATTGGGAACGGCGATGAGCCTCCGCCTGCGTCTGCATGCTGCGCCAACCAATGAAGGCAGCAATCAGCGCCGCCAAGAGGATGGCAAGCGGACCCAGCGAGGCCAGAACGTCCCACCCATCAGGGCCATCGCTGCGGACCACAACCTCCAGCGGATCGGGAACCTGCTGCGCAACCATGGCTACAATCTAGGCCACGCGTCGGCCATGAGGCAGGAACAGGACGGTGTCGGGGGACTCCGTCTACACAATTGCCCAACGGGACGCCCCGGCGGCGGGGAGTAGACTCCTGCGCGAAAGCTGGGATGATCGGGCCATGAGCAACAACCCACTGATGATTACCTCGGATCTGGCCCGCGCAGCACGTGCCCTCACTCAGGTTTCCGCAAAGGTCATTGCGAAGAACGCGGGCCTGGATAAACAGCAGGTGCGCGACTTCGAGAAGGGCAACCTCCCGTTGACGCCCGAAGAAAATCAGCAGCTGCGCCGGGCCCTGGGACAGTTCGGCGTGGTCTTCATCGAGGACGACGACCACGGCGGCTACGGCGTCCGCCGCAAGTTCAACGCCACCAAGGTCAAGCGCCTCGAGACCTGGGAAGGCGAAGGCGGAGCCGCCTCCGAGGACATCTAAGGCACTCCGCCTTTCTAGATCTGGTCGTCAGGGACGTCGACTTCGATCTGCTCCAGTCCGTCGCCGACCGTGATTTGGCAGCCGAGCCGGCTGCGGGCCTCGTCGCGGGGGCCGGCGGTGCACTCGAGCATTTCTTCTTCGTCGTCGCCGATTTCCGGCAGTCCGTCGAGGTATTCGGGCCGCACGTAGACGTGGCAGGTGGCGCACATCGCCTGGCCGCCGCATTCGCCGATGATACCGTCGACGCCGTTGGTGACCGCCGCCCGCATCAGCGAGGTGCCGGGGTCGACGTCCAGGACGTCAACGTTGCCGTCGGAGTGGTGGAAACTGATCTTTGCCATGGTTCTTCTTTCCTAGTTCCAAGTGACGGGGAGGCTGGTGATGCCGCGGAAGACCCAGCCGTCCCAGGTCTCGGCCCGGGTGTCGTCGGCGCGCAGCCCCGGGAAGCGCTTGTAAGCCAGCGGGACGGCGATCTGCCCGATCGAGCTCTTGGCTGCCCAGTGCCCTGCGCAGAGGTGGACGCCACTGCCGAAGGCCAGGTGGGATGTCTTCGGGCGGAAGATGTTGAACTCATCGGCCGTAGGCCCGAAGTGCGCCACATCCCGGTTGGCGGATCCCACCACAACACCGAGCCCCGCCCCGGCAGGCAGGCTGACACCTTCCAACGTGGTCTCCCGGGTGGTTTCCCGCGGGTACATGCCGATGGGGGACTGCCACCGCACGGTTTCGTCGAACACGGCGGGCCACAACGCATCGTCCTGGAGCACCTTCTCGAGCTGTTCGGGATGCTGGCTCAGGGCCCACACGATGTTGGTGACCATGTGCTGCGGTTCATTCATGCCGCCGGAGATGGTGAGCTTGATGTTGGCGGCCACGTTGTCGAAGGGGAGCCCGCTGTTGGCCAGTGCCGACGTCATCGAAGCGTCGGGATGCCGCTGGTAGAACGGGATGAGTTCGTCGAGGATGGCATCCAGTTCCGCCTGCGAGGCGTCGCAGCGGTCCCAGATGGCCTGGTCGTCCAGCACGTTTCCGGAGCCGGCAATGAAGTCGTGGGACCAGCGGCGCATCTGCTCTACGTGTACGTCCTTGAGGCCGAGCAGGTCGATCAGGTTCTGTGAGGCTACCGGTGCGGCGTAGTCACGGTTGAGGTCGGCATGTTGCGGTCCCTTGTCCGCCAGGACATCCAGATAGATGTTCGCGTTGCGTTCGAAAACCGGCGCCCAGGCCTCTTTGATGTTTTTCGGGCGGAGCACCGGGTTGATGGGGGCGCGGTCGGCGGCGTGTTCCGGATCGTCCTTGCGCAGCATCGGCTGCGCGCCCAGCGCCCGATTCATCGCGGCTCCGCTGACGTTGGCGCTAAAGATTTCTTGATCCATTTCGACGGCGTGGCAGCCGGCGTAGTTGGTCACCAGGAACTTCTTGATCGCCGGCACCCAAGCAACCGGTGACTCGCGGCGCAGACGCTCATACGTCGGGTACGGATTGGCCATGAGGGCCACCGGGTCCACCCAGTCCGCTACCGGGTAGGGAGTCGTCTCCGCTTCAGCAGCCGGCCGTGCTTCCGTGGCGGCTGCCGCCGCCGTTGGCGTTGCGGCAGCCAGCACTGTCATGGCGCTGGCGCCTGGAGACTCTGAACCGAAGCCGTAGGGGCACTGACCTTCGAGGGAGGCAGACATGTGTACTCGTACTCCTAAATCAATGAGACATCGTGACTAGTCTCACCCGCTTTCTTCTCCTAGTAAACTGTGGATATCCGCACAACTTCTTCGACTGAGTAAGGTTTAGATGCCTAAGTTCACGCTGCGCCAATTGGAGCTCTTCGCTGCCCTGCCTGATCACCTCACATTGAGCTCCGCGGCGGCGGAGCTGCATATCTCGGAGTCGGCGTTGTCCCATGCCATCAGCGAGTTGGAGGCAGCAGTGGGGGAGCAGTTGTGCGTACGGCGCAAGGCACGGGGCATGCGCCTCACCCAGGCGGGACAGTACCTTGCCGGCCGGGCGCGGACCATCCTGAAGGAAACCGACGGCCTGGTCAGTGAGCTTGCCGGCGTCGGAGGAGAGCTGCGAGGACCCGTAGCGCTGGGCTGCTACATCGGGCTGGCCAGCAACGTACTGCCGTCGGTAATGGAAGGCTTCGGGAAACTGCACCCCGGGGTGGACATCGGCATCACGGTGGGCGACCACGGCGACCTGCTGCCGAAGCTGGAAACAGGGGCCTTGGATGCGGCGATCGTCTATGGCATCGGCATGACCGCTGGACTGCAGCAGAAGGAAATCTACAAGACAGAAGTGATGGCCATACTCGCGGAGTCGCACCCGCTGGCCGCGAAGCCGGACGTCGACCTGGCAGAGCTCGCACCTGAACCGCTGATCATGCTTGAGTCGCAGCCCAGCACCGGTTACACCCAATTGATGTTCGACGAACGTGGACTCACTCCGACCTATGCGGCGCGCGTGCCGCAGATCGACCTGGTCCGCGCGCTGGTGGGCCGTGGCCTTGGCTACAGCCTGCTCATGTCACGCCCCAACCAGATCCCCGTGACCACCGAGGGGTTGCCCATTGTCTCCAGACCATTACGTCCCCGGGCGGGCCTAACCTCAGTTGTCGCTGTCTGGCCCGACGGAGTGGCCCTCAGCGCCCGAGCACATGCGGTCATGGACTACGCGGCTGAGGTTCTGGAAGGCGCCGAAGCGGTCTGATCCTCAGAGGCTGCCGGCGCCGCTTTGAACCAGCAGCGCAGTCTTCGACTGTTGCCTACAAATGAGGACTCGAGCCAGCGGTGACCCCCAATGGGCGGCGCACAGCTGCCTGAGGTCCGGTCCCGGAAACGACGACGGCGGTGCCCTGCTCTGCGGGAAGGTGCAGCAGCACTCTGTCTACTGGCACTCTCTTCAGAAGCCAGGAAGTAGCGCTTCCTACGGGAGAAGATCGAGCCGGGATACGCCATGGCTTTCGCAGCCTCGGAACCGGCCGAGACCCTTGCGCAGCGCGATGGCATCCGCAAGGATGCAGGTGGTCCCGGACCGCGAAGAAGGAGCCGACGCGATGACAAAGTATTTGATCTCGTTTCCGAGTGCCGCCATGGCCGTTTCTGAAGAGGAACTGCCAGCCGTTTCCGATGCGGCGCACGCGGTGGTGCAGGAGGCGAAGGACGCCGGAGTGTGGGTGTTCGGCGGCGGCATCGATGAGAGCATCCCGCCGGTGATGGTCGAGGGCGATGGAACCGTGAGCGAGGGAACTTACCCGCAGACCAAGCAGCTTGAAGGCGGCTACTCGGTGCTGGAGCTGCCCTCGTACGATGCGGCGTTGGAGTGGGCCGCTAAGATCGCTGTCGCCTGCCGATGCGCCCAGGAAGTGAGGGCCTTCGGGATCGACGCCGCCAGCTAGGTCCCGGCGGGGCGATTGGCCTCAGAACATGCAACGAACAGTGCCGGGTGCGGCTCTTGAGGTAGAGCCGCACCCATGAGGAAAGCTTTTCCTCGTTCTAATTGAACTCAAGGCCGAGTAGCGCGTTCTCGGTGACCTCGGGCAGCGCCGGATGAATCCAGTACTGCTTGGCCGCGAATTCGCGGAGGTCCAGGTCAAAGGCGAGGACGGTGATCATCTGCTGGATCAGGGTCGAGGCTTGCGGGCCCATGTAGTGCGCACCGAGCAGTTTCCCGGTATCGCGATCCGCAATCAGTTTGCAGATTCCCGTGGTGTCTTCCATTGCCCAGCCGTAGGCGACATCCCCGTACTTCTGCACCTTGACTGTGAGATTGTGGCCCTGTTCTCGGGCCTGGTCCTCGGTCAGCCCGACGGTGGCGACCTGCGGGTAGGTGAAGGTGGCGGAGGGAACGTGGTCGTGCGGCATTTTTTGCAGATTGTCCGGGTGGAGCAGGTTGTGGCGCACGGCGCGCATCTCCGCGTTGGCCACGTGCTTGAGCATGTAGGGCGAGGAGACGTCGCCAAGGGCCCAGACCCCCTTGGCGGTGGTCGAACGACCGTATTCGTCGACGCGGACACGTCCGTCGTCGGTCATTTCGATCCCGGCAGAGGCCAAGTCCAGTTGGTCTCCATTGGGTAGGCGCCCGGTGGCCACCAGCAGTACTTCCGCGGTGACGGAGGTGCCGTCGTCGAGCCTGACAGTCACTCCCTCGGTTGTCTCCTCGGCGCCGATGGCGGTTCGGCCGGACAGAAGCTCGTACCGCTGGGCGGCGATAGCGTTGAACTGCTCGCCCAGCTCGGTGTCCAGGCTGCGCAGCAGCGAAGAGCGAGAGATGATCGTTACCTCGGTGCCGAGGGCCTCAAAGACGTGGGCGAATTCCATGGCGATGAAGCCTCCACCGATGATCACCATGGACTTTGGCTGCTCCGGCAGGCGCATGATGTCCTCGTTGGTGTAGTACCGCACTCCGGAGGCAGCGATGGGGTTGGGAATGAAGGGGCGGGAGCCGGCGGCGATTACGATCTGGTCACCGGAAATGATCTTCTGCTGCTGGTCTTGGCCGGTGCGCAGCGTGCGTTCGCCGACGAAGACAGCATGCTGGTCGTAGACGTCGATGTTGGGAGTCTGCGGACCGCGGCGGTACGCTTCACCCCCGCCGGCGATCGGATCGATGCGGTTTTCGAAGATGCGGGTGACCATTCCAGACCAGTCCACGGAGTTGACGCGGGCATTCACGCCCAGCCGCCCTGCCTGGGCGGTCTCCAACGCTGCATCGGCTGCATAGACGTACATCTTCGTGGGGATGCAGCCGACATTGAGGCAGGTGCCGCCGAACGTCCCCTTCTCGATGATCGCAATTGATTTGTCCTCGAACTCCGGCCCGGGGATGGAGTTTCCGGATCCGGTGCCGATGATGATCAGGTCGTAGTGCGCATCGACAGCGATATCGCTGGCAGGGGTATCCATGGCAAGTCCTCACTAGGGGGTCGTTTTGGGGTGGGGGCGCGGAAAGGGGCGGGCCGGGCAGTGGGAGGCGGCCGGCTGGAGAGGCGGGTCGGGTTATTCGGCGGTGGCGATCTTCCACAGCAGGGTGCGCAGTTGCCGGACGTCGTCCTCGCCGAAGCCGGCAAGCGTCTGCTCGACTACCTGGTCGCGCGCGGCAAGGGCGCGGTTCAGCACCGCCTGGCCTTCGTCGGTGGTGCGTGGAATGCGGATGCGCCGGTTCGCAGGATCGGCGTCCCGCACCACGTAGCCCTGCTTTTCGAGCCGGTCGATAACCGACATCAGCGTGGACTTGTCGAAACCGAGCGTGGTGGCGATCTCGATCTGGGTGCGCGGCGTGCCATCTCCGGCCACCGCCAGCACCAGCGTGTCACGCATGTCGTGCAAACCGTTGTCCCGGCAAGCAGCGTCGAAGTTCCCGGTCAGCACTCCGACGGCACGATGCATCAGCCACGTCAGGTCGCTGGTGAAAGGACTGTCCACCGTCGCACACGGTTTGAGCGACGGGGTGTCGAGATTGACGTTCGGCAGCACGCTCCCATGCTATCGACGGACCCCAGATAGTCCAATTTCGGATAATCTTGCCTCAGACGATCTGCCTTGGAGAGAGCGAGTGGTCGAAGCTGTGCAGGTCGTCTGCTCCCTGTCGGTTCTGGGCGGGGGACCGATTTCGCGACAAAGAAACGCTGGGTGCAACTCCACGTGGAGTTGCACCCAGCGTTCGTTTCAAGTGTTTCCGCAGGACCGGCCCGGGCCGCCCGGCTTTCGGGCTGCCTGTGGCGAACGGCGTGGACCGGGCGGTCCCGCGGAGTGGGTGGTTTCCGATCGTTACACGGAAACCGAGGTGCGCCGGTGATTGGCACCGGCACGTGGTCCCGGCGGCGGGCCAGGGGCTGGCTATAGAACCCCGGCCCGCCGCCGGACGGATGGTGGCACCTTAGGCCGCGGCCACTACCTTGAGAGGCGACTTCTCCAGCAGGTAGTTCTGGTAGGCGGGGATGGTCAGGAAGGCCGGGAACTCTTCGCCGAGGGCACACTCTTCGAAGATCTCGCGGGCGTCGTCGAACCGGTCGCCGTCGAACCGCGGCAGGCCGGCGAACTCTTCCTCCAGCAGTTCGCGCACCCATTCGCGGGTGACAATCTCGCCGTCGTCGGTCAGGGCGTGGGCGTGGATCCACTGCCAGATCTGCGAGCGGGAGATCTCCGCGGTGGCGGCGTCTTCCATCAGGTTGTGGATGGCCACCGCGCCGTTGCCGCGCAGCCAGGACTCGATGTACTGGATGCCGACTTCCAGGTTGGTGCGGATGCCGGTCTCGGTGATGGTCCCTTCGGTGCCGGCGATGTTGAGGAGGGCACCGTCGTCGGGCATAACATCCTCGCGCTGGCGGTCCAGCTGGTTGGTCCGGTCACCCAGCACCGAGTCGAACACCTCGCGGCAGACCGGCACCAGGTCCGGGTGCGCCACCCAGGAGCCGTCGAACCCGTCGGAGGCCTCGCGGGTCTTGTCCGCGTGCACCTTCTCCATGGCGATGGCGTTGGCCTCCGGGTCGCGGCGGCTGGGGATGAACGCGGCCATCCCGCCGATGGCCATGGCGCCGCGGCGGTGGCAGGCGCGGACCAGCTGCTCGGTGTAGGAGCGCATGAACGGCGCGGTCATGGTCACCTGCGTCCGGTCCGGCAGCACGAACCGCGGTCCGCGGGCGCGGAAGTTCTTGATCACCGAGAAGATGTAGTCCCAGCGGCCGGCGTTCAGCCCGGAGGCGTGCTCGCGCAGCTCGTACAGGATCTCCTCCATCTCGAACGCGGCCGTGATGGTCTCGATCAGCACGGTGGCGCGGATGGTGCCCTGCGGGATGCCCAGCAGGTCCTGCGCCAGGATGAACACGTCGTTCCACAGCCGGGCTTCCAGGTGCGACTCGATCTTCGGCAGGTAGAAGTACGGTCCGCGGCCCTGGGCGATCAGCCGCTGGGCGTTGTGGAAGAAGTACAGGCCGAAGTCCACGATGCCGCCGGCCACCGGTTCGCCGCCGATCAGCATGTGCTTCTCCGGCAGGTGCCAGCCGCGGGGCCGGACCACGATGGTGGGCAGGTCGGTCAGCGTCTCACCCGTCAGCTTGTATTCCTTGCCGGTCTCCGAGGTGAAGTCGATCCGCCGCTCCAGCACATCGGTCAGGTTCAGCTGCCCGTTGATCACGTTGGACCAGCTGGGCGTGGAGGAGTCCTCCATGTCAGCCAGCCACACCTTGGCGCCGGAGTTCAGCGCGTTGATGGTCATCTTCTTCTCCACCGGCCCGGTGATCTCCACCCGGCGGTCCTCCAACCCGGGCGCCGGCGGAGCCACGCGCCAGCTGGAGTCCTCGCGGATGTTCCGGGTGCCGGGCAGGAATTTCGGATCATGCCCGCGGGCGATCGAGCGCCGCCGGTTTTCCCGCTGCACCAGCAGCTCGCGCCGCCGGTCGGCCGTGGCCTTGTGCAGCCTGGCCACGAACTCCAGCGCCTGCGGCGTCAGCACTTCCTCCTGCCGGCACACCGGCGGGGCCGTCAACGTAATCCCGTTCAAGGTAATCGGATCGTTCATCGCTCATTCACTCCTCAAGAAAACTTTTGTAGGTACGACGGGGGCGCCCGGCCTGGGTGCCAAAGGTGACCTTCGGATGAGGTGAGGTTCGGATGGAGCCGATTGGGGGTCCGGAAAGCGGCTAATAGATTCCGTAAGGCCGCCCACGGCCGTCGGAATGTCGTGCCGCGGCGGACCCCCAATCGGCGAAGCCGAGCACCGCCGTCGTGATCAAGCTGGTTAGTGGAACTGGCCCTCTTCGGTGGAGCCGACCAGTGCCAGGGTGCTGCCGTTGGGGTTGAGGGCAGTGGAGATGGTGTCGAAGTAGCCGGTGCCCACTTCGCGCTGGTGCTTGGTTGCGGTGTAGCCGCGGTCTTCGGCGCCGAACTCGCGCTCCTGCAGTTCCACGTAGGCGCTCATCCCGTCCCGGGCGTAGCCGTGGGCCAGGTCGAACATCGAGTAGTTCAGGGCGTGGAAGCCGGCCAGGGTGATGAACTGGAAGGTGAAGCCCATCGCCCCGAGCTCGCGCTGGAACTTGGCGATGGTCGCGTCGTCCAGGTGCTTCTTCCAGTTGAAGGACGGCGAGCAGTTGTAGGAGAGCATCTGGTCCGGGAACTCGGCCTTGACCGCCTCGGCGAACTTGCGGGCCAGCTCCAGGTCCGGGGTGCCGGTCTCCATCCAGATCAGGTCCGAGTACGGGGCGTAGGCCTTGGCCCGGGCGATGCACGGCTCAATCCCGTTGCGGACCTTGTAGAAGCCCTCGGGGGTGCGCTCGCCGGTGATGAACTCGCGGTCGCGCTCGTCCACGTCCGAGGTGATCAGCGTGGCGGCCTCGGCGTCGGTCCGGGCGATGATCACGCTCGGCGTGCCGGCGACGTCGGCGGCCAGCCGCGCCGCGTTCAGCGTGCGGATGTGCTGCGCGGTGGGGATCAGCACCTTGCCGCCCAGGTGGCCGCACTTCTTCTCCGAGGCCAGCTGGTCCTCCCAGTGCACGCCCGAGGCGCCGGAAGCGATCATCGACTTCATCAGCTCGTACGCATTCAGCGGCCCGCCGAAGCCGGCCTCGGCGTCGGCCACAATCGGCACCAGCCAGTCCTCAACGGTCTGGATGCCCTCGGAGAACTCGATCTGGTCGGCCCGCAGCAGCGCGTTGTTGATCCGGCGGACCACCTGCGGCACCGAGTTCGCCGGGTACAGCGACTGGTCCGGGTAAGTGTGGCCGGAGAGGTTGGCATCCGCGGCCACCTGCCAGCCGGAGAGGTAGATGGCGCGCAGCCCCGCCTTGACCTGCTGCACCGCCTGGTTGCCGGTCAGTGCGCCGAGCGCGTTGGTGTAGCGGCCCTCGGCGGCTTCCTCGGTGAGCTGCTTCCACAGCTTCTGCGCGCCGCGCTTGGCCAGCGTGTGCTCTTCCTGGACCCGGCCGCGGAGGCGGACGACATCCGCTGCGGTGTAGTCGCGAGTGATGCCCTCCCAGCGGGAATCGGCGGCCCACTCGAGCTCCAGTGCCTTGGCCGCTTCTTCAGCGTTCATCGGGGCCGGCTCAAATGATGCAGTCATTGCTGTTCTCCTTGGTAGCGGTCGAACTTCTTCGTGAAATCGACTATTCCGCAGGTCACAACAGGTAATCCATAAAAATTGCTGGAAAGATTTGCAGTTCTTCTCGTATCCTCAAGAAATGACAACCACCAGCTGGAATCGTCCCGCCAAGCACGACGACGGTGCCTCCTCAGAGCCCGAAGTCGACGTCATCAGCTTGGGCCGGCGGGTGCGGCACCTGCGGAAGGCCCAGGGCATGACGTTGGACGATCTCGGTGCCGCCGTCGGTGCCGCGCCGTCGCAGCTCTCGCTGATCGAGAACGGCAAGCGCGAGCCCAAGCTCGGCATGCTGCAGGCACTGGGCAAAGCCTTGGGTGTGGGCATCGACCAGCTGCTCGGGGCCGAGCCGCCCAGCCGCCGTGCAGCGCTGGAGATCGAGCTGGAACGCTACCAGCGCGGTCCGCTGTACGAATCGCTCGGACTGCCCAAAGTCCGCGTCACCTCGCGGCTTTCCATCGACGTGCTCGAGTCATTGGTAGGCCTGCAGCACGAGCTGGAACGCCGGCTGGACGAGCAGGCCGCCACACCGGAGGAGGCCCGCCGCGCCAACACCGAACTGCGGGCGGAAATGCGCGCCCGGAACAACCACTATGAAGACATTGAGGCGCAGGCCCAGGAGCTGCTCAAAGCGGTCGGCTTCAAGGGTGGCCCGCTGTCCCACCACGTGGCTGCTGACATCGCTGAGCACCTAGGTTTCAGCCTGCAGTACGTCAGTGACCTGCCGCATTCCACCCGGTCGGTGACGGATTTGAAGAACAACAGAATTTACCTGACTCAGGGGCACCGGTCCGAACACGACCCCCGCTCGGTACTGCTGCAGGCCGTAGGGCACTACGTCCTGGGGCACCAGACGCCCACGGACTACGCCGACTTCCTCCGTCAACGCGTCTACACCAACTACTTCGCCGCAGCCCTGCTGATGCCCGAGCACGCCACCGTCGATTTCCTGCAGAAAGCCAAGGCCGCCAAGGAACTGGCCATCGAAGACCTGCGCGACGCGTTTAGCGTCTCCTACGAGACCGCAGCCCACCGCTTCACCAACCTGGCCACACATCATCTGGGCATCCCGTGCCACTTCCAGAAGGTGCACGTCTCCGGCATCATCCACAAGGCCTACGAAAACGACGGCGTGAACTTCCCCGCCGACCACACCGGCGCCATCGAGGGCCAGCCGGTCTGCCGCAACTGGACCTCACGGGCAGTGTTCGACGTGCCGGACAAGTTCCGCGCCTTCAACCAGTACACGGACACGAAGGCCGGGACCTTCTGGTGCACCGCCATCACGGAGCGGCATTCGTCGGGGGAGTACTCGCTGAGCATCGGCATTCCCTACAAAGAGGTGAAGTGGTTCCGCGGCCGCGATACTCCCGAACGCTCCGTCTCCAACTGCCCCGACGAGTCCTGCTGCCGCCGCCCACCCGCCGACCTCGCCGCCCAGTGGGCCGGCAACGCGTGGCCCAGCGCCCGCGCCAACTCGCACCTCCTCGCAGCCCTCCCACCGGGCGCCTTCCCAGGGGTGGACGAGACGGAGGTTTACCAGTTCCTGGCCGCGCATGCGAGTTCGTGAACCTCGCCTCCGGTGACTTGACGACTCTTACATGCGCTGTTAACCGCGATTCGCGCGGAAGGATCCTCTCCCTGTTCCGCCGCGTGCACGAGACCCGTCTTAGCGGGCACCGAAGAGCTGATCGCTGTGTGCAGGGAGATTATTTGCGATGGAATGAAGCACCTCAGTCAGGTTCCGCGCTGCATAGACGTAGTCGAGGACCACGTCAGGCTCGACGATGAAATTCTCCTCATGAGCTGCCTGATTGCGGAGTTGTCGTAGTTTCGCGGCCGATGAAGCGACGTCCATATCGACGGAAGATATTCTACGGAGTGCCGGGATGGGATTACGGAGCATCATTTGGAGGTCTTTTCGATTACCTCCGGATCTTTCAACTAGATCGTAAGCGGCTTTCTCCAAAGGAATGTACGCCTCTAGAACTGCGTGGCGCGGAAATGTGTAAACCATTGATTCTGCAGCATTTGCCGTCCGATCCTGTTTTGAATCGTATCTCAAAGAATCGCTGGCCTGAGTTGGAACTTCTAGCTTGGAGGCAATTTCGGTGACTTCCCTGACTCGTTCTCCAAACTTCGCGTTGACGCTTCCTGGACCAGAAAACTCAGTCATATCTGCCATTCGCTGAGCGAGCGCGCCGATGACTTTACTGAGTTTCTTCCGGAACATCAGTGCCAGCGCCACCACTGCCGCCGGCCAGACTATCGACGAAATTAAGCTCGCAATAAACTCCAGCAGGTCCAAGCCGTACCTCTCACGTTGGGTAGCTAGTTTCACTAGCTAAGTCTTCCCTCGTCAAGATTAGTCTATGGACCAGAGTGTCCTTAAAGGCGCAAGTGATAGACGAGAGTACGGATAACCAAAAGTTCGAGCAGTTGATTGGTCACTTGCTGTCTTCGATCGGCTAAACAACTTAACCAGAAGGGGCTAACCGGCAGACCAACCCGAAAATTTACCTGTGGTGTCCCCGGAACATCACTCCTGCGCGGAAACTAGCATGACTGATTGCATACTCACCGACGTGGATGACCACGCTGTTAGCAGATGAACAGGAGTCGGACGGCTAAAGTGGTAGCCATGACGGAGACTACTCAAGTGCATTCGGTTGGCGAACTGGTCGAAGCCATTGAACGTATTAGAGTGGATCGCTCAGTTCCTCTGTGGTACCGCGGACAGCGGAATGCGTCTTGGACTGTTCAACCCGCGCTCTGGAGATCGGGCCCCCAGGGCAGCTATACCGGGCAAGACGAGCGGAACTTGACTCACAGATTTCGTACGCGTGCGGCAGTTCGATACCCGAGCACTCCGGCCTACGACGATCATTCTGCATGGTTAAGCCTGATGCAGCATTACGGTCTACCGACTCGCCTTCTCGATTGGAGTCGCTCACCGCTCGTGGCCGCATATTTCGCTGTTGAGACTTATCTCGACCGAACGGTCGAACCCGAGGATGCAGCGATCTGGGTCCTCTCACCGCATGAGTTGAACCGCCGCCATGCCTCCATCGATGTCACCCCGGCTATCAACTCCCGTGAATGCGACCATTTAGTTGAACCGGCATTCCGTAATCCGCGCAGAACGGGGCGACTGCGCGGTCAAATCATCGCAGCGATGGCGACAGAACTAGATTTGCGCATGTTCGTGCAACAAGGATGCTTCACTGTGCATTCTCCTGAGGCCCCTCCACTCGAGGTCCCTGAGTTCTCCAAGGACCTCTTGTGGCGCGTGGTCATACCAAGGGTTGCGGTGCAACGAATTGCGCAGCAAATGAATAATTTAGGCTTCCGTGGCGGTGATTTGTTCCCAGACTTGCAGAACCTTGCGATGGAGTTGACCCGTTCCTATCCTGCAGGATCAGTGGGGCCAATGAAGGGACAGCATGACTACTGAGGCTCAAATGGTACGACATGGCTGCGCTTCCATCCGGTCTTTGTCGCGGACAACAAACACTTCAATTCTCCACTGGCAGGCATGGAGTGACTTGTCAAACGCCGTGCTCCAACTAGTGGCTTCCTCAGCGATGCGACGCGGTCAGAGCCCAACTGCAAAAAGGAAGTTTCAGTGAAGTGAGTCCAGTTTGCGAAACATCAAATGAACGGGGTGCGGGTGATCACGTGAGGCCCCTCAGAACTGCCGAATCGCTAACTAAAGGGTATATGGGCCCGCACCCCAGGAGTTCTCCTAATGTCGAAGGACGCGCAACAGGTGGTTGGTCAGCAAACGTACATCTGAGGGGGTGTTCTGAAGTCCGTTCCAGCGCCGGGTATCGTCCGGTCCGAAGTTCCAGTTGCCGCTCGTCCAGGCTACTTCAGACTTGAGCTTGTCGATCTCCTTCTCAAGTCTGAGGCCTGGCAGCTCGGCTGCCGGCACACCTTCAGTAAGTGAATCCATCACGTACCCAAGAGATTGGATACCCACGCCGTGGGTCAGGCGGGACTTCAGCGGTGGCAGTTCCCATGCCTCTGGGAACGTACGCTGCACTAGGGCCCAGAAAAGATTGAGGTGCAGAAGGATCTGGTCGATGTCGCCCGTTCCGTCTGCGGGATCACGGTATTGATACAGCGCACCGTCGTAAAGGCTGTTCTCGATCATCTTCAGGACGCTGTTGTCCTTGATATAGCCATCCGGATTAGTAGGAGTGGCGATCCGACCGCCGAACGGCCTCTCAAACTGTTGGGCGCCGGCGTTGAGCCTCATCATGATTGAGGCGGGCAACTGCTTGCGGGCGTAGATTGCCGGCAAATGCCCGGCTGTGTCGGGCAGAAGTTCGTGGATGAGTCCCTTAGGCAAGGGTTTCGTATTGTTCACGAGGATGAACTGCGAACGTTGCTCGGCCTCCCCGCGGGCAATAAAGCCGACGGCTGCGATAGGGAACTCCGCCAAGTCCGCGTCCCGGATGGCAGCGCTTCGCTGCTGACCGTCGACTAACCAAGCCGGTTTCTGTTCTTCAGGCAAGGACTCGTCTATGGGAATGACGAGTTCGCCAACGGTCGAGTAGTCGATCTCCCCCACTGGAGTGGCCGGTACAAACGTCACCCGTTCGTCGAAGGCAAGAACTATCGCGTTCGGCAGCATTGGTGATTCCGACTCAAGGTACCGGCGAATGGCTCGAATATGGCTCAAGACTTCGGGGCGTTGGTATCCCTGCAGGGAGTCATCGTCGCGGTGAACACGTGAAACTGCCGCAAAGTCATGGATGCGTTTGCCGTCCACGCCAAAACAGAAAATGTACTGCTTTCCCTGCTGAAGCCGGATGGCTGGCAACCTCAACTCGTATTGGTCAGCCATGGTTACTCCTTGTCGTGGATGTGAGACTCTTGCTATTGATCTTCTTCATCTTGCTGGCGAGCACTGACATGTTGTGGAAGCCTCGACGCTTGTTCCGTTCAGTGCCACGGAAGATCGCGATTTCGATGCCGTGTTCCCGGCAGAGCGAGCATGGGCATGTATTCCACGGGGCGGCATCGAGGGTCCGCTCATACTCGGCTTTGTAGCTCTTCTTTTTGCTTTGGTTTTTGCCCTGACTGATTATTTCGTAGGCTTCGAGTTCCTCAAGAACTCTTTGGGTCGACTTGCCGCTGCCATCGTGTTCACGGAGGGCTCGCAGGCAGGCCCTTTCCTGTCTGATCGCGTCTTGCTGCGACACCTGGCCTGACAGTATCGCTCGTTTCAACGTTGGATTGCCGTCTACCTGTGGCACTCGTAGAGCAGCAAACGAGTTGTCCTCAGTGTGGAAGTTATTCCGATCATCCATGAAGGCCTGCCGGAAGGCGGAGGTGCTGTCGAAACTCGTTACGCCATAGTCGCCGAAGGTCTCCATAGATTCCACCCGGGTGATGCCCAGTAGGTGAAGTTCCGTACTAGGACGACGGACGGCGTCGATCGCTACGAGGCAGTCGAGGATGTCTTTGGTCTTCAAAGGAACCATACCGCCGAGCGCAATGCGCACATAGCCCATGTCCTGCAGTTGCCGCACGCTGTCCGCGAAGCTAGCCGGACTCCAGCCTTGAGCTGCTCCGACAGGTTGGAGGTTCAGACCCTGGTCCCTGACGTGCGAGATGAATTCCTCGGCGAGTCGCAGCGTGATCCGTCGACGTTCTGCCCAGGCCGGATCAACTTCCTTCTCTGTTGCCAGCGGTTCGTAGCCGAAGATAATGTGATCGACGCTAATGCCCGCGTCAAAACCGCAGTCCTCATAGAACGCCAAAGTCTCTTGTACGGTTACTGGCGGGATAAGTTCATCGACGTAATTAAACGCTCCATTATCGCCAAGCGTTTCAACCACGGCGGGGAGACGAAAGAATTTGCGGACTCCCAGTCTGTACAGTCGCGCCCGCTGCGCTCCTGTGTATTTTCCAGCTCCCTTCAATGTCCCGTCGACAATTGCCTTGCTTACGAGTATGCCGTTGTACGGTGCAGGACTGAGCACTTCATGTGCATAGAGATCGTCCCTCTGACGGACGCGCAGAGGCGAATACTCGTCGCGCAGAAAGTCATAGGTTGGGCTGACCAGATCTTGGCTGTCTGGGAAGAAGAACTTCACCTCATCGCCGCCCGGTTGGTCACGTATGTCCTCGCAAGGTAGTTGGAAAGGGCACTGATGTGTCTCGGTGTGTTCTGGAGTTCATCCCAGGGCAGGCCAAGTTCAGGCCACACGCCTTGAGTCCAGAAGCAGGCGCCCGAGATAGACGCGAGTTCCAATTCAGCGTCGCGGACAGCATCAGGACTTCCGACGTCAACGTGCGCCATGACCCTTTCCATCAGGCGCCCCATGCCCCTAATGCCGACCCCGCCCATCAATCGAGACTTGGTAGGAGGGAGCCCCCAGGCTTCCGGAAAGGTATTCTTCACGGCTGTCCAATATGTCAATAGAACCTCTCGGATGCCTTCCGTGTCAGTCGTGCCTGTAGCGATATTCCGGTAGGGAAACAGAACTCCCGACGGCGATTCCAGAGACTCCTTGAGTGCCTCTACAAGACCTGTGTCCGTCACGATCGCGGCCTTCTTCGCCTCCTCAGCCGTCGACGCACGTTTGATCATGCCCGCAAACGGAGACGCAGGGTCTTGGTTCAACATGTCAACCAAAGCCGACGGCAGTTTTCGCGTTGGCATCCGTCCGGATGGAATGCGCGTTATGTCCGGAAGAAGTTCTGTAACGAGGTTTACCGGCAACGGTTGGACGGTGTTCACCCTCAAAAACTGTTCCCGTTGAAGCTCGACCGTGTCTGCAACGAATCCTGCAATGGGCACAGGCAGGCGCCGGTTCTTGGTGCGGGATAAGGCCAAGCTGCGTTGCTGACCATCAACGATCCATGCGGGCCGTGGTCCGTCCGGACCGGTGCTGAGGGGAATTTCCAGAGTTCCGGCAACCACCAATCCGTCGTTGGTGGACGGTCCGCGGCTGGACCTGAAACGTACTTCAGGCGGAAGCGCGAGTATTAGACCATTGGGAAAGAGTACGTCTGCGCTGTCGAGATAGTCCTGAATCTGCTTGACATGCTTCTTTTTTTCAGGCCGTTGGTATCCGATCAGTTTGCCGGCTTCGTCACGCCCGATCCTTGCGACAGCGGCGATTAGGTCGACTTCCTCTGCGGCCAGGGCGAACAGGTATAGGGGTATGTCGTTATTCTGGAGCACCTTGAGGGCACGACGTTCCAACCACTGCTCACTCATGCCATCTCCACGGGTACCTGATTGAATAGTTCGCCAAATCGCTTCTGCTCGCAGGCTAGGCCCGAGTCCCGAAGCGCGCGCAGAGCCCGACTTTTCGAGATGTCTGGATGTGTTTCGCGCAGAACTCGAACAAAACTGAAGACCGCCTCGTCCGTAAGCGGGGTGCGTTTGGGCGGGGCCGGTGTTCGGGATCGTTCCACCCAGTCGTTCCAAGCTTGGTTGTCAAGGGCGCCTGCGATTTTAGGGACGTCCAGGTGCTCGATCCATCTGATTGCGGTCCGGAGATTGAGGCTGGTTGCCGTTCCTCCAAGAGCGTTCATCAAACTCCGGTCCGCAGGAATACGTATCTGCGCGGGTACGTGCTTTGAACCTCCGAAAACCACGACGTCATCACGGTCTTCGAGGTCGGCCAAGTCCGCAGACATCGCCGTGGCATAGGGCTCTGAGAGAACGAACAGCGTGGGCCCATTCAGTTGCTGATCAAGTGTTTCTTGATCCTCAGTCATAAGGTGCCACCAGGCCTTGATTTCGGCAGAGTCGTTGCTGATGGAGTCTGCATGTCGGGGCGAGAACGTGGCGGCGTAAGCTGGCCACTTTGTGTCTACGGAGACGAGACCGAGTCCAGCAGAAGCTACGAGTAGGTTGGGCTCGAAACCAGCGCGACGCGCTGCCGCCTCCAAACGTAAGGCTTGAGTCCATGCATCACCTCGGTATAGCTCTCGTAAGGGCCTCCGTTCGTCCGCCCCGTGAAGGGCGCGACGCCAATGGACTGCTCGTTTCTTCAACGGGCCGGGCGTCAGATGTCGAATTCGCAGTGCGTCGATGGGTTGCGACGACTTCCGTTCGGTGCAGGTGACAACCAACGTCAGTTTCTCCGTCATGCCTGTTGCCCTTGTCCTCGAAACTGTCCGTGTATCGCATCTACTGTATCGTGTAGTTTCAAACCGGCGCATCTCTAGGCGCCGAAATGTAAATTTCATGGGAGACGAGGACGCATGACACGCAAGGCAGTTGTTCTACTAAGCGGCGGACTGGACTCAACTACCGTACTCGCGCATGCAAAGAGTGAAGGCTTTGAACCCTACGCACTTAGCTTCCGCTATGGGCAACGGCACGCTGTAGAACTGGAGGCGGCAAAGCGGGTGGCCGCAGCGCAGGGCGTCGAAGGTCACGTCGTCTGCGACATCGACCTGCGTGTCTTCGGGGGGTCAGCCCTTACATCCGAAGTGGACGTCCCGAAGCATGAGTCCGTCGACCAGGTTGAAGAGAACATCCCGGTGACGTATGTGCCGGCACGTAACACGGTGTTCCTGTCCTTCGCTTTGGCCTATGCGGAATCAATCGAGGCAACCGACATTTTTATCGGTGTAAGCGCGCTTGACTACTCCGGATATCCGGATTGCCGCCCCGAGTACATCGAGGCGTTCGAGAACATGGCAAACCTGGCAACTCGGATCGGCGTCGAGGGTACGAGAATAAACATCCATGCGCCGCTCATCGACAAGACCAAAGCTGAGACAGTGAGAATGGGCCTCGCTCTTGGTGTGGACTACAGTCTGACATCTTCGTGCTACGACCCCGATGAAGCGGGCCGCTCATGCGGCCATTGCGACTCCTGCCTCCTGCGACTCAAAGGCTTTGCCGAGGCCGGCAGTCACGACCCCATCCCGTACCAGGAAGTTTGACTTGACATACAAGATCAAAGAAATCTTCTACACCCTGCAGGGCGAAGGTACTCATGCCGGACGCCCGGCGGTGTTCTGCCGGTTCAGTCTCTGCAATTTGTGGACCGGCCGGGAGCAAGACAGGGCCCGTGCTGTTTGTCAGTTCTGTGACACCGACTTCGTCGGAACGGATGGTGAAGGCGGCGGACGGTTTGAAACAGCAGAGGAACTGGCAGACGCTGTGGAGGCAGCCTGGCCGACAGATTGGCCTGAAAACCGCATGGTGGTCTGTACCGGAGGCGAACCATTGCTGCAGTTGGATGTCGCCGCAGTCGCAGCTCTCAAGAGCCGGGGTTTCTATGTGGCCGTCGAGACTAATGGAACCAGGACTCCTCCGGAGGGTATCGATTGGTTGTGCGTAAGTCCCAAGGTAGGTGCTGCACTTGCCGTCTCGGGTGGCAATGAGTTGAAGTTCGTCTTCCCACAGGGCGGTGTTGACCCCAGAGAGTTTGAGTTGTTGGACTTCGATTCTTACCGCGTGCAACCCATGGACGGGCCAGACATTGCTGAAAACACTGCACTCGCTGTGCGATTCTGCCTGGAGCACCCCAAATGGCAACTGAGTATGCAAACCCACAAGTACCTAGGGATTCCATGACGTTTACCGCAGAAATCTACCGCGAGTTCACCTTCGAGGCCGCCCACCGTCTTCCGTTCGTTCCCGATGGACACAAATGCAGTCGACTTCATGGGCATTCGTACCGCGTGCAAGTGCATGTGGCAGGAACTGTGGCTGACGACTCGGGATGGGTGCAGGACTTCGGCGACATTAAGGCCGCGTTCAAGCCCCTCGAGGAGCAACTGGACCACTACTATCTCAACGATATCCAGGGACTCGAGAACCCAACGAGTGAAGTCCTCGCCAGGTGGATTTGGCAGCGCCTTGAGAAGCAGTTGCCGTTGTTGGCAGCGGTCCAAGTTCGTGAAACCTGCACTTCTGGTTGTGTATACCGGGGCGAGTAGACGGACCTTCCTGATTCCCGTGAGCGCATCGTGCACGGGTACTCCAATGACTTCGCAGCGCGACCACTTGTCTTGATTGCATTTCCGAACGTGGAAGCGCACTAGATCGCAGAGGTTCGAGAGTCACGATGGCAGATGCATGGTTGCAAAATACGGGATGTGGATCGACCGGCGAGCATCGACGAATGTGAGTCAACCAGTCCTTACCAAATCCTATTGGCTGCCGATAGTGATGTGGGAAGGGTGCATCGTTTAGTGTCTAGCGCACCTTCGAGTATCCGGTCTGGGACCGCCGCGATGTGGGGTGTGAGCTTGTTTTCCGATCAACTGTCAGTGGGGGACTTCGTCACGTACGAAGGGGCCCCGGGCATCGGCCGGATTGTTGACTTCCACGAAGAGGCAACGGTTGAGTTCTTCGAGTCGGTCGCCGAAATCTCTGTAGGCCTTGCTGTTGTCCCGCGCCGTTCCTTGAAGCGCGTCTCCCTTGGACGTGAGAGCCGTGTCTTCTTCCAGGATAAAAACCTCGTGTGGCGTGCGGGTCGCGTAATTGCTCCGGCCACCGACTCGGAGGGAAGAGCAGCGTACTGGGTCCGATTACCCAATACGTTTCAAGACACTCTCGTGCCTGCTTCGAGCGTTCGCGTGCGGTGGGATAAACCGCCGCGAGACCCACTCCAGATTCTCTTAGCCGGGGGAAACGAGACGCCCAGATTCCGAGATGCTCGTCAGTCCGTGCGCGCACTGCTTCTTGAAGATCGCGCCTCCGCTGCGTCTGCGACCGGCATCGCATCTGCCGGTGTCCAGATGCACACGCATCAGGTTGCGGCTGCGTTCCGGATCCTCCGCGACCCCATCCAACGATATCTCTTGGCAGACGAAGTCGGCATGGGGAAGACGATCGAAGCGGGTTTTGTCATCCGACAGACGCTTATAGACGATCCGAGCCGCAAGGTGGGTATCATCTGCCCCGACGCGCTCGTGGAACAGTGGAGAGCAGAACTCCGCGACAAGTTCTTCATCGGCGATTTCGGCAGACGTGTGAAAGTTGTCAGCCATTCCGACACTCAAGGGTGGAGAAGCCTTGAAAGCGTCGACCTCCTAGTCGTAGACGAAGCGCATCTTCTGACTAGGGTCACTTCACCGGATGAACCTGCATACACCTTGCTGACGAGGATCGCTCACGGTTCGCCGAGATTGCTATTGCTTTCAGCGACACCGTTCGGACAGAAAAGCACGACGCACCTTGCGTTACTACACCTGCTGGATAGCCAACTCTTCACGTGGGATCGCCAGCAAGAGTTTGAGGAGCTCCTAGAGGCGCGAAGAGAACTCGCATACGCCGTTTACGTTCTCGACGAGGAACCTGATCCGGAGAATCCGGAATACCTCCAGTATCAACTTGAAGAACTCAAGGAAAAAATCCCGGTCGACGAACTGCTTGAGGCACGAATCGCAGCCGTGATGTCCACGTTCGAAGCTGAGTCGGTGGACGTCGACCTGTTGAATCGGCGTGTAGCGTCAGTCAGAGCACACATCTCGGAAACTTACCGTCTTCACCAACGAGTGATCCGGAACCGGCGTCACAATATCCAGCACGAGAGACTGGATGACGAAGGCATCATGACGCCTTTCTCCTTCACCGGCCGTGGGAAGCCGAAACTAGTTCGACTTCCCTCCAGCGAACTGGAAGATGCTGCGAACCTCGTCGAAGAGTGGCTCGCCGCCTGTAGCGCGTACCTCTTGGATAACGGTCTCGACTCGCGCCCTTACGGAGCGCTCGCTGGAGTCCTCACGTCCCGAATTGGCGGTCCAATGGCAGACCTCTTAGGGATCATTCGGTATCGCGTCGGACTATCAGAGGAACCACCTTCGCTGTCGCCTGAAGAGAGGGTGATAGTTGAATCGACACCGACTGTTCAATTTGAACACAGCATCCTGGAGAAGGTCGGAGAGGTTGAACATGATGCTGTCTCCTCACTTGCGGAACTTATCATCGCGCAATCTGCACCGGGCGAGAAGGTAATCGTCTTTTGTGGCCACGGTTCATTTGCGCTCGCCTTGAAAAAAGCCCTTCAAAATTCCATCCGCGGAAGGAAGTCAGCGTTCGCCCATTTCGTCACGCAATCGGACAGCGAACGGGAAGAGTCGGTCCGGGAATGGCGGAAGCGCGGCGGCGTTCTAGTCGCCGATGAATCAGGAGACGTCGGGCGCAACCTGCAGGACGCAAATTTGACTGTCCACGGGCGGCTTCCCTGGAATCCGAATCACTTGGAGCAGCGAATTGGCCGTGTCGATCGCTATGGATGGTCTGCGTCGTCGCGAGGAATTGTGGTCGTGGACACCAATTCATACGGCCTCCTTACCGCCTGGGCCAGGTTGTTGTCGCGCGGATTCGGTGTTTTCGAGCGCTCGATCTCGGCTGAGCAGGACGCCGTCGAGCAACTCGCCGAAGCTTCATGGGACGCGTTGGTGCGCGAGGGGGTCGAGGTGTTCGAATTGCGCGCTGAATTGACGAGCAAGGCAATCGCTGAAGAGACACGTCGCATCAACGAATTAGACGCGCTCGAGTCAAGTTGGGAAGTGACCGAGGAGTTAGGGTCACTAGCTGAGAGCATCTCGAAGTACGACGATCGCCACCAGAAAATTGGGCGCTACTTCCGTTCGTTAATAACGGGCGCGGAGGGTTTCAAATTCGAGGAGAAACCGTGGGATGGGTGCTTAAGATTTGCGGTTGACGAAAAACAAGATCCTCTCCTCAGCCCACAGTTGATTAAGCTCCTTCAGGTTAACGAGAAGGCACGAATCGGCAACTTCGACCGATGGAACGTACTTCCTGGCAAACGGTTGTTCCGACGGGGGAACCCCTTCATTGACGCAGTGGAGCGCGTTCTGGAACTTGATGATCGGGGGCAGGCCAGTGCGAGTTGGAGGTTAGATCCGGGTTGGTCTGGCGATGCCCTTGTGTACTTCGGCTTCGATATTGTCGTCGAAGCTGACCCGGGCCCACTAAGCCGGTTACTAGGAAGCGATAAGGGGAATATGGCGACGGCGATCCGTCGCTGCGATTGGGCTCTCCCTCCGTTCGCACGGCGCGTATGGGTAGCCACCAATAGTATGACAGCAGTGACGAGCGAGGCGGACCTTAAGTTCTTAAATGCACCGTTCAATGAAGTCAGGGACAGAAATTTGAATCCGTCAAGAATTGTTGCTCTGCATAACGTAGTCGGTTCCGGGAACTTGGAGTCTGTCGCCAAGACGGCGGCGAAGACTGCGCACGAGAAGCTATTGCAGACCACTGCGCTGAAAGAGGCATGTGCACGCGCGTCTGCCAGGGTTGTGGCTGAGACAGACGTGCTTATTGCCCGAAGCAACGCGAGGTCGTCGGCCATCAAGATGGTCGCTGATCCTGAGTCCCTTGCGATGGAAATTGAGATCGGACGGGCCGTGCAAACTGGAGTGGAGAACCCTATCGTGCGTGAAGTCGCAGTAGCGTGCCTAGTTCGCTCGGCGGAGGGATGGGAACAGTTTGTATAGCAAAGACTTGGTAACCGCCCAAGCGGCCATCGAAGCGTGGCCTGATGCCGCCGTCTCAGCCTTCTCGGTCGGAGATGCCTGCCGCAGACTCATCGACGCGTTGGCGGGTTTTGGAGTTAGACGCGCGGGTTCCGGTTGGCGGGATATCGCCGCCCTAGTTCGCCAAGTTCTTCTTGTCGACCGCTTCTCCTTTGAAGGATCGCCCGAACTGGTGGTGCCGGCCGCCTATCCTTGGCCAACAGCGTCTCAGTGGCAGGATCTGCATTGTCGGGTGTTCGCTGTTGACCAAGGGCGTTTCCGAGTAACGGCGACGCGTTGGGAGCCGAGTATTGGGGAAAGTTCTCTCGCGTCGGACATCGCACAGGTTAAACTCGCCGAGGTGTTCAGGGGCGATACCACTTATAACCCGCCGAGTATTCCCGCGGACCCATTCTGGGCTCAGGCCCATGAGTATTCGACATATCGTGGTGTCGCACAGCAGCAGGCGGCCCGCGCAGCCGTGATGAACGATGGAAATCCGTTGCTCGTCTCGCTTCCGACCGGTCGTGGAAAGACCGCCGTTGCATGGTCGAAAGCGCTCCTTTCTCACGAAGGTGTGACGGTTGTAATCGTTCCTACCATCGTGCTGGCGCTCGACATGGAGCGGAGGACACGAGAGCAGGCGCAGGCCAAGAAGAAGCAACTTAGTCCACTCGACCGCTACGCATACACCGGAAGTCTTAACGGCGAGGTAAAACGAGCCTTGAGACGTGGTGTTCGTGCCGGGACACAACGAATAATTTACACCAGTCCCGAGGCATTCGTATCGGGCCTCAGCGGTGCAGTTCTTGATTGCGCCCGGGCGGGTCTCCTCCAACAGATCGTCGTTGACGAAGCGCATCTGGTTGACCAGTGGGGAGATGACTTCCGACCCGAGTTTCAACTACTGCCAGGCTTGGCTCATGAGGCTTACGAGATCGCCCCTCGCGACCGCAAGCCGTCCATCCTGTTGATGAGCGCCACGATTGCGCAGAGGCAGGTCGACAAGTTGACTCGTCTCTTCTCGTCCGACCGCTCAGACGTAAATCTCCTCTGGGGCTCGGCGCTACGGACAGAACCGGCGTACTTCGCGCATCAGTTCGATGATGATCCCGCAAGGCGGGCTGCGGTGATTGACGCCGTTTCTATGCTGCCGAAACCCCTCATCCTATACACGACTACCGTAAGTGACGCCGATGAATGGGTAGACGAGCTTAGATCGCTGGGCATGTTCCGAGTCGGCGCCGTAACAGGCAAGTCGTCTGATGAAGATCGACAGTCCGCAGTGGAACGTTGGAGAGGACTTACCGCCAATGGAGCAACTGCTCCGACTCAATTTGACGTGATTGTCGGAACCTCTGCATTCGGACTCGGCATCGACGTCCCCAATGTGCGTAGTGTCGTGCACGCCTGCATGCCTGAATCCGTCGACCGGTACTATCAGGAAGTTGGACGAGCCGGACGAGACGGGCAAGCGACGGTGGCGGTTCTCTATTCAGGGCCTCGAGACAAACGCTTAGCAGTAAGTCTGGCAAGTGCGACCTTTATCGGTGCCGAGAAGGGCTGGACTCGTTGGAAAGCGCTTCTTGAAGCCGCCGAGGAAGTTGAGGGGCCAAGCAACCTGCGCTTCCGCGTTAAAAGGAGCACTCTGCCCACATATATGGATCGAGGGTATGGGCAGAGCGCACAGTGGAACATCAGGACCCTAACCCTTATGGCGCAAGCGGGCATCATCAAACTCCGAATACCGACTTGGCATGCGCCAGAGGGCGCGACTTCAGGGCAGATCCAAGCTCAGCGAGATGACTTTCTTGAACAGGCTCACGACCTCATCGACTTTGAGTTGGTCAATGGCTCGCTATTGTCCCAAGAGGGGTGGACTGAAGTCCTGGAAGCGGAGCGTGCACGTGCGCGCGTCGAAGCGGACGCCTCCCTTACTACCGTTTATAAGTTCATTACGGGCAGACACTGCGTTGGAGGACTTCTGGCGGCGCACTACCAAGTGCGAACCAAGGATGGCGGGCGTCTGACCACCTACCCGGTCTGCAGAAGTTGCCCATCATGCCGAGCCAATCCGAACAGCGCTACAGGGGTTGCGGACGATGAGTTCTGCTACCCACGCCTTCCAAGCCGGCCTGCACAAGTGGACCCACTCCGGCGGTGGAGAGGGAAGTCATCGGCGCTCTTCATCACCCTTTCGGAGGGTGATGATCCTTTTCCACTTCTGCGTAAATTGGCCGGGATCGGTGTTGAAGTGTACACCGGCGTCACCTTTGAGGAGGGATTGCGCCTGCAAAAAGCCGCTGGGAGTCGTCCGATTATCATCGACAATGATGGCGCAGACGACTTGCCTCTGGCCTACGTTTTAGAGGACAGCATGGTGGTCGTGCTCGGTGACACCGTCCCAGAGTTCGTTTCGCAACGGGTTGAACTCGGGTTGCCGACTTACTTGGTCGGAGCCCAACGCCTCAAAGATCCCGTACGTTCTGACTGGAAGTATGCCGCCCTGCAGGACGCGGTAATTGATGCCGGTGCCCTTCTGAAAGAGTTGTGATGGAATTACTAAACATCAGTCCCGTCCCGCTCCTGCCGCGAACTATGTGGGTGGCTTACCGCGCACTCCATGCGACACCGGGACTCACTCAACGTGAACTCGAGGACGTAGTGTGCCCCCCTGCGATGAGGGACGAGACGCCAGGAAAAGGCGCCCACGTTAGACGGGCAGTCGATGCGCTCATCAAATTCGGACTGGTCGACGTCGATGGTACGTCAGGGGCGGATGGGCCAGCTTTGTTCGCAAAGGGCGATTCTCCGTTGGAATCGTTTAGGAGGAATTTGCGGGATTGCGTCCTCAGTTCGGAAGTAGCTGAGGAATTGATGCCGCAGGATCTAAATCGGGCGGTTGTGTGGTTGCTTGCACAATCGCCATTGGAAGCATATGACCGTGTGCGGGCCGACAAGGAACTGGGCGGATTCTTCCTTAACGACACTCGATGGAACACGTTCAGGTATTGGGCCACCTTCCTTGGGTTCGGTCGTGAATGGCCGCTGGAAGAGGGAGGCCTAGCGGTTGACCCTACGGCAGCAGTGCAGGACGCGATCGACCACCCGAAGCTCAGCGATTTGGTGATCGGTACCTCTATTGAACTGCAGCAACTTGTGAGACACGTTCAGGCGGAGATCCCTGTGTTCTCCTTCGTTGAAACCAATCCAAGTGACGCCGCCCCAGCGTCTCTAGCGTATGCCTTCCAGTCGCTGCGTGACAGAGGTCGACTCAAACTTGAAAGCCGCTCTGATTCCCGATCATTTGTTCGATTCCCGGCCGGCTCGGGAGCCGCCAGCGATGTTTTGTTCTCGCACGTAACCATCGAGGCAGGAAAATGATGACCATTTCGATGAATCAGTATGTGTGCTGGCGACCGGAGGATGTCGCAAATACCATTCCGACCGAGGCCGCCAGCCCCTCTAAGGCGGTACTCCTTGCATCCCACACTCCATTGGAGATTCGCAAGGCTGTCCCAGGCGAACTTGGTGAATCAGTAACAGAGGAAGAGTTCCTCCACGAGTTCCTTAATAGCCCTCCCAAGGAAGGCGTCCGAATCACGCCTGTGCTTGGCCAGTCTGGCTCAGGTAAATCGCACCTCGTCCGCTGGGCCGAAGCCCGTATCCAGTCAATTCCAGGTCCCAAGCGGGTCATTTATCTGCCCAAGACCCGTACCAGTCTTCGGGATGTGATCGAGGAACTCCTGCAAGGTCAGACCGGTGGGGCATTTGACGAGATTCGTAGCCAATTAGGTGGCTTGCGAGAATCAGTTGACCCTGAAAAACTCGAGCGGCGAATTCTTGACGAATTGGCCGAGGCAATTCGAGAGGCAAAAGCTGATCACTTCCTTACGAGGGTGCTTGTAGGTGAGCGCGGACTCTATGTCCTGCTCCATGATCCACTCTTCCGCGAGTACCTTCTGCGACCTGGGGCGTTTGTGCCGAGACGAGCGGTGCATGCACTTCGGGGACGAGGTGACGACGAGGAGGACATCCCTCCGGCGTTTACGATCGATGATCTGCCGCTCTCCATCGCCGACATCCGAGATGCGGGTACCGCGGCGCGTACGATGTTTAAGCGTCTCTCAGCGGACACCAAGTTGCAGGCTGCGGCGATTGACATGCTCAATGAGCACCTCGACATTGCTGTGATGAGGGCCGCTGACTTGGGTGTAGGGAGTGTGCAACAAGCTTTCCTGACACTTCGCGAGCAACTCGTTGGGGAAGAAATCATTCTGCTTATTGAGGACTTCGCAGTCATTCAAGGCATCAAGCGTGATCTGCTCGACGCAATCATCGAGGTGGGTACTGTTGATGGGGTAGAAAAGTACGCCACTGTTCGAACGATGATGGCCGTCACGTCTGGTTACTACGACAAGTTGGACGACACCTTTCGTACCCGTGCCGAAGCGAGTTCCTCCAAATACTTCGTGGATGTGAGCATTGACGATTCCGAAGGAGGTGACGCTCAGCTTCTTGATTTTGTGGGACGCTACCTCAATGCGGCACGCCTCGGGAAAGCGAAGATCGAAGCGGCCAGCCCTTCCTTGGTCAATGCTTGTGAAGATTGTCCTTTCCGTGACGAGTGCCATGAGACCTTTGGTGCAACGCGAGATGGTTTCGGCCTTTATCCGTACAATGAACCGGCATTGCGTCGCGCGATCAAGATCACGGCGGACCCCAAGCATCGAAACCTGTTCAATCCACGAACGGTCCTGTCGAAGATGGTTCGTCCCGTACTCACAAACGAGGCGAGCGCAATCCGAGAGGGGCTGTTCCCATCACCGCAATTCCTTCGGGAAGACCTCGCACGCGAGACCAACGAGTCCGCGGCGAATCGTCTTCCGGATCTGCCACTCGCTGTCCGTCACATGCTTGATGAGCGCTATCAAGAGCCGGAGCAGACGAGGTATCGCACGACATTCCAGTTTTGGGGAAACGTCTCAACGAATGTCAATCCAGGGGTCTACACTGCATTTTCACTGCCTCCCGCGGACCTGGAGGCAGTCGAACCGGTGGTCGAACCGCAGCCCGAAGCGGCCCGGACGTCACCCGCCGTGGCCACGCCCCCGATCTCGGCGACGATTTCCGCGACGCTGCGCAGGCACCTCGATGATGTAGACAACTGGTCGAAAGGCAGTCCGCTGACGCAGGCTGCCGGGCGCGAGATTCGCAGCATCGTCCGCGAGGCTCTCGTCGCCGGCCTTGATTGGTCGGATCCAATCATGAAGGACGCGAATAGTTCTGTCCTCGCCAAGGCGGTGCCCGAAAAGCACCAGATCTCTCGGTCAATTTCTATCGAAGACGGTCGAGAGAACCGTGCGGCCGTCGTCGAACCTATCGTGAAATTTGCTCGAACGCCGGGTAACGCACTCCTCTTTCAAACGCTCCTGCAATTCCAGGACAATCCGGCGTCGGCACCTGAGGGCCTCCTGCGTCTCCGCGAACTGGCTGACCGGCACCGAGCCGAGATAATTGAACGAGTCATTGCCGCCAGCGATTTTGGGAAAGAGGAGTTGGTTGCGGTTGCTGCGTCACTGATCTCTGGCGCGGCGCTGTGCGGTCAGTTGCCGGCCAAACCTAAGGTCAGCGACTACGTCGCTGCAGTGCTATGGAGCGGTCGAGGCTACTCGAGAGGCGACGACTCCCGATCCGAATCTTGGCAGAAAGTTGAGACTGCCTACTTGACTGCTCGGAAGGATGCGGTTGAGGGGCTACGGGCTGCTATTGGATCCAGCCAGGGCTCAACAGGCGGGGTTCACGCAGTAGATGACCCGAGGGTTCGAAAACTTGTAGAATCTGCGCGAAAGTACGTTGATCCGCCTGAGCCGGATCAGATGCCGGGTTGGGCATTGGCAGCCGAAAGGGCCCGCAGGAATCTTGAAGCCTATGTTCCGTTTCAACTCGCCGAGTGGCGTAGTGCAGTGGCTGAGATTCGTGAACACGTACCGGACGGCGTTTCTTACTCTGGCACCGTAGAGGCCGTGGCCGCGGCAACCGAGGTGGGCCGAACACAAGGATATGTTAAGGCGATGCTCGCAGAGGTTCAGTCTGCCAACGCTAGCGCTAAGATACTGAACTTTAACTCTGTTGCCCGTCTTGAGGGGGCTCTATTGGAAGCGGACGGAAAGAGCGGACTCTCCTTGGCACTCATCGCAGGTGGGGTTGATGCACGCGATGTGTTTAGCATTCGTAGTTACCTTCGCTTCACAGCGGGGTGGTTGGACGCGGGCCTCTCCGCCGCCGAGTCACAACAGCGAGACAATGCCTTGGATGTTGACGAAGACATTGAAGCGGTACTGCGCAAGTGGGCCGGGGTTCTCGAAGGAGAGGGAGGGGTGGCGCCGGATGCCCACTGATCTTTTGGTTCGGGCGAATCGCCTTGAGAAACTCGCCAAACTAGCCCAGGACGGGGAGGGCAACAAGCAGAACCTCGAGCGGGTGAAACTCGCTGTAGATAAACTTTCCAGCACGCTGGAACAATTGGGGACCATAATGGCTACTCGGCGGGCACTTGATGAACTGCAAGTTCCGCGCGAGATCGAGCCCGATATAAAGACGGTTTACGTATCCCTTCGAGATTTTGTTGGAGTGCGTGGGCGCCCCACACCAGAGCGTCTCCAACGTGCCAATACAATAGTCATGCGGCAGATCGAGGAACTGGAAGTCGATGCCCGGAACCGTTGGATGAAATGGACCACATCCGCGTTAGATAGTCTGCCAGAACACAAGACGGCGGCGCTTTCGCGCCAAGACCAACGACGAGTCGACGGCTTCATCCGTGAACTCAAATCTAATGCGCGCCGTTCGCCAAGTGTTGAACTGGTTAGCACTTTCAAGAGTCTCCTTCGACTCGTCAACGAAGAACTCGGAGAAATCCAACTGAGCGAAGCCATCCTCAGGGTTCTTGAACGTTTTGCTTCCGCAGATGGTGTCTCCTTGAGTGACTTGACGGACGCTGATGTCGCCGCGCTCCGCTCGGATCCGTCCATCGAGGAACAGTTCTTCATCCGGCGGCAGGTTTGACGGGCGATCAATGGGCAGTCGTACCCGAACTGCTCACGGCGCTCGAGGATCTGGAACTTCCTCGTCTCTCTTGGGGCATTGTCGATGGGTTCTTGAGCGAGGTCGAGGTTCGAGAGGTGCTCGACCAACGGGTAATTGAAGATCTTCGTTCGGGAACCTCCGGGCCAACGACCGACGAATACCTGGACCACATGCTGGAGAGCGGCCTCCTGCACCGCGTACAAGGCATTATGCAACCGCGGTACCGCACTCGGCTTGCTGAGGGACTTCGCCTGTTCCGCAGGCTTCGACAACTGTGGGTACCGACTAACAGGGACACGGTCGGATGGTGGCGTTCTCGTTCATCGCTAGTTTCGGACTACCGCCTGCAGGTTGGGCCCCGCCGCTATCCACGCCGTGAGATGTCGGCATTCGATGTCATCGACCGACTTAGGCACACGAAGGATTGGAGCGCTGTTCAGGAGACAGTTGCAAAGGAGATCATCGGTGAGCGGCGGTTGGCGCGCTTCCAGTTCGATGCCTCGTTGAGCGTCGTCGAAGCTTTGCAGGCCGAGCGCTCCGTCGGACGCATCATTACTGCCGGGACCGGTTCAGGCAAGACTCTGGCCTTCTATCTGCCAACTCTACTCAACCTCTCTTCGAGGAGCACGTCTCCCGGCAAGACTCCCCATACGCTGGCCTTATACCCGCGTAACGAACTACTCCGCGACCAGGCGCGCGAGGCTCTTATCCAGTGCCGACGAGCGAACGGTGTTCTGCCGTCGAATTCACGCCCCATCAGGATAGGTCTCCTTTATTCGTCCACGCCGGGTAACGCGGGCGCTTTCCAAGGGAGCCACACCCCACGCGGGTGGCGGCAGACGACGTCGAAGGACGGTTGGGTTGCTCCCTATTTCCCCTGTCCCACAGACGGATGCCAGGGGGATCTCGTCTGGAGCGACGAAGATCGCCTGCGCCAAGTGGAACGGTTGGAGTGCACTAATTGTGGGGCGGTGATTGACGGCACGGAGCTTGCCCTCACGCGCAAGTCAATCACTGCATCACCGCCGGATATTTTGTTCAGCACTACTGAGATGCTCAATCGTAACTCTACAAACGGGGTTCTGGGGCGGGTATTGGGGTGGCGTGGAAGCAGTTCCATCCGCCTTGTCCTCCTGGACGAAGCGCACACCTATTCAGGCGTGCACGGCGCCCAAGTGGCGCTCATGTTGCGTCGCTGGCGTCATGCCAACGGCCAATTCGGGTCACCGGCGCCCGTATTTGTAGGATTGTCTGCGACGCTCAAGGACGCGGGGGAGTATTTCGCCACTTTGATCGGAACCAACCGATCGGATGTGGAGGTCATAGGCCCGAGCGAGAGCGAACTTGTTCCGGTGGGCCGGGAGTACGGTCTCGTGCTCCGCGGGGACCCAACTTCGGGCGCCGCTCTGCTTTCTACAACTATTCAGTCGGTCATGCTCGGTGCCCGACTACTCGATAGAGAGCCAGGGATTTTCGGCGCCTCTGCATTCGTGTTCACTGATGATCTCGACGTCACGAATCGTCTATTCGATGACCTACGGGATGCGGAAGGATACTTCAATGGACGCCCGAACAGTAGACCGCGGCTAGCGGACCTCCGCGTCTCCTCGGACCCGCAGGGGACCTCACGTTACGAGGACGGTCAATCGTGGGATGTGGCAGAGCAACTCGATCGCCTCCCCGGGGGGCTGAGAGTCGGTAGGACTTCGTCGCAGGACAAGGGCGTCGATGCGGCGGCCGACGTGATCGTCGCAACGGCATCGCTTGAGGTCGGCTTCAATGATCCCCGTGTCGGCCTCGTTGTTCAACACAAGGCGCCGCGCAACATGGCTTCCTTCTTGCAGCGTCGGGGCCGCGCCGGTCGCTCCCTGGACATGCGTCCCATCACGGTAGTAGTGCTGTCGGACTATGGCCGTGACCGGGTCCTCTACCAGTCCTACGAGCGACTACTTGACCCGGAAATCGATGCGCAGACGCTGCCGACGCGGAACCGCTTCGTGTCGAAGATTCAAGCCACCCATGCGATGCTTGATTGGCTACATCGCCGACTGGGAACTGACATTCGCTCGTTGCTCACAGCGTCGAGGAACCGGACTTTGGCCGCTTCGGAGTCCCGGGCGCTTTTACGCGAACTGGATTTACTGCTGAGGGATAGTTCAGCACAGGCGTCGCTTCAGGAGTTCATTCAGCGGGCACTGCGTGTGAGTAGGGACGATTCGACAGCAATCCTGTGGGACGAGCCGCGCTCGCTGCTGCTTGCGGCAGTGCCCACAGCTCTAAAACGCATCGAGTCAGGTTGGGTGAGCGCAAGTGGCGAACTCGATCCACCCGCGGAAATCCCGCTCCCGGAGTTCATGACGGGGGCCCTCTTCGAAGCACTTAACAGCCCTGACGTCGGATTCGACCTTCCATCTAATATGACGTCAGACGAGGATCCATCAATGCCAATTCGCCAGGCACTGACTGAGGCAGCGCCTGGGAGAGTCAGTCGCCGATTCGGCCACAAACACGCCTCGCATAGGTCCTGGGTGGCTGTTCCCAGAGAGGGGAGTGGCCTTCCCCTCACCAGTATGGTGTCAAAGGGCCAAAACCTCGGCGAATGGGCAGCGTCTGACGGGTCAACCTACATGGTTGTCCGCCCAATCCGACTCCGGTTGACGGCGCCGCCGGACGATATCCGTGATACGTCGAGTGCCGTACCTGTCTGGCGCAGTTCATTCATCTTCTCAGACGGTGGTATCTCCGAGGCGGACTTCCCCGAGAATACACCTTGGAATTTGCTGGCCGACTCGTGCGGATTTGCGCTCCACAGAGCCGGAAACCCGCTGACAGTTCGTCGACTCGCAATCGGTTCCGAAGGTGAAATCGTTCACACGGATGGAGTCCGCGCAGCCCATTCGACTCGTTTCAGCCATGAGGGGGTGCCTGCGGCTCTAGGATTCGAACTCGAGGTTGATGCGTTCGTCGTTGAGGGCGACCTCAGCAAGGTCCGTGGGGTTGATCTGACGGAGTTTGCCAAGGGGCCAGAGTGGCGCACCCTGGCCTTCAGGACTCGCATCGAGGAAGATAAGCGCCTTGATGGGGTGGCCAACCATTTCATGAGGCAGTGGCTCGCGGAGTTGTATCTGGTCGCTTACGAGCGAAACGGCATGGACGGCGGTGACCGCCATATAGCGCTCCGGGAAACGTTGAAAGGCGGTTGGCGCGCCCACATCGACGACTTTTTCCGCGCGATATACCGCTCTGATGAGGGCGGGCCTGATGCGGCGATGAAACGCGCCGCGGAACTCGAGCAACTGTCTCACAACTCCGAGGTGAACGACGTGCTTGACGAGCACGGGTACCTGCTTGTGGATGCGGACGTTACAACCGTGACAGGGGATCTGTCTACACGCACTGTGTTGGACACCTTTGCAGCCGCGATTCTGGCTGCGGTCCATAGGCGGGTTCCAGATGCCCAGGATGCGGACCTCATTGTCGATGTCGTGGTGGACGAGGTGAAGGGTGGCTTTCGGATCATTGTGTCCGAGACGGAATTGGGCGGCCTTGGCCTGCTCGAGGAGTTCCAACGTGACTACGCTGCTGATCCACGCCGTTTCTGGGAGGTTGTTGCGGAGGTATGCGGCCCGAGTGAGTACGAAGACGTCGATGCCTCTATGCAGTGGGTTGTGGACGAACTGACTCAACATGACTCGGGGCTTAGTGCTGCCGTTGCTCGGTACCGGGCCGCAGCGTCATCTGCGGAACTTGACGAAGCGATCGAAGAGATCCGCGCGACTCTAGACGACAATGATGGTCCGCCGTCCCATCTGCTCATGTCAACGATCGCCACACGTGCACTGCGACCCGGTTCGTCTCGAGCGACGGACATGGCCACGGCTTATCTGGCTCAGAGGTGGCAGGAGATTGAGTCGAACCTTGGCGTCGAGCTCGACGCTCGTGTTATCGCTTTCCATGGCTCCAGAGGAGGCCTTGGCCAGAGCATTGCACCCCTGAACGCAGACTCTGCTTTCGCAGCTCTATGGCTACGGGGAACCACTGCGCGCAACGCGGTGCTGAACGACTGGCAGCCATATGCCACGAACCGTTTGCGTGAGCGTCTCGTTCTAAGCCCTGTTGTCGCCGACAAATCAGTTCTTGTAGACGTGGCATCAAGCGACTGGGAGGCCCGTTATCTTGAGGCGATTGCTCGTGATGGGACGGTCCGGTTGTTGGCTGAGGTCTCTCACCGAGAACAACTCTCACGAGCCCTCAGAACTGTAACGAGCCTGCCGATCGACGCCGGTGCACTTCGCGTCTACGGCCAACTCAGGAAAATCATCCGACAGGGCCGGGAGTTGGTCGCATCCATCACACTCGCGGAGGGAAGCCAATGAGGCGAAGCCGAACAATCCGCACCCGCCCACGTAACGGCATCGCCGTGACCGAAATTCTGAGCACAGTGCTGGTGTCCGAACTTGTGCGACCAAGCAAGGAAATCTGGCTTGTGTCGGGCTGGGTGAGCGACGTCCCCGTGATCAAGAATGATATGGGTGCGTTTGACGCTATCCTTACTGATGCTGCAGGTGGGACGCTCACGTTGAGTGACGTGTTGGCTCGTCTCAGTCGGCTCGGAGCCCACATTAACGTGGCTGTGCGCGATGACCAGCACAATGAGCAGTTTCTAGAGTTGTTGAGACGGCGGTGCGCCTTGAGCCACCTTCACATCCATAAGAGCCCAGACCTTCATGAAAAGATCCTCGCCGGTGACGACTGGCTGCTCAAAGGATCGATGAATTTCACTTGGAACGGCCTTAACGTGCATGAGGAAAGCATGGAATTCGTGGTAGACACGGCCGAAGCTGCAAAGCACCGGCTTGAACTCAATATCCGGTGGGGAGGGACCAGTGCATGACCCTCTCCGACGACGAGTTCCTGGAGACTTTCTTCGCCGCGCCAAACGTAGTTTGGCCTCATCGGAATCCCCACCATCCTACTGCCGCTTACCTGGAAAATTTTCTTCGCGCGCTCCAGCAGAAGGGCGATGTACCGCTTGTGCTACCCCGCAAGGAGACAGGCTGGCCACTGTCCGAGACCTACGTTGTCTGTTGGTCGCGCAGCCACGCGGGTCGCATGCGAATGCTTCTAAGCGCATGGGTTGGGCACAATTGGTGCGAATTTGATGGCCGTCTTGCGCCTCTGCGTAGAGATGACCCCGTTGAATCAGCGATACTCAGTTTCGTTGGACCGGGTACTACTTACCGGCTGCGGCCACCGACTAAACAAGCGAACAATGGGATGTTTCGTGCACTGGGTCGAATGATCAATGCTATGGAGCAACAGCCTTCCCGAGTCACTCAGATGCCGCGGCCCATCGGTCGTTTGCTGCGTGACTTTGAGACCTCCCTCGCCTCCGGTCAGGCACTCACGTCCCTTGAACTACTAGAAACCATTGAGCAGAGTGGCGGAGTATCGCACGAGAACGTTGCATTTCTCCGACTGCGGCGGCTCAGTCAACTCGGATCTGACCAAGAACTGCTTAGCAGCCCTCTCGTGGGTGCCGTCGTCCCTACAGAACCGCCCCGACTCGTCCGAGAAGCGATTCTCGGCGCTTGGTACCGCAGTACACGGGCGAACGTTGCTCATGAGGTGCAATCCTTAATCGACGAGTTGCGTAACTTCGGAGTCGACATCGGGCTTTTGGTGGATGGCACGCTCGCTCGTACCACCGACCCTGACGCATGGGCTGCGAGTGCTATCGTCGCCATTGCCCGAGGTGATGCGGAACTCGCCGGCCTGCTGCTTGAGGCGGAGTTGGAAGTTCCCACGGAATTCCGTCAGGAGTTGGAGGTTCTCGTCCACGAGAGTTCGGTGCCGGCCACCGAAATCGTTGAGGAACCATTCGAGCAGGAGCCAGAACTCAAACCGGAACCGTCCGACGCGCAAGACTCGAACGAAGACGGCCAGGCTCAGGCAGATGCATCGCTGCTAGCGCCGGGCGAGCCAACTTCCTGGACTGAATGGCTCGATTTCATTTCGAAGGGTGACGAGACCGCCCTCCCAGCGGAACTCGTCGAAACATGGACCCCACCAGGTGAATGCGACGCGAAACTCGCGGAATCAATCCAAGGACTCCATGTCTCATTGACCGATCCACTCTTTAACGGGCTCGCAGCCTTCATCGATTCGGATGATCCGTCCAAGCCCGCGTGGCGAACGTCGGCTGAACTCGTCTTGAGACACCTTCTTGACGACCACCTTACGCCAAGCGACCTCGGCGCGATCAGCGCCTTGCTTGCCATCTTCCTGCGCGGTGCGCCCGACGCTGGCGTCTACGAGCAACTTCTCCAGGACCTGTCCGAGTTCAAGGGGCGATGGGCATCGGTCGACACAGCGGCGGCAACTATCGACATCGCTGACCTTGTCGTATGTGCGCCAGCGGCTAGCAACGAAGCCCGCCAAGGATTCGTAGCAAGTACGCTGGAACCGCTGTACGCTCTGCGCCATCGACTGTCGGAACCGCTCCGCATCGTGGCGGCCCTTGCCACCGCCGACCTCGACTTGGGCTGGGACTGGGCTGTCCCTGGAGCACAGCAGTTTGAAGTGATTGAGCCACCTTCGGTGTTGCCTAAGTCAATTCTTCTGTACAGCCTAGACACGGGAGTTCTAGCTCGGGCAAAGTCGGCTCTCGCTAGACTCCATCCTTCCGTCACGGTTAACGTGTCCGATGCCAAGGTTGGAAGTGATGCCCTGCGCACGCACGCACGTGCCGCAGAACTTATTGTTCTTGCAACCCGGAGGGCAACGCACGCGGCTACCCAGTTCATTCAAGCCCATGCCCCTGCGGGGGCTCGGGTGCGGTACGCCGACGGTTGCGGTTCTGGTTCCATGATGCGCGCGATAGAGGATGGCGTCAGGACGTTCAGTGCATAGCACTCGATATCAAGTTTGGCGAAACGGCTGAGTTCACTGTCGCTAAGCCTAGACTGCAGAGTTCGATGCGGTTCATGTCAGTGCGTGGTTGTAAAGTCGAGCAGTGCCGTCGGCAGCCCCATCGGCCGTGGCTTGTATAGGAGACACCCATGACCTTGACCCTTAACCACCAGGCTCGCTCTCGCAGCAGAAGGAACTTGATAGTGGCCTTCAGTTCGGCGGTTGGCCTGCTCGCTTGCATTCTGGCGGCGAATTTCGTGACCTCGCGATACGGTGTGGTTCCTGTCGGCTTCGGCTTGGTAGCAACCGCCGGTACCTACTTCGCCGGGCTTACATTCGTTTTGCGCGACGCCTTACAGGACTCTGCTGGCAAGATCTGGACGCTAGGCCTGATAGTTATGGGTGCCGTCCTGTCCCTCCTGCTGTCCGAGCCACTCATTGCCATCGCATCCGCCGTCGCTTTCTTGACGTCTGAGGTCGCAGATCTGGCCGTTTATACGCCTCTCAGGAAACGCGGCTACATCCGCGCTGCAGTTGCCTCTAATATCGTGGGATCATTCGTTGACACCATAATCTTCTTGACTATTGCGGGTTTTTCCGTGAGCCAGGCACTGGCGGGACAAATGGTTGGCAAGTTAGTGGTGACGGTTCTTGCGGTCGTTCTAGTTGTAGCTTTTCGTGCGTGGCGCAAAGCACGAATGGCGTGACCGACAGTGGAGTGGAGCGCTACACGTAACAGGACCGGTAAGCCGATAAATGATAGAGGAGGGCTAAGCTAATGCGCGCCTCAGGGTCGCCGAGCACCAATAGGGCTGCGTCCCTTGCTGACTTTAGCAGTGGGTCCAAATAGCATCCTCACATGAGCCAGGAACAGACCCGTCATCCAGCAGGTTATTCCGCGGAAGGTGTGTGCGTGCCGCCACTCTGGATCTTGTCGCTTCCGGTAGTCCAACTTTCAGAAGCGAAATCCTCAACTCCGCAGGCGTTTTCGATTGAGACCTACGAGACCCTGAGGGGCCGGGAAGAGCAGAAGTTCTTCGAGTGGTCCATCGGGATTTTGGAGGACGCTGGCATTGTCGGCATTTTGAAGAATGACTATGTCTATCAAGCAACGACCCTCCAGGGAGAGATCCACACCGGTGGAAGACCATGCTCGGTCACGCTCTCTAGGACTTCGATCGAGTTTGACGACGGAGAAACTGCTGGGGGACCTATCCAGTTCACGGATGGCGTGCTCGAAACTGATGGAGAGGAACTCGAAGCATCGCAAGTCGGTCTTGCGTACGATTCAGCCCGCAGACATTTCGCGTTACGGCGGGCGTGGGAAGAGTGCACAATGATGAGAAGCCGCCATGCAGTTGTGTTCAAAGACCTGCGTATCCTCTATTACTATCCAGAGTTCGCTCTGGACTTACTGACCGAGACAGCGGAGTACACTGTAGCCATACGCCGAACTCCCACCCCTAGTGTCTTCCGGTACTGGCTCACGGATGCGGCCACTTCAATCGTGCACAGTCCTCGGGTAGCTGACGCACTACTTTGCGATGCTGCCGAAGAGGCCAGCGGAGTTCCCGAACCGGCTACGATCCTCAATGCCATAATCGGTGCCACCGAACTGGCTCAAAGGGATCCTGAATGGCTCGCCATAGAGGCTCGGCGCCGACCGGGTCAGGTTTAGGGCAGGACTGTTCGACTGGATGTTGGGGTTTCCGCTAGTTGCGGATTCGCCATTGGGTTCCCTGCCGCTCGTGTCGCGTTGCGTCGTGTACTCATAATTGGTCCAAACTAGGTCTCGCCAAATGACGACTGGGTTCGACACGCTCGCCGGTGGCCTGCTGATCTGGGCATCCCTAGATATAAGGGCCAGCGCACATTCTCCCGCTAAGTCGGGATCAGGGTGAATGGTGATCGCTGAGGGTTGTACTTGCCTAAGGGATGCCAGTACTAAGAAATGCGTCGGGCATAGTCTTCCTTGATGACTTCGAGGTGGAGCCAGGAGTCGGTGCGGCGGACGCCGGGGAGGCTGCGGATTTCTTCGAGCTGGGCGAGGAGGTCGCGGGGGGACTGGGCGGCGAGGGTGGCGATGGCGTCGAAGCGGCCGACGGTCTGGGCGACGAACTCCACGTGGGATGAGGTGCGGAGGAGTTCGAGGACGGCGTCGTTGTCGCCGGACAGATTAAGGCCAACGCCCATGGAGAGCTGCCGGCCGCCGGCGCCGCGGGATTCCACCGCGCTGATCCGGATGATCCCTGCGTCCAGCAGCCGCTGCACCCGGGACCGAACGGCGGTGGGCGTGAGCCCCACGGCGGCGGCGAGGTCCCGGTAGCTGGTCCGGCCATCCTGCTGCAGGATCTCGATGAGCTGGGTGTCCACGTGGTCGATGGTGACCTCGCCGGCGTACTGCGAGAGGAAGAAGCCCTTGACCAGGCGGGTGTAGACCAGCGTGTCGATGTAGGCGACGTTGGGGTGTTCGCGGAGCTGGGTCAGCACGCCGTGCAGTTCGTCGTGCGTGGAAACGCGGATTTCGGCGACCAAGTCGTGCATGCCGCCTACCGCGGAGACCAGCACAGCCTCGGGCCATTCGGCCAGCCGCTCGGCGATCTGGCGGACCGGGCCGGACGCCACCACGGAGACGTGGGCGATCACGTGCTGGCCGAGGAACGCCGGGTCCACGGCGGCCACCACCCGCACGGTATAGGTGTCCAGCAGCTCCCGCAGCCGGGCGGAGACCGTGGCCCGGGGCAAGCCCAGGTCACGCGCCAGGTCCTGATAGCTGGCCCGGCCCTCCTGCTGGAGAGCGCGGACCAGCTTTGTGTCGATCGTTTCGCCGTTGTCCGCCAAAGTTTCCTTAACCTCCCAAGTGAGCACCGCCGTCGTCAATTATCCAGTGATCCAGCCCACATACAAGTGCTTCCGGAAAATACTGCGCGAGAACCTGCGCAAAACTGAATTCAACCGTCCGTAACGCAAAGTTTCTGCTCTTGTTGGATTGTGATTTGGGCCCTATGGTCGCATAGATCACAACGGCACTCATGCCCACACCTTAAGGTGGAAGACCATGTCACACACGTCAGCAACCCGGCCGCAGTTCAGCCACGCCCGGGCCCGCCGCGCGGGATTCGCGGCCTTCGTCGGCACCGCCATCGAGTGGTACGACTTCTACATCTACGCCACGGCCGCCGCCCTGGTGTTCGGCCCCATCTTCTTCCCGGAGGCGGACCGGCTGGCCGGCATCGCCGCGGCCTTCGCCACCTACGCGGTGGGCTTCCTGGTCCGGCCGCTGGGCGGCGTCATCTTCGGGCACATCGGCGACAAGTTCGGCCGGCGCCCGTCGCTGGTGATCACGCTGCTGGTGATGGGCCTGTCCACCGTGTTCGTGGGCCTGCTGCCCACCTACGAGAACATCGGTGCGCTGGCCCCCGTGCTGCTGGTGGTGCTGCGCGTGCTGCAGGGCCTGGCCGTGGGCGGCGAGTGGGGAGGCGCCGTGCTGATGGCGGTGGAGCACTCGCCGGAGAAGTACAAGACGTTCTACGGCGGCTTCGCGCAGCTGGGCAACCCGGCCGGCGCGCTGGGCGCCACGCTGATCTTCGGCATCCTGTCCGCGCAGGGCGAGACGTTCCTGGTGGACGGCGGCTGGCGCATCCCGTTCCTGCTCTCCGTGGTGCTGATCGCCGTGGGCTTCTGGGTCCGCTACCGGGTGGAGGAATCCCCGGTCTTCGAGGACAAGGTGGAAGGCAAGGAGCAGTCCGTCCCGATCAAGTACGCGCTGCGCAACAACTGGAAGCCGATCCTGATCGGCATCGGCCTGCTGCCCATCTCCACCGGCGGCTACTACCTGGCCACCACGTTCGCCACCGCCTACGGAACCGACCCGTCGGTGGGCCTGAACGAGACGCTGATCCTGAACGCCATGTCCGTGGCGGCCTTCTGCGAGCTGGTCACCTGTTTGGGCATCGCCTGGCTGGGCGACAAGTGGGGCCGCAAGCGCGTCATGGCCATCGGTCTGGTCGGCTCCGTGGTGTTCGTTGTACCGCAGTTTCTGCTGATGTCCACCGGACCGGAATGGCTGATCTTCGTGGCCTTCGCCGTGGTCCGCGTGGCGATGAACTTCACCTACGCCCCGGTGGCCACCATCCTGTCCCAGCTGTTCAAGCCGCAGGCGCGCTACACCTCCATCTCGCTCTCCTACGGCCTGGCCGCCGCCCTCTGGGCCGGCCTGTCCCCGCTGGCCGCCACGCTGCTGTGGGACGCGACCGGCACGGTGTGGTCGGTGATCGGGCTGTTCGCCGCGATGGGCGCGCTGGGCCTCGTCTGCCTGGCGATCGCGCCGCAGCACGTTGACGACGACGTGTACGGCGATGCTGCCGGGCCTGCTGGGACCGGCACCGAAGGTATGTGGAAGAAAGAGAGCTTTAAGTAATGCGCAAGCTGAAGACGTTCGACGACGGCGCCGATTTCCAGCCGCTGCTGGTCACCGCCGGCACCATCCACACCCTTGTTCCGTCCGGTAAGGGCGCGACGGCGATGCTGCTCGCCGCCGGGCGGGTGGCGGCCGTGGGCACCGAGGCCGAATGCCGCCAGACCGCTGCCGGGCTGGGGCTGCGCGAGCCGGAGCACCGGGACTTGGGCGACGCCGTCGTGGTGCCCGGGTTCGTGGACCCGCACGCGCACCCGCTGATGTACGGGCAGATGAAGACCTGGGTGGACTGCGGGCCGGATAAGGCCGGCAGCATCCCGGAGATCGTGGCGCTGCTGCGTGCGGCTGCGGAGACCGCGCCGGCCGGGCAGCCGGTGCGCGGCTACGGCTACGAGCACCGCAACCTGGCCGAGGGCCGGCACCCCACCCGGCAGGAGCTGGACCAGGTGGCCGCGGACCGCGAGGTCTACCTGATGAACGCCTCCGGCCACGGCGGCGTGGTCAACAGCTACACGCTGGAGCTCAACGGCATCACCCGGGACACCCCCAACCCGGCAGGCGGGGAGTTCTTCCGCGACGCCGACGGCGAGCTGACCGGCGAGCTCTCCGACGCGGCCTGCAACATCCTTACCGGACTGGGCGGCGTGAAGGTGGGCCACCACGGGCCCAACTTCCACCTGGCCGACGCGCCGGACGAGCACCTGCGCCAGCTGGCCGCGGCGCAGCAGGACTTCCTGGCCGGCGGCGTGACCACGGTGGGCGACGCCCAGGTCTCCCGCCGCGAGTTCGACATGTACCTGCGGCTGGCCGAGGCCGACCAGCTGAAGATCCGCTACAGCATGTACTTCCTCTCCCACCTGCTGGAGGAGGGGCTGGAGATCGGCATGACCGGGGCGTTCGGCAACGCGCACCTGAGCTTCGCCGGCTTCAAGTTCTACGCGGACGGCACGCTGGGCGGCTGGACCGCGTACTTCCCGGACGGCTACGTGGGCGACCCGTGCCGCACCGGCCAGCTGTACCACGACCCGGCCGACTACGCCGCGCTGATCCTGAAGGCGCACGCGGCCGGGCTGCAGACCGCCACGCATGCCCAGTCTCCCACCGCGCTGGAGATGGTGATCTCCGCGATCGAGGCCGCGCAGGCCGAGCACCCTGACTCCGACGCCCGGCACCGGATCGAGCACTGCGGGCTGCCCACGCCGGAGCAGATCCGTCGGATGGCCGACGCCGGCATCTTCCCGGTGAACCAGCCGCAGCACTACTACAACTGGGGCGAAGGCGTGACCGCCGCGGTCGGAACCCCGGGGGAGCGGTTCAACCCGCTGGGCGAGTTCATCAACGCCGGCGTGCCGGTGACCCTGAGCTCCGACGCACCGGTGGCCGAGCCGCGTCCGCTGGAAGCGATCCAGGCCGCGGTCACCCGCGTGACCCGGCGCGGCCACAAGCTGGGGCCGGACACGCTGAAGATCACCGCCGCGGAGGCGCTGGAGGGGCATACGCTCAACGGCGCCCGCGCGCTGGGCCGGGAGGACGACCTCGGCTCGCTGGCGGTGGGCAAGCGCGCGGACTTCGCCGTGCTCTCCGCCGACCCGCTGGCCGTGGATCCGGAGACCATCGCGCAGATTCAGGTGCTGCAGACCTGGGTGGGCGGCAAGGCTCAGTTTAAGGCCGAGCCCGGCAGGACCAGCGAACCGGCGCTCGCCGGAGGCGGCCATGTCTGAGCAGGCGCTGTCTGAACAAGCCGGATCGCTGCCGACCCAAGACGCAGCCGGGCCGGGCACCCAGCCCGCCCACGCCGTCGAACTTCCCGACGGCGTTGTGGCCGACAACGTGGGCCTGAGCCTGATGACGCTGCTACGCAACTACGGGATCGACGCGGTGTTCGGCATCCCCGGCACGCACAACCTGGAGTTCTACCGGCACTTGGTGCCGCTGGGCATCCGCGCTGTGACCAGCCGGCATGAACAAGGTGCCGGGTATGGCGCCGACGGCTGGTCGCAGCAGACCGGGCTGCCCGGCGTCGTGATCACCACCTCCGGGCCGGGCCTGCTCAACGCGCTCTCCGCAGCCGGCACCGCCTACTGCGAGTCGCGGCCGCTGATCATCCTGTCCCCGGGCGTGCCCGAGGGCGAGGAGTTCGCTGACGTCGGCGCGCTGCACGAAACCAAGGACGCCACCGGGGCCGCCGGCGCGATCGTGGAGTGGTCGCGCCGCGTCCACTCCGGGACCGAGGCCGCGCAGGCCATCCACGACGCGTTCGAGCTGTTCCGCTACGGGAGGCCGCGGCCGGTGCACATCGAGGTTCCGCTCAACGTGCTCGAAGGCCCGAGCGACTGCCCGGCGGACCTGCTGGAGGCGAAGCCGTCGCATGATCCGGTGGGCGCCTCGGCGCAGGCCATCTGCAATGCCGCCCAGCTGCTCGCGGAGGCGCGCCGCCCGGTGCTGCTGGCCGGCGGCGGTTCGCTGCGCGCCGGTAACGCGTTGCTGCAGTTGGCTGAAGCGCTGGATGCCCCCGTGCTGACCACGCTCAACGGCAAGGGCGCGGTGCCCGAATCGCATCCGCTGGCGCTGGGTTCGGACATCCGGCTGCCCGCCGCGCAGCAGCTCTGCGAGGAGGCCGACGTGCTGCTGGTCATCGGCTCCAAGGTGGGCGAGGCCGAACTCTGGTTCAACCAGCTGCAGCCGCGCGGCACGGTGGTCCGGGTGGACATCCTGCCCGGCCAGATGGCCAAGAACATCGCCGCTGACGTCCCGCTGGTCGGCGACAGCGCCGCCGTCGTGCCCCAATTGCTCGCCGCACTGCAGGAAAATTACGACGGCGGTGTCCCGCCGCGGGCGGAGAGCGGCGCCGACCGTGTGGCCCGGCTGCGTCCGGTGCTGCGCGAGGCCGCGCGCGAGCTGGCCCCGCCGCTGGCCGCGCTCGCCGAGCAGGTTGCCTCGGTGCTGCCGGCCGACGCCATCCTCGGCGGCGACTCCTCGCAGGTGACGTACTTTGGCACCGCCAGCTTTGTGCCGCAGGAGCGGGCCCACTCGTTCCTGTACACGCCCGCCTACGCCACGCTGGGCTACGGCCTGCCGGCGTCGATCGGCGCCAAGTTAGCCGCGCCGGACCGGTCGGTGGTCTGCGTGCTCGGCGACGGCGCGCTGATGTTCGCCGTCCAGGAGCTGGCCACCGCGGTGGAGCAGCGGCTGGACCTGGTGGTGGTCTGCGCGGACAACGGCGGCTACGGCGAGATCCGGCAGAACGAACTGGACCGCGGGATCGCGCCGGTGGGCGTGGACCTGGTCCAGCCCGACTGGGCCGCCCTGGCCACCGCCTTCGGCGGCCACGGCGAACGGATCTCTTCCGCCGAGGAGTTCGCGCCGGCGCTCGCGGCCGCCATCGACGCCGGGGGAGTACGGCTCCTGCACGTCCCCACGCACCTGTTCGAAGCTGCCTGACACCACCCATGCCACGACGGCGGTGCCGGCCTTCCCCCAGCCGAGCACCGCCGTCGTACTTTTCTCTGCACCTTATTAACAGCACCACCCGAAAGGACCTACCCGTGAGCACCACCCCGGAAGTCACCGCAACCGTCCCCGCAGGCCTCGCCGCCGAAGCCAAGGCGACGGCGCGGGAGTGGATTGACGCCAACATGGACCGGCTCTCCGACTGGCACCGTCACATCTGGGAGCTCGCCGAGCCGGCCTGGCGCGAATACCGCTCGGCCGCCTGGTACGTGGAGCGGCTGCGCGCCGAGGGTTTCGACGTGGAAGAGTGCAGCGGCGGCATGCCCACCGCGTTCAAGGCCGATTGGACGCAGGGCAGCGGCGGGCCGGTGCTGCTGACCTACGCCGAGTACGACGCGGTGCCCGGCAACTGCCAGGCCGCGACCACCGAGGAGACCCCGCGCGACGGGCTGAGCGCCTTCGCCCCGGGCCACACCGACCCGCACTCGGCGCTGGGCATCTCCACGCTGGCCGGCTTGCTCGGCACCAAGCACGCCATGGAGGTGCACGGGATCGCCGGCACTCTGCGCTACACCGGCGAACCGGCGGAGAAGGTGCAGGGCTCCAAGGTGGTGCACGGGCTGCGCGGCTACTACGACGGCGTGGACGCGATTGTCAGCTTCCACCCGTTCTACATGCTGCCGCTGTGCAACACCGCCCGCTGGGACACCCAGTGCGGCTCCTACTACTCCAAGGTCTACTCGTTCATCTGCGACGAGCCGGAGACCTGGCAGCTCTCGGCCAACCCGAACTCGCCGATCCCGGCGTCGCACTCGGCCGCCCGGGCCCCGGGGGCGAACGTGGCGCTGATGCAGATGTACACCAGCTCGCGGGTGATGCAGGACGCCATGCTGCCCAGCTTCGGCGGCTGGAGCCTCTCCGACGCGATCCTCGGCTCCGGGCAGGCGACCGCGGACAACCTGCCGGCGCGGATCGCGCAGATCCAGTACTCCTGGCGCTGCCCCACGCTGGAGATGGCCGAGCACGTGCTGGCCGTGCTGGATCGCAACGCCGAACACGCCGCCGCGATGGCACACTGCCGGGTGGAGACCACCTGGGTGGCCCGCAACCGCCCCGGCATTACCAACCATGTGCTGGCGCAGGCGCTGTACAACAACCTTGAGGAAGTCGGCGCTCCCTCATATGACGACGACGCCGTGGCCGCCGCGCGTGAGATCCAGTCAGGACTCGGGATCGAGCCGATGGAGAAGCCGTTCCTGGACGAGTGCGAATCGCTGATCTCCCCGCAGGACGCCGAGTCCGCGCTCCGCGAGCACCTGGCCCCGTGGCAGAAGAACTGGACCAGCGACGACTACGTGGAGATGACGCACTACGCCCCGACCGTCCGGTTCTACATCTCCCGGCCCGCGTTGAAGCCCGCCCCCGGCAAGGGCGCCTACCCCGGCTGGGTCATGAACGCCCTCGGCGGCATCCCCGCCGCCATCGACCCGACCATCGAAGTGGCCGGCAAGACCATCGCCGGCACCTTCGTGGACATGCTCACCTCGCCGGACTTGTTGGCCTCGGCCGCGGAGGAGTTCAAGCAGCGCAAGGCCGAGGACCCCACCGAAGCCCTGCTCCCCGCCGACTTCATGCCACCCACCGGCCTCGCCTGGCCCGATTACGCCCCGGCCGAGGGCACCGGCTTCGGCGCCGGCACTGGCCAAAGGACCTGGCACCCGCAATCGCTGTAGCATCCTGAAAAACATGAGGGGTGCCGCCCCCGGTGGGACGGCACCCCTCATGACTGTTCGCAGGTTATACGGCAGGTTCTTCGACGATGGGCTCTTCGATAACCGGCTGCGTGGCGGCGAGCTGCGCCTCGTAAGCGTCGGCAACGGACTGGAAGGCAGTACGGGCTTCGTTGACGATCACGCGGTTCTTGACGCGGAGGTCCTTCAGAGCAGCGGTCTGTGCCGCGCGCAGGTTCTTCACTTCCAGCTGGGCGGCTTTCACGACCTTACCCTTGGCGAGCTTCGCCTTTTTGGACACGGACTTCAGCTCGGCAGCCGCAGTGGCGCGGGCCTGCTGTTCGGTGGTGCGGGCATTATTCTGCGCTGCTTTGAACGCGGCCTTGGCGGCTTTGACATCGGCCTCGGTCACGGCCGGCTCGGCGCTGACGGGTGCGGTGATGACCGGGTCGGTGACGGGCTCAAGGTCAGCGGCGGACGCGGCGGTGGCGCTTCCGCCGGCCAGGAGGGCGGCTGCGAGGAAGCCAGCGGCGATCTTGCGGATTGCAGTCATGTGTACTCCTGTTTGGGTAGGGTGGCCGGCCCAGTGCCTGCCACCTCTCGAAACTAACGAGCGGCCCCGCCGCAAACGCCTGCCTTGCGGATAACCTGCCGAAAGCCTGTCGCAGCTTTCCAAAAGCTGCGTCTTTGCCGGTGCGAGACGTGTCAGGCAGTGCCTGAAGCCGCGGATTGATGGAGGTGGGCACCGCCGTCGTCCATCTTGTGGAGCACTATGAACACGTGGGGCGGACTGCACTGAGGATGCTTGCGGAGGAGGGCAGCTAGGAATTCACGCGCCGCATCACAGGGGGAGGGGCATGCCCTGCACCGGCGGTGGTGTAGCCCTCCCGCCGGAGGAGCTAGTTGACCGTGCCATTGCCTACGCCGGCATGAAGGGGCATGAGGACAACACAACCGTCGTCGCGCTCCGGCGCGAGTGAGAGGATGCCCGGCGGGGAATTCCACAGCCCGGATCGTCTCGACTTATGTGCCGTGAGTTGCATTTGTTCTGCTCTGACGATTCGGATAGCGTTGCGCCGCACCTGCGGATGCAAACCGCGCAGTTGCTCCCCCTTCTTCTTATTCCTGCACTGGAGAGTCCCCGCATGCGCCTGAGGGTAAACGTTCTAATAGTTCCGGTCCTGGTGGCACTCGCGCTGCTGACGGGAGGCATTGCCCCCGCGCATGCAGCCACAGCCGCCATAACACTCAGCCCCTCATCGGGGCCGGCAGGAACCTCGGTCACGGTTACTGGCACAGGCTTCCCCAAGAAGTCTTCCGGAACTCTCACCGGCGGAACTGAACCGGTGAAGTTTGTTGCCAGTGCCTCCGGATACTTCCAGACGACGCTGGTCATACCTCAGGCCGAGCAGGCAACTGTCTTGATCGAAGCCAGGGCAGCCACCGTCCGCGCATCGGCTCCCTTCACGCTCACCTACAGCAGCCCCTCGGTGACACAGGAGGAACCGGTACAGACCCAGTCATCTCCTGCCCCTTCGGCGCCTTCGATCAGCAAAGCGCCGCTTCGCTTCGGCCTGGGAACGCCGGGTGGCCCGTTGGCTTCGGCCGAACTCGACGCAGCCGCCGCTTTGGTCGGCGAAGCGCCATCGATCATCCTCTCCTACAAAGACTTCAACCAGGCCCCGCCGATCACCGAACTGGAAGCGGTCCGCTCCCGAGGCGCGGTCACCCTGCTCACCTGGGAGCCGTGGACCTGGGGCGGAGGCACCGAACAGCCCGGTTTCTCTTTGGACCGGATCACCGCCGGAGACTTTGACCCCTACCTTCGCGAGTGGGGCACAGAACTGGCCCGCTGGGGCCACCCGGTGATGCTGCGCTTCGGCCATGAGATGAACGGCAACTGGTACCCCTGGTCGGAAGGAATCAACGGCAATACCGCCGGCGACTATGCGGCGGCGTGGAGGCACGTTCACGACGTGGTCTCGTCCACCGGCGCCCGGAACATCACCTGGGTTTGGAACCCGAACGTGCCCTACGCCGGATCAACGCTGCTGGACGGACTTTACCCCGGCGCGGATTTCGTCGATGCGGTTGCCCTGGACGGCTACAACTGGGGAACCTCCGCCGCGTGGAGCACCTGGACCCCGCCGTGGGCGCTCTTCGCCGACGGGCTCGGGCAACTCCGCTCGCTGGCCCCGGGGAAACCGATCCTCATCGCCGAAACATCCTCCGCCGAAGCGGGCGGCTCCAAGGCGGCCTGGAACAAGGATCTGGTCTACTACCTGGCCCAGCAGCCCGACATCACCGCCCTGGTCTGGTTCCACTTCAACAAGGAAACCGACTGGCGCATCGACAGCAGCAAAGCCTCCGCCACGGCGCTCGCCGAAGCCCTCGCAGCCCGACCCAAATAACCGGCAACCGCCCTCTGGACGAACGGGGGGGGCGGGGTGGCTGAACACGCGAGCACTGCCACCGTGTTCAGCCCTCGTCGGATCCGCCGAACCATTCGGAAGCCAGGACGCGGAATTCTGCCGGAGGCAGCGTCGAGGCATCTGCAGGGATCATCCCCAGGAACGGAACGGGAAGGTCGCTCAGGTAGTGCTGGTTGTCCAGCTCAATGTCGGTGGGCTCCTGTGGCCAGGCGCCGACCACCAGCCCAGCGACCGGAAGTGACCGGCGCTGGAGTGCCTCCAGCGTGAGCAGGGTGTGGTTCAACGTCCCGAGCCCGCTGCGGCACACGACGACGATACCCGCCGGGTGCCCACTGTTGCCGCCGGCGCCCGCCGTCTTTGTCTCCTCGACGAGGTCAGCAGCCAGATCCGCGAGGCAATATCCCGGCTCGAGTTCGACGAGCAGCCCGCCGGCCCCCTCCACCAGCACGTGGTCAAAACCCTCGGCGAGCGTCCGGATGGTCTCGGCATGCTCAGCCCGCACTGGCAGGGAAGCGCCCTCGCGGGCGGCTGCGGGGACCGGGGCCATCGGTAACCGGAGCCGGGCGCCTTCGAGGACGTCGTCGATCCCGGCCAGCCGGCGGACCTCCTCGATGTCCCCGGCCTCCTCAGCCAGAACGCCGGTTTGGACGGGCTTGTAGACCGCGACCGAACGACGGCTGCTCAGGGAAGCCGCGCGGGAGCCCGCCGACAGCGCCGCGGCAAGCGCCGCCGTCGTCATGGTCTTGCCCACGCCGGTGTCCGTGCCGGTCACGAACAGGACCCGGGGCAGGGCGGGCAGGCCCGCGCCAGGGGGCCTCACCGGTTGCTCCCTTCCGGTGCCGCCGCTTCCACGGTGACGGACAGCGGCGCCTGGAAGGACAGCAGCCGCAGCCAGTCAGGTTCCGGCCCGCTCAGCCGTATGTTGGGCAGGGCGCGGGCTGTTTCCTCCAGGGCCAGGACGGTTTCTAGTTCGGCCAGCCTCGCGCCCAGGCAGCGATGCAGCCCGTAGCCGAAGGACAGCGAGTACGCCGTGGGGCCGGCATCGGGCGGGTGGTGGCCGGCCAGTTCCAGCAGGATTTCGGATCCCGCGGGCAGCGCCGTGCCGTCCAGGACGGTGTCGCGGGGGACGGCCCGGCGCCAGGTGTGCACGGACGGTTCCTCGGCCAGCACCCTGCGCACCAGCGATGTTCCGGAGCCGCCGGAGGCCAGCGACTGCCAGCCAACGGGATCCTGCAGCGCCCGGTACAGGGCGGTGCCGACCAGCAGCGCGGTCGTTTCCTGCCCGGCGATGAGTAGGAAGTAGCCCAGCGAGCAGACCTCGGCGGTCCGGAGCCCGGCCGTGTGCAGTGCGCCGAAGAGGTTGTCGCGTCCGTGGCTGGCGGTGACCTCCGCCCGCAGCCAGGTGTAGAACTCGGCGGCGGTTTCGGCGAGTTCCACCTGACGCTGCGGATCCGGCCAGCCCCAGAAAAGTTCTAGCGAATCCCGGCTCCAGCGCTTGAGCACTTCCGGGTCCGGCAGCTCGAAGCCGGTCAGTTCCTGCATGATCACCGGCGGGATGTGGGCGCCAACAGCCTGGGCAAGGTCCACCGGGCCGTGCGTAAGCTCCGCGGCGGCGGCTTCGGCATGTTTGCGGGTTAGTTCGCGCACCCGCGGGCCGATGGCGGCGACCTTGGCGGGGGTGAAGAAGCCCGCCACGACCGAACGCACCGTCCGGTGCAGCTCCCCGGTGGCCGAGGCCAGCACCGGCGGCAGGGCGAAGCGGCTGCGGCTCAGGATCCGCAGGGCCGCCGGACTCAGCGGCACCACCGAGGTCAGTGCGTTGGTGGGCAGGAAATCGTCCACCCGGCGCAGCACCTGCCGGACCTGTTCGGGGTCGCTGATGACCTGATAGCTCGTGCCCTGGCTCACGCGGGCACCTCCGTTCGGAAAAGCAGAGTATTGATGAGGCCAAAGGCGTAGCGCAGCTGCTCGGGGGCCAGATCCGCGCGGGCGGTTAGCCGCAGCCGCGAGATCCCGTCCGGCACACTCGGCGGACGGAAGCAGCCCACCAGTACACCGGCGTCCTCCAAACTGGCGGCCAGTTCCGCGGCGCGCTGCGGCGAACCGACGGGCACCGACTGCACAGCGCCCGCAGCCTGCTCGATGCCCAGGCCGGCGGCGATCAGCGCCGCGTTGCGTCCGACGGCGGCCACGCGCTCCGGCTCGTCGGCAATGATGCGGCAGGCCTGCGCGGCAGCAGCGGCCGCGGCCGGGGCCAGCCCGGTGTCGAAAATGAAGCTCCGCGCGGTATTGACCAGGTGCTCGCGCAGCGCGGGGGAGCCGAGCACGGCCCCGCCCTGGCTGCCCAAGGCCTTGGACAGCGTGGCGGTCACCGCCACATGCTCCGCTCCGGCCAGCCCCGCGGCGTAGACGGCGCCGCGGCCGTGGCCGGCAACGCCGATCCCGTGCGCCTCGTCCACCACCAGCAGCGCGTCGTGTTCGGCGCACAGCCGCGCAGCGGCGGACACATTCGCGGCGTCACCCAGCACCGAGTAGATCGATTCGATGACGACGACGGCGCGCGGCTGGCTGCGCGCGGCCAGCCGCCGCTCCAAGGCATCCAGGTCGCCGTGCGGGAAGACCTCGACTGGGGAGCGGGAGAGCCGGGCGGCGTCGATCAGCGAGGCGTGGATGTGCTCGTCGGTCAGCATCAGGGTGCCGGGGCCGCCGAGAGCGGTGAGGATGCCCAGGTTCGCCGCGTAGCCGCTGGAGAAGGCCAGCGCCGCGGGCGGGCCGGTGAGCGCGCACAGTTCGGCCTCGAGTTCCTCGTGCACCGCTTGCGTGCCGGTGACCACGCGGGAAGCGCGGGCGCCGGTGCCGTGATGTTCGATGGCGGCGACGGCGGCGGCCCGCAGCCGGGGGTCCGCGGCTAGGCCCAGATAATCATTGGAGGCCAGGTCCAGCACGGCGCCGGTCCGCGGTACCGTATGCCGGGTGATGCCGCGCCGCGCGCGCACCTTGGCCTGCTCTGTGAGCCAGTCCTGCATGGAACCCATCAGCCGTGCACCTCTTTAACGGCGGCACTGATGCCGGCGCCGATCGCCGCCACGTCAGCCGGCGTAGAGACGTACGGCGGCATGGTGTAAACGAGGTTGCGGAACGGGCGCACCCAGACCCCGTGCGCCAGGGCCGCGCGGGTGACCGCCGGGACGTCCACCGCATCGTGGAGTTCGACGACGCCGACGGCGCCGAGCACCCGCACGTCCCGGACGGATCCGAGTCCGGACGTCGGGGCCAGGGACGCGTGCAGGCCGGCTTCGACGCCGCGCACCTGCTCCTGCCAGCCGGCGGTTTCCAGCAGCTGCAGTGAGGCCGAGGCCACCGCGCAGGCCAACGGGTTGGCCATGAAGGTCGGCCCGTGCAGGAGGGCCCGGAATTCGGAGGTTGTGATGACGTCCGCGACCGTCGTCGAACACAGCACCGCGGCCAGGGTCAGGTAGCCGCCGGTCAGGGACTTGCCCACGCACATGACGTCCGGGACCACTCCTGCCCATTCGCCGGCGAAGAGCTTGCCGGTGCGGCCGAAGCCGGTAGCGATTTCATCGAAGATGAGCAGTAGCCCGTGCGCGTCGGCCACCCGGCGCAGGGCCTGCAGGCATTCGGGCGAGTAGGCGTGCATTCCGCCGGCGCCCTGCAGCACCGGTTCCACAATGATCCCGGCCAGCTCGTGTCCGTGGCGGGCGACGGCGGCCTCCAGCTCCGCGGTCCAGGCGGCAACCGCTGCGCCGTCGGAGACCAGGCTGCCGCCGTCGTCCAGCCGCGTGGCCGGCGGCCGGGGGAGGAAATGCTGGACCGGCAGGGAGGGGAAGGCCGAGTGCATGCCGTCCACCGGATCGCACACGCTCATCGCACCGAAGGTGTCCCCGTGATAGCCGCCGCGCAGCGCCAGGAACGCGTGCCGGCCCTGCCGTCCGGCTGCGGCCTGGTACTGGATGGCCAGCTTCAGCGCGACCTCCACGGAGACCGAACCGGAGTCCGCGAAGAACACGTGCCGCAGCGGGTCCGGGGCCAACTCCGCCAACTGCTCGGCCAGCCGGACGGCAGGCTCGTGCGTGAGCCCGCCGAACATCACGTGGCTGAACCGCTCCACTTGGCGGCCTATCGCATCGTCAAGAACGGGATGCCGGTAGCCGTGGATTGTGGACCACCAGGAGCTCATGGCGTCCACCGCCTCGAAACGCGCCCCGTCCGCGGCTTCCAACTGCAGCCGCACGCCGTCCGCTGCGGTAACCGCGTAGGGTGCCGGCCCATCCAGCGGGGCGTACGGATGCCAGAGCAGGCCACGGTCGCGCGCAAGCAGCACTGTGCCGGACAGCACTGCCTCAGGCATTGGGGGCAAGCTCCGTCCCGGCGCCGCGGCGCCGGATGGAAATCGGTGACGGTGCGCCGTCGTCGTCCGCGGCCGCAGAAGTTACCGGGCCGGCGGGCGCCAGGACGGTGAAGCCAGCGTCGGCAATCATCTCCAGGTCCGCCTTCGCGGCCTGGCCCTCGCTGGTCAGGTAGTCGCCGAGGAAGAGCGAGTTGGCCACGTGCAGGGCCAGCGGCTGCAGAGAGCGCAGGTGCATCTCGCGGCCGCCGGCCATCCGCAGTTCGGTGGAAGGGCAGGCGAAGCGCACCAGCGCCAGGATCCGCAGGCAGTGCGCCGGGGTGAGCAGCCAGGTGTCCTCCAGCGGGGTGCCCTCGAAGGGCATCAGGAAGTTGACCGGGATCGAGTCAGTCTCCAGCTCGCGCAGGGCGAAGACCGCGTCGATCAGCTCTTCGTCGCTCTCGCCCATGCCGACGATCAGGCCCGAGCAGGGGGAGAGGCCGGCGTCCTTGGCGTGGTTGACGGTGCGCACGCGGTCCGTGTATTCGTGGGTGGTGCAGATGTCGGCGTAGTTGGATTCGCTGGTGTTGAGATTGTGGTTGTAGGCGTCCACGCCGGCGGTCTTGAGCTTTTCCGCCTGCCCGTCCTTGAGGATGCCCAGGCAGGCGCAGACCTCCACCTGCGGGTGCTCGTCCTTGAGCCCGGCGACCATGGTGGCCACCCGATCCACGTCCCGGTCCGTGGGGCCCTTGCCGCTGGCCACCAGGCAGACCCGGGAGGCGCCGGCGCGAATTCCGCTGGCGGCCTGTTCGGCGGCCTCTTCCGGTTTGAGCCAGGTGTACTTAAGGATTTCGGCGGCCGAACCGAGGCGCTGCGAGCAGTAGGTGCAGTCCTCCGGGCAGAGGCCCGACTTGAGGTTCACCAGGTAGTTCACCTTGACGGAATTGCCGAAGTGGGCCCGCCGCAGCGTTGCTGCTGCCGCCGTTAGCTCCAGCAGCTGTGAGTCGTCGGAAGCGAGGATGGCACGCGCATCCTCGCGGGTCAGGGTGCCGCCGGCCAGCTGCCGGTCGGCCAGATCGTGGAAGGAATTGAACACCGTTCAATAGTCGGTGGGCCCGGAGTGCTTGTCAAGGATGGTGCATGATGGACGCGGTAACGTGACATCGCGGGAGACGGAGAGGACGGAGGTCGACGTGGCCCTGACGCGCCAGATTATCGTTGATACGGCCTTGGAGATCTTGCGCTCGTATGGTCTGGCCGACCTCTCGATGCGCAGGCTTGCGCGGGACCTCGGCGTTCAGCCCGGTGCGCTGTATTGGCATGTAAAGAACAAGCAGGAACTGCTGGTGGTGCTGGCTGAGCGAATCCTGGAGCCCGTGAAAGTGGGCGACGCCGGCGGCGACCCATCCGGCGCCGTGCGGCGGTCCGCCCAGAATCTGCGCGATGCGCTGCTTGCCGTACGCGACGGCGCGGACGTCGTTTCCCTCGCGCAGGCACTGGCGCCGGAGTCCCTCACCCCGCTCTATGGAATGACCGCGCTCTTGGCTGAGACTGGACTGAGCGAGCTGCACGCGCGCTGGGGGGCGAAGAGCCTGACGCACTACATTCTCGGCGCGGTGGCAGAGGAACAGACCCGGGCCGAGCTTGCCGGATCCGGCCTGCTGGAACCACACCCTGATCCTGACACCGATGGCGAAGCGTTCCTCTTCGGCGTCGATACGCTGCTTGAAGGGCTGCGGATGCACCGGGCGCGGTGATCCGCATCGAGGCAGCCGGCAAGTGCATAAGGTCTGCTATTGAGGTCGGGTGTCAAGACGATGGACAGATGGAAACCGGGTAGTACGAAAGCCACTGTGGGGTGATGGCTGAGCTTGCATCCCTTAGCGCGGCCGGTGGAGTCCTTGGGCAGCCGGGCGGCCAGCTTCCACGCGGCGGGCATGGCGGCTGCCGCGATCAGGGACTTCACGATGCCGCCGATGATGAACGGGTACAGGCCCCACTCGAGCGTCTGCTGCAGATCAGCGCCCAGCGAGATGGACAGCCACACCATGCCGAAGGCGAAAGTGATCACGGTGCCTGCGAGGAAGGAAACCGTGCGCCCAGGAACTTCTTGTCCCAGTTGCGCTTGGCCAGCCAGCCGGCAGGCCGCGGCGGCGACGAAGCCCACCAGGTAACCGCCGGTCGGGCCGACGGCAGCGGCCAGGCCAGAGGAGGCCTCGGAGAACACCGGCACGCCGGCGACACCGGCAACCCAATACAGCGCCATCGCCAGCATCCCGCGCACCGGGCCGAGGGTGCTGCCGACCAGCACCACGGCCAGGGTCTGGCCGGTGACCGGGACCGGCCAGAGCGGCCCGGCCAGGCACCGCCGTCGACGAACCGAATATTGTGGTCCACACGGCAAATACTTACCTGAAGGAGAAGCATGCAACGTGAGGAGCAGGCGGGTTTAGACAACCAAACAACAGGCGCGACACGCCCTGCCGCAACGCCTACCGTGCAGATAGACAACGAACGGGTGAAGGTTACCGAGTGGCGCTTTCCTCCGGGCTCGGAAACCGGTTGGCACCTGCATCCCATGGACTACGTTGTAGTACCAATGACCACCGGTGCACTGACCCTACAAACCCGAGACGGGGTCTCGGCCAGTGATCTGGTCGCCGGTGCGTCGTACACCCGCGAGGCGGGCAACGAACACAACGTTGTCAACGAATCCGCTGACGTCTTTGTATTCGTTGAGATCGAGCTGAAGTAGATCGGCCGATACCCTTGCAAGCCCGTGTAAGACCGCCCGGTGTAAGACCGCCCGGTTTTGAAAAGCATGAAGGTGGGTGCGTCTGCTCGCGATGCCACGGTAGCGTGGGAGCGTAGCCTGCGGGGGTGTTCCGGGGCTGAAAGGAGATGCATCGTGTCTATCGTCGTCATTAACGCGCTGAAGGTCCCGGAGGGTTCGGGTACGGAGTTGGAGTCCCGGTTCGCCGCCCGCAAGCATGCGGTTGATTCCGCTCCGGGCTTCGAGGGCTTCCAGCTGCTGCGTCCCGTCGCCGGCGAGGACCGCTACTTTGTGTACACGCAGTGGGCCACGCGCGAGGACTTTGAGAACTGGCGCGACAACCGGGCGCCGCGGGACCACAACAGTGTGCAGCAACCGGTCGCCAGCGGCGCGGAGCTGCTTGAGTTCGAGGTTGTCGAACTCGCAGACTAGGCGGCGGGCCGCCGTCGACGGATCAGCCCGATAAGGCCGCCGAGGACGAGGATGCCGGCGGCCAGAGTCGCGAGGGCAAAGGATGACGCGGCCCCGCGGGCCATCCCGAAGCCTGCCGACCCCAGCGCCTGGCCCGTTGCCAGCGCGATGAACAGCATGGAAGTGCCGGCTCCCGCGCTGCCAGGCCACACGTTGCGGGCCCAAAGGATGAGCACGCCGGAGAGGCCCATGTAGCCGGCGCCGAAGACGGCCATGCTGGCGTAAGCGATCCAAGCGCTGCCTGTCAGCACGGACACTGCGACGCCTGTGCTGGCGAGGGCCAATACGCCGGCGAAGAAGCACCATCCGCCCCGCGTGCCGAGGTGTTGGACGAGTGCTCCGGTGAGGACACCAAGGAAACCGCCCAAGCCTAGGGCGATCCACAGCCACCCTGCTCGCTCGGGCGCGACGGCTCCCGCTTCGGTGAGCAGCAGCGGTCCGAACGTCCAGACCAAGGCTGAACCGACACCGGCAATGACTGCTGCCACGCCGGGGACCGTCAGGAGACGCCACGTCCCGCTGCTGGCTTGGAGTATCGGCGCCGGTTCCCTGTCCCTGCTGGCCGGGAGCCTCGATGCCGGTCCTGCAGCAGCGCGGGCAGAGAGCCCAAGATCCGCGCGTGCCCGTGCGGAGTACCAGGCTGCCACCGCCGTCGTCGCGCAGATCACCGCCATGAACACCCAGGCCGAACCGACCGACGCGGCTGCCGAGGCCACCACTCCGGCGCCAATAACGCCGACCGCTGTGCCAGAGTTCACCAGCGACTGCGCCGTCGCGGAGGTGCTAGGTGGGACCGCCGCGTCAATCACAGGGACCAAGGCCGGAGAGGCGAAGCCCCCGCCCATTCCGCCGATAAAGACGGCCAGCACGAACATGGAGGGTGATGACGCCGCCGCGACCCCCACGCATCCAAGGGCAGCGGTGGCCCCGGCGAGCAGCAGGCCGGCACGAGGCGCGCGATCAACGAACCGCGCGGCGGCCAATGCAGCCAGTGAAAACGAGGAAAATTGTGCCGCGGCCGCCCATCCGAGGACCTCGGCTAGTTCCGGCCGCTGCACTGCCAAGAGCGGCGCGAAGAGGCCGACCCCAAAGCGGGCCATGCCGTAGGTTGCAGCGATCAACAGCATCCCGGCGAACGCCACCACGAGCCCGGGCGTCCGGGTCTTGCGACCGATAGTGTCCCTGCTCATCGAGCCTCCGAATGCATAACGACCGTTACACCATAACGAGCGTTATACTAGTCCCATGGCTGCCCCTTTGAATACCCGCGACCGCATCCTGAATGCGGCCGAGGAGTTGTTCTTCCAACAAGGAATCAGCGTGACCGGCGTGGACCGGGTGGCGGCAACGGCCGGAGTGGCGATCGTGACGCTCTACAAGCACTTCGGCTCCAAGGACAACCTGCTGCGCGAAGTACTCGCACGGCGGCTGGACAACTGGACCCAGCACTGGGACGACGCGATCGCGCGCGCCACCACCCCGGAGGAGCGGCTGCTGGCGGTCTTCGATGCCGTTGATACCTTCCGGGCCTCGGCCAATCCGACCCAATGGTGCAGCTTCCTGGCCACTGCTTCGGAGCGCCCCGCGCCGACGGACGGCCAAGATGACCCGGTGTTCGAGCTGATCGGTCAGGACACGCAGATGATCACCGAGCGGCTGGCGAGGCTGGCGAAGGAGGCAGGCTGCCCGGATGTGGCCTCCGTTGCCGCGGTCCTGCTGCTGCTCTACAACGGCGTGCTCGGCAGCCTGCTCCGCGGCGAACCCAGCAGCCCTGTGGAGCACGCGCGCAAGGCGGCACGCTTCATCATCCGGGCCGGCTCCGGCCAGCCACATCAGGTCTAGCCGCCCGCAAAAAACCGACGCCAAAGCGGCCCGAAAGCCAACAAGGTGACCGACGAGCCAGGGTGAGAACGACCGGCTACTTCCGGGACTTTGCTAGCGCGCGCAGGGCCACCGCGGCCGCGGCGCCGCCGGCGAGCAGCCAGGGGCCCGCGACGATCACTGGGTCCAGCCATTGGTGCTTGACGTCGGCGCGGTTGCGGCCGAAGCGCGAGCTGAAGGCTTTGCTCCCGATTTCGCCAAATACGCCGGTCTCGGTGACCGGGTTGTCCGGACGGAGCGAGGCGAAGGAGCGGAGGTGGCTTTCCCAGGCATCCACCCGGTCGGCCGCGAGCAGGATCAGCCAATGGGCGGCGCGGGCTTCGCTGAACCGGCGGTAGGCATATTTCCGCATCGCCCCGGAGAGGAGCTTCGGGGGAGCGGAGGTGCCGAACGCCGGAGTCAGCTGCTGGTGTTCGATGGAGCGCTCGCGCGGCCATTTCTCCGGCTGCCGCTCCGGGAAGTCCCAGTGCGCGCCGGAAGCGCCCGGGTCGAACCGCTCTCGGGGCACGGCCGGCCGGTCCTTGGGGTCCAGGTCGGCGCCCCAGCCGGGGATGCGGGCGCGGAGTTCTTCGCTGCTGGGCCGGGTGCCGGGTTTCTCGGCGCGGTAAGGCATCGCGTCTTCCTTTCCTTAGCCCGCGTTCGGGACGATGACGGGTTTGATGCAGTTATCCAGCTTGGCGGAGAAGATGTGGTATCCCTCGGCGATATGTTCCAGCGGGATGCGGTGCGTGATGATGTCGCTGGGCTTGAGGTAGCCGTTCCGGATGTGCTCGAGCAGCCGGGGCCACTGGCGTTTCACCGGGGCCTGGTTCATCCGCAGCGTCAGCCCCTTGTTGAACGCGTCGCCGAACTTCACCGCGCTGAACATGGGACCGTAGGCGCCCATGACGGAAACGGTGCCGCCCTTCCGCACCGAGTCGATGGCCCAGTTCAGCGCGATGGGCGAGCCGCCCTGCAGTTTCAGCTTGGCCGACGTGACGTGCTGGAGGAAGTTGCCGTCCGACTCCGCCCCCACGGCGTCGATCACCACGTCCGCGCCGAGGTAGTCGGTGGTCTTTTTCATGTGTACGACGACGTCGTCATGCTCGGCGAAGTTGACCGTCTCGGCCTGGGCAAAAGTTTTCGCCTTCTCCAGCCGGTAGTCCAAGTGGTCGATCACGATGACCCGCCCGGCGCCCATCAGCCAGGCCGACTTGGCCGCGAACAGACCCACCGGTCCGGCGCCGAAGACCGCCACGGTGTCGCCCTCCGCAATGTCGCCGAGCTGGGCACCGAAGTAGCCGGTGGCCAGCGCATCGGTCATCAGCAGGGCATCCTCGTCGTCGAGCCCTTCGGGGATAATGGAGGGCCCGACGTCAGCGAAGGGCACGCGCACAAACTCGGCCTGGCCGCCGTCGTACCCGCCGCAGGTATGGGAGTAGCCGTAGATTCCGCCCACGGCGGTGGCGTTCGGGTTGACGTTGTGGCAGTTGGAGTAGAGGCCGCGGGCACAGAAATAGCAGGATCCGCAGTACACGTTGAAGGGCACCATCACCCGGTCCCCGGCCTTGAGGTTCTGTACCGATGGGCCCACCTGCTCCACCTCGCCGATGAACTCGTGCCCGAATGTCATCCCCACCCGGGTGTCCGGCATCATGCCGTGGTAGAGGTGCAGGTCCGACCCGCAAATCGCCGCCCGCTGGACCCGCACGATCGCATCGTTTGGATGCTCGATCGCGGGCATGTCCTTCTCTTCGACGCGGACCTTATACGGGCCGCGGTACACCATCGCTTTCACTATCGCCGCCTAGGAGTGGGTTGCCGGTGACGGCAGGCCCTGCGGCAGATTCCCTCTGCCCGGCCTGCATGCCCTAAATACTAAGCATGCTTGCCTCTTGCCGTCGAGGCTTGAGGGGCCGAGGGGCGGGTGCGGCCGTCAACAGGTGAGGAGCCGGGGTTTGCGGTTCGCAGACAGGCGGGCGACTGGACGAGGGATGGGGAGCGCGGCCAACGCCCGTCGAAGGCTACGTCTACGAATGTCGTAAGCCGCCGGTCAGCGACTTAGGGCCCGGCAGCCACCTGCCGGTCGCGCAGGCAATCTGGGCGCCAACATCCTTGACGCGGTCGGCTTTGACCAACTCGCCGCCGAAGCGGACGCGATCATCGTGGGCGAAGGCCAGTTGGACTCGCAGACCGGACAGGGCAAGATCATCTCCGCCATCCTGGCCCGCAACCTTGGCAAGCCGGTGCATGCGGTGGTGGGCTCGGTCAGCCCGGATCTGGGCAGCTACTCGGAGAACTTCGCCAGCATCGTTGTTGCTTCTGACTCGGATGCCATGCGCGTGGCCCGAGCGGCATCGGCTTCGTGAACTTCGGCGCCATCGACCTGCTCGAGGTCAGGGACACCATCCGCACCACAGGCAAGGGCGCGAGAGGGTTCAACCTCTTCGATGGGTCGCTGCGCGAGGCCCGCTTCGCCTCGATCGAAACTACCGGCGACGGGTCGGTCGGCGTCCAGGTCAGTAAGCCGCTCGGATCCCTCAGTATCTCCGGTGACGTGACCACGACCGGGGGAGCGGGTATGAGTCTGGTCAAGGGAGTCCAGCTGCCGCTCAAGGCCGTCGCGCTGAGCATCAAGGCCGGCGGCAAGGTGGAGCGCATCGAGGTCGGCGGGAAGCTGGCCACGCAGGGCGATAACGTCACCACCCTCGAAGTCGAAGGAGAGCTCTCAGCGCTCCGGGTAGCGGGCTGGATCCATGCGGCCGGGCGCGGCTCGGATGCCGCCCGGGTGGCTGGCGGGCCGCTCGACGCTACGGATGCCGCCCATGGTGAAGTCATCCGTCTTCAGCTGCGGCGTTCAGGGGCCGCAGTCTCTGGAGGCGTGGAACGTGGGAGGTGTTCCTTAATTGGTTCCCGAGTCTTCCCACTTATACGTGAGGTCAAGGCGAGCACCAGCAGCAGCAGGACCGCATTGCCTGCGACGCCGACCCAACTGCTCCACCCACCCCAGCCCTCGGGGAGCGGACCCGTGAGCCGCAGCAGCGTAGGCTCGCCCTCACGGAGCAGATAGGCACCGGCATTCCATCCGGCGTGCAGTCCCAGCCCCAGCCACAACGAGCCGGTGCGCACGTAGGCGATGGCGAAGGCCAGCCCCGCCAACACCAGGTGCAGCGCGTACGGACCGCTCGCCAGTTCCTGCCACCGAGGGGCATGGAAGAGCACGAACACCCCGGTGGAAACGACGACCGCCGTCCGGATGGGCACGGACCGGGGCAACAGAGTGAAGACTGCCCCGCGGAAGACAACCTCCTCGGAGAATGCCTGGTATCCGGCGACGAGCAGGGCGGTCGCCACGACGAGGGGCACATCGGCGCCGTGCACTCCGGCCGCGAGTCCGCCCCCGCCCAGCCAACGGACGCTGAAAACGGCCAGATAGGTCAGCGAACCGGCAGCGAAACCGGTCAGAAGCAGGCGGCCCGCGGGGCGGGCCAGGGACAACCCCCACGAGGACCGGCGGTCCGGTGGTGTCCGCCGGACCGCCCAACACAACACGGCAATGAAAAGCACCACCCCGGCAACCGTTGCGGCCGGGCCGCCCGCCAGGCCTGCGAGCATCCACGGGGCCCACTGCGTGACGGCCAGCGCCGCGAAGAGGATGAGGCGTTGCACGCTGCCGGTCTCCGTTCGAATCGTCCTGCTGCGGTGCAGCCGCCGACCTGCGCATTTGAGGTTCCGAAGGGGACGGGTCTGCTTGACTGTTGGTGCTTGTTCTCACCGAGGGGAGGGCCGGTGCCTGGGCGGGACGGCGGGGTGTCCGTCCTTGCCTGGGCAGTGGGAAGGCAGAGGTGGAAGCCTGCCTGGAACGGTGCCGCTGAACCGTACCGCTGGCGAGATCGGCGGTACGGTCATTCCGGCAAAGAGTCATGACGGATGGTGCATTTTTTCAACCTTAGTACACCGGCAGCATCGGCTACGCGAAGGCATGCCCGGTCCCGAGACGGACTCCCGCCCATGTTCACTCTTTCAAACTTTGCACGCCGCGAAGACACGGGCGGGGCAGTGGCGCAGACGCACCGGCTTCACGGGTGGGGGGAGCGGTCGCGGGCCGGGTGGTTCACGCCGGCTACGAAAGAATTGCGGAAGGAGCGTGCTGGGGCAGCCGGCGCCTGTCAGGCGCAGGTCGTTGGCTTCGCCGGCCTCCAGCCGATGGTTGGGTTGTATCCGCCAAGCCGGCGGTCACGCGGGCGACGGTACCTGGGCGGGGGCTGGGTTGGCCAAGCGGCGCAGTTTGGGGATGGGGATGCGGTAATTGAGCGCGACGGCGGTGCCGGTGCCGTCCGGGTGCGTCCAGCGCATGAGCGCGGGGCCGCCGTCGGGGCCGCCTTCAAGGTACTCGGGTACGCCCTCGAGGGGGAGGTGGCCGATGGCTTTGAGGCTGAGCCCGAACTGCTCGGTCCAGAAGTAGGGGTTGAAGTTGAGTTCGGGGGCGTCGTCGCCGTTGAGCAGGGCGAGGGCGGCGGCTTTGCTTTGCTCGATGGCGCTGGTCCAGAGCGGGATCCGGGCGATGCCGCGGGAGGTGGGGAAGGCGGCCACGTCGCCGGCGGCAACGATGTCCGGGCGCAGGCGGCCATGGCTGTCGACTTCCAGCCGGCCGCCGGTCAGGAGTCCGCTGTCCGCCAGCCACTCGGTGTTCGGGATGTCGCCAATGGCGCTGACCACCAGGTCGGCGGCAAGCGTGGAACCGTCCGCCAGCTCCACCGACGGATGCCCGTCCGCTTCGCTCAGGCCCACGGCCCGGGACGGGGCGAGCTTGAGTCCGTGGCTCAGGCCGGCGCCGAGGAAGACCTCGGAAAGATAAGGGCCCAGTTGCTGGGACATCGGCTGGTGGTGCGAGGCGAGCGTGACGTCGCAGCCCACGGCCAGGCAGCCGGAGGCGACCTCCATGCCGAGGGCGCCGCCGCCGACGACTACAACCGCCGGCCGGTCGGCGATTCGACGCCGCAGTTCCAGTGCGTCCTCCAGCGTGCGCAGGGTCAGCTCATGCTTGCGGGCGGCCGGGTCGGCGCCGGCCAGGCGGCGTGCCCGTGATCCGCTGGCGATGACCAGACCGTCGTACGGAAGGATGCTGCCGTCGTCGAGCACTACGGTTTTGAGGTCCGGGTCCAGCTGCAGGGCCCGGCGGCCCAGGAGTTCGCGGGCCTCGTGGGTGGAAGCGGGCAGCTGGTGGGAGGTCATCTCCTCCGCGTCCAGCAGCGCTGCCTTGGAGAGCGCCGGCCGGCTGTAGGGTGCGTGGTGCTCGTCGCCGACAATGGTCAGCTCGCCGTCGAACCCCGCGGCGCGCAGGGAGTCGCTGGCCGTCAGGCCGGCAATGCCGTTGCCGACGACGACGATGCGTTCCAGCTGCACGGTCACGCCAAGCGGAGCGCGGCGACGGGGCAGACCCGGGCGGCTTGCTTGGCCGCCTCGAGCTGGTCCTCGTTGACGTGCACCACGTCCAGCACCAGTTCGCCTTCATCGTCCAGGTGCATCAGCTGCGGTGCGACTTCCTCGCACAGTCCGTGCCCTTCGCAGCGCGGCCGATCCAGGATGATTTCCATTGTGTCCTCCACTCGAATCTGTGTGGCTTGCTTCACAAACCGGGTTATTGAAAGCTTGGCAGCCCCGCTAGTGTTCGGCAAATGAATAGTTTTCATCCGTGGTGTGCATCGTGTGAATAGATGGCTAGACTGGTGAGACAGCGCCGGATGTGCCCGCGCTCACCCCTAAGGAGGTGGCGATGTCCTCACTCGATCTGTCGGCGGATCCCAGGCCGGAGACTGCGATGGATGCGGATCTGGCGCGGCTGGCCTCCATTGACCTGAACCTGCTGGTGCCGCTGCTGGCGCTGCTGGAGGAGCGGTCCGTCACCAAGGCCGCCGGCAAGGTGGGGCTGTCCCAGCCGGCGATGAGCCACGGGCTGAACCGGACCCGGCGCCTGCTCAACGACGAACTTCTGGTCCGCCAGGGCCGGGGGATGGTGCTCACGCCGCGCGCCGCGGAACTGATCGCACCGCTGCGGCAGGCGCTGCACCAGGCGGCGCGGATTGTCAGCGCCTCTTCCTTCGACCCCGCTGTTGATACCCGGCTGATTACGGTGGCGATGACCAACAGCACCGCCTTCGTGATCGGCAGCGAACTCAGCCGGCTGTTGGCGGAACGAGCGCCGAACACCGTGCTGCAACTCCGCACCACCAGCGTGGCCACCAGTGCGCCGTTTGTGGAAGACGCGGCCGACGTGGTGCTGTTGCCCGAGGCGTTTCCCTCGCCCCATCCCCGGGAGCGCCTGTACGACGACCGGTGGGTGGTGGTGGCGTCGTGGAACGAGCCCCGGGACGCCGACGCCCTGCAGCTGCTGGAGCAGGTGCCCCATGTGTTTCCCGACTCGCCCTCCGAGCGGCTGCGCCCGTACGAAATCCTGGACGAGAAGAGCATCCCCTACCGGGTGCGCCAGCGGGTGTCCGACCACCTGTTCGTGCCGCACCTGATCGCCCAGTCCGGCCGCGGCGTGGCGATCCACCGGTACCAGGTGGGGCTGGAGTTCGAGGGCCGATTCGACCTGCGGGTGGAGGAGTTCCCGTTCCCGGTGGAGCCGCTGGGCATCGACATGGTCTGGAACCCGTGGCTTGCCGACGGCGCCTTCAAGACCTGGCTGCGGGAAATCTTGCTCGAGGCGGCCGAGCCGCTGCGGGCCCGGTACCGGTTACCCAGCTAGCCCCTTCCGTCCCCGGGGCGCACGGACAACGACGACGGCGGTGCCCACCCGGGTGCGCAGAAACGGACGACGGCGATGCCCGCCAGGCGAGCACCGCCGTCGTAATCTCTGTGGGGTTAGCGCGTGGTTAAGGGCAGCACCAGCCGGGACTGGTGCTCGGCGTCGCGGTAGATCTTGTGCGTGACCGGGCGGCCCACCGGCAGGTGGAAGGCATCCGGCGGGAGCAGCGCGTTGTGCTCGTCTGCCAGCGGTTCGGCGTTGGACAGTTCCACGGTCAGCTTGTGGCCCGGCTTGAACGTGTTGGCGAACGGGTAGAGGCGCACCACGTACTCCTCGATGGTACCCGGTTCCACCGGCACGGAGCGGGTGTGCGGGTGGTACGGGTTGCCCTCGGTGGTCCGCTGCTCGTCCAGCTCGCGGTGCGAGGCCTTGAGGTAGCCGCTGGTGATCAGCTGGCGCTTGCCGTTGGGGGCGTAGTCCCAGAGGCGCAGGATGAAGTTGGTGTCCGGCTGGTCGATCTCGGCGAAGATGTGCGCGGCGCCGGTGCCGATCATTTCCGTGGCCTCTTCGAAGGTGTCGGTGCTCCAGTTGATGATCTGGACCTTGTCCGTCACCGTCAGCGGGGCCTGGTAGAAGCCGTCCGGGGCAGCGTACTCGGCGCCCATCAGCTCCGGCTCGGTGGAGAGCTTGTGGCGCGGGCGCAGGTACAGGGACTTGTACTCGATCTCCTTCGGCGGCCACGCCTCGGCGGTCACCACTTCGCGGGAGCCCTCGACGAAGACGCTCACCGCGGGCTCGTCCATCACGCCGTTGTCGATGCCCTTGATCCAATAGTCGTACCAGCGGAACATCTTGTCGTGTTCCTCGATGAACGGGCGCGACTGCATGGGCGGGTAGGGGCCGATGTCCAGCTTCTTGGGGCCCTTGAGCGCGTTGTAGAGCTCGATGGTGCCGTCCAGGGTCCAGCCGCGGCCCTGGTCCAACTGCAGCCAGACCGGGATGTCGATGTTCGGCGCCAGCGTGATCGGGTTGCGCTCCTCGTACCACTCCCCGTCCAGCTCGTTCATCACGATGTCGAACCAGGCCTCGTGGTTCTTCGGGTAGTTCAGCACGTGCACCAGGTTGGGCCAGGCGGCCACGTCCGGATCCTGCAGGCGCTGGGCGACGAGCTTCTTCAGTTCCTCGGGGGAGTACTTTTCGATCATCCGGGACTTCACGCCGTCGGTGAAGGCCCAGCCGGAGTCGCCGCCGCGGCCTTCGCGGGCGGCCCGCGGCATGAACCACATGACGCCGCCGTGGTAGGTGGTCTCGTAGAAGTCGTAGTGGCCGCCGGAGACGAAGATGGCCTTCAGATGCGGCGGGCGCTCGGCCGCGGCCAGCACCTGCATGGAGCCGAAGTAGGAGATGCCCACCATGCCGACGTTGCCGTCGCACCACGGCTGCTCGGCGACCCACTCGATGAAGTCGTAGGCATCCTGGCCCAGCGAGACGCCGCCGGCGTTGTAGTTGCCGATGTGCTCGCCGCCGGAATCGCCGGAACCGCGCAAGTCGCCGATGACGTGGACGTAGTCTTCCTTGACGATGCGGGCGATGTCACCGGCCTCGATGCAGCCGTCCCACATGGGGCTGGGGCGGCGCTGCGGCGGGGTGGTCAGCGCCAGCGCCTGCAGCTCCTTGCCGTAGGGGCTCAGCGCGACGAGCGCCGGGCGCGGCTTCTCGTCGATGCCCTGGTAGGCGTCCGCGGCGAGCTCAACGCCGTCGCGCATCGGGATCCGCAGGTCCTTGCGGATGGCGATCTTTTCCCCACCGGCATTCCACGTCGTGAAATCAGTCATGTGTGCAACTCCTTGTCAGCGGCCGAGTGCCCTCAAGACTCTTCGGGCGGGCATTCGCTCTAATCATATTATTATAATAAACTGGTTGTGGGCAAGGCCATATGCCTAGGGCACCCGGTTCACGGCCCACAATGGTTGAGAACCACAGCCGGTTTCGGAGTTGAGGAGATCAAGTTGACTAACGAAGTAAAGGTCCATCCGCTGGTGTCGCCGTGGGGGCGGTTCGGTCTCTACAGCTTCTTCATCGACGCCCCCGAGCCGGCTATTGTGGACACCGGGATCGCCTCGTCCCCGGTAGAGGGCATGATCCCCGAGCTCGAGAAGCTGGGGCGGCGGATCGAGGACGTGCGCTGGATCCTGCTGACCCACGGCCACATCGACCATTTGGGCGGGGCCCAGGCGCTGTGGGAGCTGACCGGACGCAAGGCCCAAGTAGTGATCCACGACGGCGACGCTCCGCTGCTGCGCTCCCGACGGGCACACGTGGACAACTACGTCCAGGTGCGCCAGCAGTACCTGGACAACCCGAATGCCGTCGAGGAGCAGACCCAGGCGGCCGAAAAGGTCATCTCCGGCGAGATGGAGCCGACGCTGCTAGTCAAAGGCGGTGAGAAGCTGGACCTCGGCGGCGGTGTGACCGTTTCCGTGCACCACATTCCCGGCCACACCGCCGGCTCGGTGGCCTATGTGATCGACGGGCAGAACGACGTCTTCGTGGGCGACGCGGTGCAGGCCCACGGTGCAGCCAACGGTTTCCCGGGCTACGAGGAGCCGGCCGCCTACCGGAAGAGCCTGGAGTACCTGCGCGATGAGGTCCGGCCCAACCGCCTCTTCCTGGGCCACCCGTACCGCGACGCGAACGGTGAGCCCTACGAGATCGGCCTCGACGCCGAGCGCGCCCGGGAGGCTCTGCAGTTCAGCATCGATCTGGAATCCCGCATCGCCGGCGCCGCCCTGGACTGCCTGCAGGCCGGGCTGCAGACAACCGACTCCGCGTACTCGCCGTTCCAGCCGGTGGCCGAAGCGATCGGCTACACCGGGAATCCGGCGCTGGAGCCCTCTCCGTTCTTCACCACCCTGCACGGCTACCGCCGGGAGTTCGAAGCGGCCCGCTGACCGTGTGGGTGCGGGGGATCCTGCTCCAGCTTCCACGCTCCGCCCCGCTCCCACCTCCCGCTCCCACGTCCCCACCTCCATCCAAAGCACTCCGCGGATATGGCCCCTTTTCACGTCGGTGAGGGGCCATATCCGCGGAGTCGTTTCGGCAGAGGGATGGCGATGAGGAGGGCGACGGCGGCGCCCACGACGGCGCGACGACGGTGCGACCACTGCGGGCGCGCACCCTTTGCGGGGCGCGCGCCGCTTTGGTGCGGCGCCCACAAGGGCGGGCACCGCCGTCGTACTTCTTATGGTCAGGAAGCGGAGGCTTTGGTTTCCTCTGGTGCAGCTTCGCCGCCCGCATCCTGGCGCTTCTTGGCGGCCAGCGGGACGAACAGGAACGCCAGCGCCGCGATGACGCCCGGAATGGCGAAGAACAGGAAGTTCATCTGCACCGGGAGGCTGAGCGTGAGCAGGATGCCGCCGAACGTCGGGCCGACAATGGCGCCCATCCGGCCGACGCCCGAAGCCAGGCCAATGGCCGTGGAGCGCATGAACGACGGGTAGTACTGGGACACGAAGGCGTAGGAAATGTTCTGCGCTCCCATGGTGGTGGCGCCGGTAATGGCCACCAGCACCAGCAGGATCGTCATGTTGTTGCCGAAGCCCAGCAGTGTCAGCGAGACCGCGGAGATCACGAACATGGGAACCAGCACCCGCTTCACGCCCCACTTGTCGGACAGCTTGCCCAACACCAGCGTGCCGATGATGGCGCCGACGTTGAGCACGATCATGAAGGTCAGGCTGGAGCCCAGCGGGTAGCCGGCCTCGACCATGAGTTTCGGCAGCCAGATGGTCAGGCCGTTGATCATCAACAGGCACATGAAGAAGGCCACCCAGATCATCAGCGTGCCAAGCGCCCGCCGGTTCTTGAACAGGGCGCCGACCGGGCTGCCCGCTTCCTGCTCCTGGATCCCGGTGAACTGGGTTCCGGCGGGGAGGTCCGCTGCGCTGTTCACCCTGGCCAGCACCGCGCGCAGGGCATCGAACTGCTTCTTTTCCAGCAGCGACTCCGGAGAGTCCACGAAGTACTTCACCATGAACGGCAGGAACAGCAGCGGCAGCACGGCCACCAGATAGACACTTTGCCAGCCGAACGCCGGCAGCAGGATCATGGCGACGAAGGCGGCCAGGATGCCGCCGACCGAGAAGAAGCACATCACGACGGCCACCAGGGTGTTGGCCCGGTTCTTCGGCGCATAGTCGGTCAGCATGGCGATCACGCTGGGCAGAATGCCGCCGATGCCCAGGCCGGCCAGCCCGCGGAGAACGGAAAAGACCACCGGCCCCGGAGCGACGGCGCAGAGGGCGGTGGCGGCGCTGAAGAGGATGATGCTGAGGATGAGCATCCGCTTGCGGCCGAACCGGTCGGCCAGGATGCCGAACAGAATGGCGCCGACCATCATGCCGACCAGCCCGTAGCTGCCGATGGCTCCTGCCTCGACCGGTCCCAGCGACCATTCCTGCATGAGGACGGGAAGGACGGAGCCGTAGACCACAAGGTCGTACATGTCGAAAGTGATGATGAAGCAAGCCCAGAACAACATGCCGGCGTGGAAGCGGCTGAAGCCGGCCTCGCTGACGAAGTCCTTGATGTTGATTGTTGGCATAGCGTTCGTTCCTGTATGGCCCGCGGGCGGGCGTGTGCAGATAAAGTGCCCGGACAGCAAACGGCGGCACCGTCCGAAGACGCGTGCCGCCGCTGACGTGCCGGAGGAGTCCCGAGCGGGCTTAGCCCTGGTTCAGGAACTCCGCTGTCTCCTGGAAGGCCCGGTAGAACTCCGGGATCCAGAAGAAGTTTTGGACGAAGCCGTGGTTGGCCCCTGCGTAGCGGCTGATCGTGGTGTCCACGCCGGCGTCCTGCAGGCGCTGGCCGTAGAGCTCGCCCTCGTCGCGCAGCGGATCGTACTCCGCGGTGATGACCAGGGCCTTCGGCAGGCCGGACAGGTCCTCGCGCTTGATCGGCGAGACCAACGGATCGGCCGGGTCCGCGCCGCTCTCGATGTAGAACGAGTTCCACGGTTTCAACGCCGGCGTCTCCAGGCCGTAGCCGGTGGCGTTCTCCCACAGCGAGTCGTAACGGTCCTCGTCGAAGTCCAGATCCACGGACGGGTAGTACAGGACCTGGTGCGTGATCCGGTGGAAGCCCTCGTCGTGCGCCATGGCCGTTACGGCTGCCACGAAGTTGGCCCCGGAGCTGTCACCGGCTAGAGCCAGGTTCTTGCCGTCCCAAGCCAGGTCCCCGCCCTGCTCGGCGGCCCAGCGGACCACGCCGTAGCACTCCTGCAGGCTGGTAGGGAAGGGCGCCTCCGGAGCCAACTGGAAGCCCACGGAGATGACCTTGTGGCCGGTCTCCTTGGCCAGCGCACGCGCCACGTGGTCGTGCGTCTCCAGGCTGCCGGAGAAGAACGCGCCGCCGTGGAAGTACACCAGCAGGCCGTAGGACTCCGCCTCGGCCGGGGTGTAGATCCGCACCGGAACGTCGCCCGCCGGGGTGGCGGCAACCGTGTCCTCGACTGAGTGCAGCGGCAGCCGGTCTTCCGGCGGGGCGACGAACTGCAGGTCACCCGCGCGCTTGCCTTCCGGGTCCGGCCGCGTGCTGTGGTCGAACGGCGGCAGCGTGGCGAGGAGTTTGCCGATCTCGGGGTGGATGGTCACTCGACACCCGCTCCCTTCTCGAAGGACGTGGTCTCCGGGAAGGAGTCGCCGATGTCGAACGGCTTGCGGGAGATGTCCTGCAGCACGTCGGTGATCGGCTTGCGCTTGGCCTGGTAGGTGCGCAGGGCATCCTGCAGATCGGCGCCGTCCTTGATGGCGTCGGCCAGCCAGGCGGCGTCCTGCATGGCGGAGTTGGCGCCCTGGCCCTGGTGGTGCAGCATGGCGTGCGCGGCGTCGCCGACCAGGGCAACGCTGTTGGTGTGCCAGTTCGGCTGCTTGTCGATGTCGTAGACGCCGCGGTTGGTCATCGCGGCGATGTCCAGCTCCTGGCCGATCTTCTGCAGCCGCTCATCGAAGCCTTCCAGCAGCTGGCCGATGTACTCGTGCGTGACCTCCGGCGCCCAAGCGGTGTCATCGCTGGGGGCGGTGATGTCGAAGGACACCTGGTTGCGGTGGCGCAGCGGCAGGAAGTACACGGTGGTGCCGTTCTGGCCCACGTAGACCCGGAAGTTATCGTTCTCCACCAGGCCGTAGGCGTCATCGGCGGAGATGACCGCACGCATGGCGATGGTGTGGCTGAACACCGGCTGGACCTCGCCGAAGATCTGGTTGCGGACGCTGGAGCGGATGCCGTCGGCGCCCAGCACCAGATCCGCCGTGACCTCGACGCCGTTCTCGAACTTCACGGTGGCGGAGTCGCCGTTGTCGGTGACGGTGATCATCTTGTGGCCGATGTGCACGCGCTCGGCCGGCAGCAGCCGCAGCAGGGTCTCGATGACGTCCCCGCGGTGCACCATGCGGCAGTGGTTGACCTGCTCGTACTCATTGATGCCCGGCCACGGATCGCGGGCGATCAGTTCGCCGTTGGCTTGGTAGACCTCGATGGCGTCGGAGGGCGCGGAGACCTTGGCGAACTCTTCGAACACGCCCCACTTGCGCAGCACCTCGACCGTCGGCGGGCGCAGGCCGATGCCGGCCCCGACTTCGCCAAGCTCGGGGGCCTGCTCGTAGACGTGCACGTCGGCGCCGAGCTGGAGCAGGGCCAGGGCGGCGGAAGCGCCGGCGTAGCCGCCACCAATGACGGCGACCTTCAGGTTCTGGATGTCGGAAGTCTTCATGATTCTGTTCCTTCGCTGGACGCCGCGCGGGCGACCTCGGGCTGAAATGGTTGGTGGCCCCGCCGCCGTCGTCCGTGGCGGGGCGGGGGTGCGGATGAATGGCTAGGGCTTAGGCCTTGATGGACAGGAAGTCGGCCGGGTTCGTTTCCAGCAGGAGCTTGATGGTTGCGTCGTCGATGCCGGCGGCGCGCATGTCGGGCAGCATGTCCTCGAAGATGTAGTTGATGGTGTGGCCCTTCACGCCCGGCCAGCCCAGCGGGCTGCAGTTGGCGTCGGCCGAAACCAGCAGCTTGTCCGCGTAGCCCTTGCTCACCAGGTTGACGAAGTGCTCCATCCGCTCGGCGCGCTTGCGGCCCCAGAACGGCGGATCGGGAAGCTCCAGGTCGTAGCCAAAGGTGTCGAAGCCAATCCGGCCGCCCTGCTCGTAGATCCAGTCGTGCGGGGTGATCGGTGCGTTCAGGCCGTCGTCGGCGTGGCCGAAGAGCACGCGGTCCAGGTCCAGGCCCTCTTCGTTGAAGATGTTCACGGCGGGCTCGGGGTCGATCGCCAGGTGGGTCAGGATCGGAACGCCGGTGAGGACGGCCGCGCGGGCGGCGGCGCGGTAGATCCGCTTGTCCAGCTCGGTCATCTTGCCGCCGCGGCTGACGCCCACCTTGATGACGCCGGCCTTGGCGCCGGTGTCGCCGATGCCCACGGTGATCTCGTGGATGAACACCTTGGCCAGGTAGTCCACCGACGCCCGGGAGAAGTGCGGCAGGGCGGTGTCGCCGCCGACAAAACCGGTGCAGGCCACAATGTGGACGCCGGTCTTCCGGGACAGCGACCGGTAGTAGTCGATGTCGCGGCCGTTGCAGATGCCGGTGGCGTCCACGAAGGTGCCGCCGCCGTACTCGCGGAACTTCCGCAGCTTGGGCACGGTTTCCTCGTAGGCCTGCTCCGGCGACTTCCACCACTTGGTGTCCAGCTCGGAGCCGGGCATGCCGTAGCCGATGTGTTCGTGGACCGCCACGATTTCCAGTTCTTCAGCCGGGATGGTCCCCAGCACGGTGTTTACTTTGGTCAAGACCTTCACCTCGTGATTAGAAAAGCTTCGTTGATGGACGACGGCGGTGCGCGCCTGAAGGCGGTCAGCGCACCGTCAGCAGGCGGCGCGGGTTGTCCACCAGAATGCGCTGCGCGTCGTCGTCGCTCAGGCCTTGGTCCTTGAGGAACGGCACGAAGGCGGCCAGCACGTGGCTGTACGGCAGGTTGTACTCCGGCAGCCCCTTGGCCACGCCGATCGAATTGCCGGAGAGAAGGATCTTGTCCGCATGGCCGGCCTTGACGAGTTCAAGCACCAGCTCGGCGCGCTCGCGGTCGGTGAGGTAGTCCTCGTCGTCGTCCAGACCAACGTGGTCGATGCCGAGGAAGGCTCCGCGGCCCGCGACCTCAAGCGCGAACTTGGCAGCGTCCTTCCGGTCCAGATCGCCGACCAGCACACGGTCGGCGCCGATCTGCTCGTCGAGGACCACGTCCAGATCGTGCAGGACGTCGGCGCCGAACCGGATGGAGACCGGCACGCCGGTGTTCTTGGCGGCGCGGGCGGAGCCGCGGAACAGGCTTTCCTCGGTGGGAGTCATGCCGGCACGGTCAGCCATGGTGGTGACGATCCCGGCCGCAGCGCGGCGTTCGACTCGGGGGACCACCATGCCTTCGGTGACCTCCTTGCCGAAAAGGTCCGCGAACTTCTCGGCCGGCCACGGCGTGGGCGGGTTGGTCTGCGGCGTCAGGAAGTAGCCGCCCAGTTCCTCCTCGGGGCCCAGGCCGGTGGAGGCGATGATGTGTACGCCGGTGGAACGGGACAGCGCCTCGTAGAGCTTAAGGTCGCGGCCGTGGAACATCCCGGTGCTGTCCACGATGGTCTTGCCGCCCTTGTCGCGGAAGTCGGTGAGTTTCGCGGCCAGCGCCTCGAAAATTTCGGCCCGGTCCATGGAGATGTCCGGGGCGTACTGCGCGCCCGGGAGGACGGAGAGCAGTGCTTCGTGGACCGCGGCCACGCCCAACTCGTGAGCGGGAACGGGGCCAAGGACCGTGTTGACGGTTTCGGTGGGAGAAGTCGTTGTATCCGTCATCGGCACAACCTTTCGTTCTACGTCACGCCTCAGGCGCCACGCGTTGGGAAGGATCATGCACCGCGACCTCTGGAGTAATTCCTCGCCGAACTCGGTGCAGGCGTCGGTAAGCGAAGGAAGCGGGCGCTCTCGGTTGGAGGCCGACTGCCCGTGGATGTGACTCCGATTACCTGTAAACTAGGTTTACACGATGTCGAGTGAAAGTCAATGGGATTACCGACCGGTTGTTCTGGGACAGGCGCACCCGCAAGCCGGGGCAGAAGGGCCCGGCGGAAAGCTACTGCGTGAAGCGGTACTTGAAGTTTTCGGCGTGGTGCAGGGCCGAACGCCAGCCGATCGGGCGCCCGCCGGCGGTGCGGAAGATGGTGTCGATGACCAGCAGGGGGCTTCCCACGCTGACACCCAGCGTTGCAGCGTGGTCGGCGGTTGCCGCCGTGGCCCAGGCTTCGTGTTCCGAGCGGCCCAGCGTGATGCCGTAGCCCTGCTCCAGCAGTTCGAAGGCCGAGCCGCTCTCTTCTAACTCCTGCGCCGTGGGGTTGAAGTCCCGGGGCGCACGGATGTACACGTTCGCCTCGGCCAGCGGCGCGCCCTCAACGGAAATCAGCCGGGTGAAATGCAGGAGCCGCTCGTGCTCTTCCGTGCCCAGCAACTGGCCGACTTCGACCGGCGGTTCCACCCATTCAGGTGCGGAGACTTTCGACGACGGGTGCATCCCGCTGTCCACCAGGAACTGATAAAAACGTCCGGACCTGACATCGGCCGGCCGGTGTACCCGCAGCCCGCGGGCGGGGAAGGTTCCTTTGCCCTGCTTGCGGTAGACGTACCCGTCATTGGTTAATTCCTGCAGCGCCTGCCGGATGGGCGCCCGGCTGACCTCGAACCGGCTGAGCAGTTGCGCCTCGGTGATCGGTTTCTGCAGGTCCACGATGCCCTCGGCGACCTCCCGGCGCAGGATCTCCTTGATCTGCCGGTACAGCGGGACCCCGGACGAGTAGTCGAGTTCGCCAGAAGCCATCGGTGGTCGGTCCTCCAGTTCATATGGGTCTCAAGCAACCCTATGCGGTGGACCGGCCAAAAGGCGCAACTTCGGCAGGCGGCGGTGTCTATTTGGTAAGCGAGCGGCTGGCTTCGGGCAACTGCACCTTCTTCTCACCCTTGAGCGCGCCGTCCATGGTTTCCTTCCACACCGGGGCTGCGACTTCGGAACCGGTCAGGTCTCTGTAGGTCTTGCCGTAGGCAGTGAGTTTGGTCAGCGGGTACTGGGCCCCGCCGCGGGGGTCACCCAGCCACACGGCGGTCATGAGCTGGGGCGTTCCGCCGACAATCCAGTTGGCTGTGAAGTCGTTGGTGGTTCCGGTCTTGGCTCCGGCCTCCCGGTTGCCCTTGAGTTCGATCCGCGGTCCCAAGGTTCCTCTGGGATTGAACGGTTCCTTGAGCACGGCGGCGACGGTGTCCGCGACAGCGGGTTTGATGGCGCGGTGGCAATCGGGGTCCGGAACGGGCAGCTTCTTTTGTGTGTCGGTAGCGACCGCCTTGATGACCATGACCGGTTTGCATACCGTGCCGTTGCTCATGAACGCGGCGTAGGCGCTGGCCATTTGCAGCGGCGTGACTTCGTAGGCGCCAAGGGCGAGGGATCCTTCCCTGCCGCTCAGCTTGTCGGGGTCGATGGAGGTAATGCCCAGCTTGTTGGCCATTTTCGCGGCATTGATGACACCGACGCGTTCCACAAGTTTGATGAAATAGATATTCACCGAGGCGCGGATGGCCTCCTTCGCGTTGATGACTCCATAGTCGACGTTGTCGTAGTTGATGTAGCCGCCCTTTGGATTGTCCAGTTTCGGTGAGCGGTAGGGGCCGTCGGCACGGAACTCCGTGGAGGTATGGATGCCCTGCGTAAGCGCCGTGGCCAGCACGATCGGCTTCATCGCCGAGCCGACCTGGAACGCATGGCGGACGTAGACGACCTGGGTCTTGCCTTCGCCCTTGCCCCAGGCGCGGTTCTGCGCGATGGCGGCCACGTGCCCGGTTCCCGGCACCACGACGGCGGTGCCAAGCGCGGCGCGATTGCCGTTGCCGAGCGCTCTCTCAACCGCTTTTTGTGCTGCGTCGGCCGCCTTCCGGTCCAGGGCGGTGGTCAGGGTCAGCCCGCCCTCATTGAAGCGCTGCTCTCGGATTTTTGCGGTTTTCCCGAAAGCCGGGTTGGCCAGTAGTTCTTCCCGGACCGCCTCACAGTAGAACGGATACTTGGACCCGGCGCAGCCGGACTGTTCGGAACCGCGCTTCACACCAAGCGGGGCCTCGCGGGCGGCCTGCGCCTTGTCCGCCGGCAAGACCCCCTGCCTTTCCAGCACATCCAGCACGGTGTTGCGCCGTTCCGTGGCGGCGTCCGGGTGGGCGAACGGGTCGAAGGCGGTCGGGGCCTTGAGCAGGCCGACCAGCAGGGCCGACTGTTCATAGTTGAGTTTCGCCGCCGAGGTGCTGAAGTAGAAGCGGGCCGCGGCCTCCACCCCATAGGCGCGGTTCCCGAAATAGACAGCGTTCATGTAGCGCCGCAGGATCTCATCCTTGGGCAGCTGTTTTTCCAGAGCGACGGCGTACTTCATCTCGCGGATTTTGGCGTTGTAGGTGTTGCCGACAGCCACCTTGTCTTCCTCTGCGTTCCGCGCATGGTTGACCAGGATGTTCTGGACCAGTTGCTGGGTGAGGGTGGATGCTCCTTGAACATCACTGCTGGTGATGTTGTGGAAGAGGGCCCGGGTGACGCCGAGCGGGTCGACGCCGCCGTGTTCGTAGAAGCGGGCGTCCTCGGTGCTGATCAGCGTCTTCTTGAAGGCCTCCGACACCTGGTTCAGCTCAACATCGACCCGGTTCTCGCTGTAGAACCGGGCGAATTCCTTGCCGTCCTTGTCAAGGAGGACGGTGTGCTGCGCCAGTGGGCGATTCACCGGCAGATCAGTGGGCAGGTTTTGCCACATGTCCAAGACGGAGTTTCCGACGACGGAGACCCCCACCGCCGCCGGTGCCACGAGTGCGCCCGCGGCAAAGGCCGCGACTGCCACGCTGACCAGCCACAAGTCGAGGCGACGACGGCGCCGGAGCTTTTGTTTCGGCCGCCGGGCAGTCGCCATCAGCTCATCAAACTCAACCTCTTCAGGGCTGGTGCGTCGAAAGGGCCACATGATTCGTTGTGCGGAAACGGCCGACGGATTCGTGTGAAATCCCTCCGGCGGAGCGTCGGGCAGGCATGCCAGACGCCGGCGGTTCCCACACCCCTCCTTCCACACAGACGGAGCAGTAAAGAAAAGCGTAGAAGCCTTCGGCGCCCCGCGGTAGGGGTTCGGGCACCCTGATTTTCCCAACCGGATCCCCTCCCTGAAGCCCCCGGGTCCGGCGGTCGAAAGCCGGCGCGGGCAGGGGGCCAAGCGCCGCCGTCGTGCTCCGCGCAGCAGGCAAAAGGCGGGGTGCCGTCATCCGACGACACCCCGCCTTCCGGCCAACAGGTGACTGCCAACAGGCAGCTAGCCGCAGGTAACTAGCCGCGCACCGAGCCTGCCGCCGCCGTCGCCGGCTCACCGGCCCGGCGGCCGCGGATCAGGTCCGCGCAGCGCTCGCCGATCATCATCACGGTGAGGTTGGGGTTGACGGTCACATGCTCGGGCATGACCGAGGCGTCGGCAACCCGGAGGCCGGTGACGCCCTTGACCCGCAGCTCGGGGTCCAGTGGCGACATCACGTCGTCCACCGGGCCCATCCGGACGGTACCGACCGGGTGGTAGACGGTGTTGTGCGTTTTGCGGATGTAGTCCTGCAACTCCTCGTCCGTCTGCGCCTCGATGCCCGGGGACAGCTCGCGCCCGGCCCATTCGGCCATCGCCGGCTGGGCGGCGATTTCGCGGGCCTTGCGGATGCCGGCCACCATCACGCGCATGTCGTGGCCCTCCGGATCGGTGAAGTACCGAGGGTCAACCATCGGCTTGTCCCGGAAGTCGCGGCTGCGCAGCCGGACGGTGCCGCGCGAGCGGGCGTGCGTGACGTTGGGCGTGAGGCTGAAGCCGTTCTCGGTGGTGGGGTAGCCGTGCCGGAGCGTGTTCATGTCGAACGGCACCGAGCCGTAGTGCATCATCAGGTCCGGGCGGTCCAGCCCCTCCTCGGTGGGCGTGAAGATGCCGATCTCCCACCACTGGGTGGATTCGGTGACCATCGGCTGCTTCGCCTCGAACTGGACCAGGCCCTCGGGGTGGTCCTGCAGGTGCTCGCCGACGCCGGGGGAGTCCACCACCACGTCAATGCCGTGCTCGGCCAGGTGCGCGGCCGGGCCGATGCCGGAGAGCATCAGCAGTTTCGGCGAATCGATCGCTCCGGTGGACAGCACCACCTCACGCCGGGCGGAGAGCGTGTGCGTGCGGCCGAAGGCGTTGTCCACGATCTCGACGCCGGTGCAGCGCTTGTCCGCGTCGAACACCAGCCGGCGGGCGCGCAGCCCGGTCAGCAGGGTGAAGTTCTCCCGCTCGATGATCGGGTGGATGTAGGAGACGGAGCTGGAGGAGCGGGTGCCGTCGGCGCGCCGGTTGATCTGGAAGAAGTTGGCGCCGTTGACCACGGTGCTGCCGTCGTTGAACTTGGCGCGCGGAATGCCCACCTGCTCGCAGGCATCCAGCAGTGCGACGCCGGTCGGGTCCACCGGGGGAACGTTCATCACGTGGACCGGGCCGGAGTCGCCGTGGTGCGGGGCGTCCGGGCCGGCATCTTCGTTGGTCTCCAGCCGCTGGTACAGCGGCCAAGCGGCCTCGGCGTTCCAGCCGGTGGCGCCGTGCTTGGACTCCCATTCGTCCAGGTCCTCGCGCGGGGCCCAGAAGGCGATGCAGGAGTTGTGGCTGGAGCAGCCGCCCATCACCTTGGCGCGGGAGTGGCGCATGAAGGAGTTGCCGTTCTCCTGCGGCTCAATCGGGTAGTCCCAGTCGTAGCCGGACTCCAAGAGTTCCATCCAGCGGTCCAGCTGCAGCACTTCGGGCACGCCGCGGTCGTCCGGGCCGGCCTCCACCAGTGCCACGGAGACGGCGGGGTCTTCGCTCAGCCGGGCGGCGACGGCGGCCCCGGCGGAACCGCCGCCAACCACAATGTAGTCAAACTCCCGGTCGGTCAGGTTCTCGATGTTGTCGGTGTGCATTCAGTTCTCCTTGCCGCGGTCAGCGAACCAGCCGGTTACCTGCGGGCTGGTGTTCTGGTAGATGTGCTTGGCCTCCTGGTACTCGGCCAGGCCGGTGGGGCCGAGCTCGCGGCCGACGCCGGACTGGCCGAAGCCGCCCCATTCGGCCTGCGGGAGGTAGGGATGGAAGTCGTTGATCCACACGGTGCCGTGCCGCAGCCGGCCCGCCACCCGCTGCGCCTTGCCGGCGTCCTGGGTCCAGACCGCTCCGGCCAGGCCGTAGACCGTGTCGTTGGCGGTGGCCACTGCCTCGTCCTCGGTGCGGAAGGTTTCCACCGTCACCACCGGGCCGAAGGCTTCGTCCACCACCACGGACATGCCGCGTTCGACGCGGTCCAGCACGGTCGGCAGGTAGTAGAAGCCGTCGTCGTACTCAGCGCCTTCCGGTGCGGAGCCGCCGCAGCGCAACCGTGCGCCCTCCTGCACGCCGCGCTGGACGTAGTCGTCCACCTTCTTCCGGTGCGCCTCGGAGATCAGCGGGCCGGTTTCCGCGGCCTCGTCGAAGGGGCCGCCCAGGCGGATGCCTTCGGCGCGGCGGACCAGTTCGTCGACGAAGCGTTCCGCGATGGACTCCTCGACCACCAGCCGTGCGCCGGCGGAGCAGACCTGGCCCGAGTGGACAAAGGCGCCGTTTAGCGCGTTGTCGACGGCGGCGTCGAAGTCCGCGTCGGCGAACACCACGTTGGGGTTCTTGCCGCCGAGTTCCAGCGCCACCTTCTTCACGGTGCCGGCAGCGGCCGCCGCGACCACCCGGCCGGTGACCAGTCCGCCGGTGAAGGAGACCAGGTCGACGTCGGGGTGCTCGGAGAGCGGTGCGCCCGCCTCCGCGCCGGGGCCGGTGACCAGGTTGGCGACGCCGTCGGGCAGGCCCAGTTCCTGGAGCAGCTTCATGGTCAGGATGGCCGTGGAGGGGGTCAGCTCGGCGGGCTTGAGCACAAAGGTGCAGCCGGCGGCCAGCGCGGGCGCGATCTTCCAGGCCGCCTGCAGCAGCGGGTAGTTCCAGGGCGTGATCATGCCGCAGACGCCCACCGGCTCATGCACAATGCGGCTGACGACGGCGGGGTCGCCAGCGTCGACCATCCGGCCTGCCTGCTGCCCGGCGATCTTGCCGAAGTAGTCGAAGCAAGCGGCGATGTCGTCCATGTCCATCCGGCTTTCGACCAGCCGCTTGCCGGTGTCCAGCGACTCGGCGCGGGCGAATTCTTCGCGGCGCTCGCGCAGCCCGGCGGCCACCTTGAGCAGGAAGTCGCCGCGCTCGGGCGCCGGGACGGAGGCCCAGATGCCGGAGTCGAAGGCAGCGCGGGCGGCGGCGATGGCCCGTTCGGTGTCCGAGCGGCCGGCCTCGGACACGGTGGCGACCAGCTCGCCGTCGGCCGGGTTGCGGATCTCGCGCACGTCGCCGGACGCGGCCGGCTCCCAGGCGCCGTTGATGAACAGGGTGGAGGCGGTGGGGGTCATGGTGTCTCCTTCGGAAGTGCGGCGACGGGTTCGTCGACCGTGTCGTAGTCGGTGTCCCAGTCCGCCTTGGCCGGGACGCTTTCGGCGGCCGTGGTGTACGGCAGGGTGGCGCGGTGCTGGTGCAGGAACTCCAGATGCACCTCGTAGTGGTCCAGCACGTCGGCGATGACCTCGTCCTTGCTGTACCCCATCAGGTCGTAGCCGTGGCTGCCCTCCAGCGAGAACACCTCGATCCGGTAGTACTTCCCGGCGGCCGCGGAGGAGCGGGCGTAGGACGGCACGTCGTTCTGTACCGGGAAGACCTGGTACTTGAAGGTCCGTTCGCCGTCGAGCTCCACGCAGAGGTCGGCGCTGTCGATGCCGAAGGCCTCGACGGTGGTGGTCTTCAAGGTGGCCTCCAGCCCGCGGGCGGCCAGGTCGGCGCGCACGTCGGACAGTGCGGGAACGGCGACCTCGGTCACGAAGCGCTGGGCCTGCCGGCGGCCCGGGTAGTTCATCGCCCGGGACAGGCGTTGGCGCCAGCCGCGGCGGCTGTCCGCGCCTGCCGGCACATTGGTGCGGGAGTTGAGCACGGCGTGCAGGCCGGCCTGGTAACTGTCCGCCAGGGCGGTCTCCAGCCGCAGCGCCTTGTAGAGGCCCAGCATGATGAAGACCAGCACCACCGAGAACGGCAGGCCCATGATGACGGTGGCGCTCTGCAGCGTGGGCACGCCGCCGACGAGCAGCATGCCAAGCGTCAGCAGGCCGGTGGCGACCGACCAGAAGACGCGCAGCCACTTGGGGCCGTCCGAGTCGGCGTCCTTGAGGTAGGAGGTGAAGTTGCTCATCACCAGGGCGCCGGAGTCGGCGCTGGTGACGTAGAACAGCAGGCCGGTGAAGGTGGCGATGGCGGCGCTGAGCGGGGCCATCGGGTACTGCTCCAGCAGCCCGTAGAAGGCGCGTTCCGGCTGGCTCATCGCCACTTCGCCGAAGGCCGCGTTGCCGCTCATCACGATTTCGAGCGCGCTGTTGCCGAAGATCGAGATCCACAGCAGGATGAACGCGAAGGGCACCACCAGCACGCCGATGACGAACTCGCGCAATGTGCGTCCCCGCGAGATGCGTGCCAGGAACAGGCCCACGAAGGGCGCCCAGGCGATCCACCAAGCCCAGAAGAACAGGGTCCAGCCGTTGAGCCAGTCGTCGGGCCGGTCGTAGGCGAAGGTGTCCAGCGCCATGGACGGGAAGCGGGAGAGCGTGTCGCCGATGTTGGTCACGATCCCGTCCAGCAGGAACCGGGTGGATCCGGTGATCAGGACGAAGACCATCAGGGAGATCGCCAGGACCACGTTGAGTTCGGAGAGCCGGCGGATGCCCTTCTCGACGCCGGTGAGCACCGAGATGGTCGCCATCACCACGGCAACGGCGATCAGCGCGATCTGCACCACCGTGTTCTCCGGGATGCCGAACTGGAAGCTCAGCCCGTAGTTGAGTTGCGCGACGCCGATGCCGAGGCTGGTCGCGATGCCGAAGATGGTGCCCAGCATGGCCGCGATGTCGACGGCGTGCCCCAGTGGCCCGTGGATCCGCTTGCCCAGGATCGGGTACAACGCCGAGCGGATGCTCAGCGGCAGGTTGTGCCGGAAGGCGAAGTAGCCCAGGGCCATGCCCATCAGGGCGTAGAGGCCCCAGCCGAGAATGCCGTAGTGGAACAGGGTCCAGACCATGGCCTGCCGCGCGGCCTCCACGGTGGAGCCGTCGCCGGTGGGCGGTGCCAGATACTGGGTCACCGGCTCCGCCACCGAGAAGAACATCAGGTCGATGCCGATACCGGCGGCAAACAGCATCGCGGTCCAGGTGAAAATGTTGAACGCGGGACGCGAATGGTCCGGCCCCAGCCGGGTCTTGCCTACTCGGGAGACAGCCACGAAGAGGACGAAGACGAGGACCGAGACGACAATCAGCGAGTACCACCAGCCGAAGGTCGACCCCACCCAGGTGACGGCGGCACCGATGACGGCGTCCGCCGATTCCCGGTCGAGAATGGCCCATAAGGCGATGCCCAGCACGCCAACAGCGGAGCCGATGAAAACGGTCTTGTTGACTCTGGTGCGCGGCTCCGGCTCGGGTGGGACCTCGCCCGTGGGCAGGACGGTCTCCGGCTCCGGGTGCCGGATGTTCCCGCTGTCGGGCCCGGGCGTGACGGGCTTGGGCGGCGTGCTCATATCGGTCTCGTACCTCGCATCGATGGTTCTGCTGGTCGCGGTCTCGCTGGTTGCAACGGCCCCTCGGGGCCAACCCTCGACGCTAGCAACGTCAGGAATTAACTCAACTTCGCGCGAGTAACACACTTATTAAGTGGGTGAGATCACGCGTGTCTTTGAGCAGCATCACCATGGAAAATCCTTGACGCGTGGTTGAATACCGGGTCGCGGTGGAGCAGGACGGAAAGAAAGCAGAGCGGTTTCCGGGCCCGGAACGGCCTTTTTTGCGTTACCGTGAGGGCATGCCGGAGATGCCTGAGGTGCAGGGACTGGTTGATTTCCTGCGGTCCAAGCTGCTGCCGCCGGACGGGCCGGCGGCCCGGATCGCCGACGTCGAGGTGCTCTCGTTCTCGGTCCTGAAGACCGCAGACCTTCCGCTCGACGTTCTGGGGGCCGAACCGGTGTCCGGAGTGGCCCGTTATGGCAAGTTCATCGCCATCAGCGCCGGCAGTGCGCACTTGGTGATGCATCTGGCCAAGGCCGGCTGGCTCCGCTGGTCCGATGCGCTCAAACCCGGCCGGCTCCGTCCCGGCAAGGGGGCGATGGCGCTGCGGGTCCGGTTCGCGGCCGACGACGAAGCGGCGCCCGGCTTCGACCTGACCGAGGCCGGGACCAAGAAGTCGCTGGCGGTCTATGTGGTTAAGGATCCCCTCGATGTGCCGGGCATCGCCCGGCTGGGACCTGACGCGCTCGACGTCGATGCGGCCGCTTTCGCGCACATCGTCGCCTCGCATAACGGCCAGATCAAGGGACTGCTGCGCGACCAGTCGGCAATTGCCGGCATCGGCAACGCCTACAGCGACGAAATCCTGCACGCGGCGAAACTTTCCCCCTTTGCCAACGCCGCCAAACTGGCCCCCGAGGACGTCGACCGGCTGTACTGGGCGATGCACCAGGTGCTTGAGTCCGCCATTGCCGCAGCCTCCGGCCGTCCGGCCAAGGAACTGAAGGACTCCAAGCGCAAAGCCATGCACGTGCACGGCCGCACCGGCGAAACCTGCCCTGTCTGCGGGGACACCGTCCGCGAAGTCTCCTTCGCCGACTCCTCGCTCCAGTACTGCCCCACCTGCCAAACCGGCGGCAAGCTGCTGGCGGACCGGAGGATGTCCCGCTTACTTAAGTAATCGATCTGGCTCCCGGTGACTCCGGCGGGCCGGTGCTTTCGCCGTGAACGGGGACGGCGTCCCTCCCGCGGAGGGGGAGGGACGCCGTCGTTGTTGAAGAAAGCGGTATTAGTTGTAAAGCATCCCGCCGTCGACCAGCAGGACCTGGCCGGTGACGTAGTCGGAGTCTGGGCCGGCGAAGAAGGAGACGATCTTGGCGACGTCTTCCGGGGTCTCGATCCGGCCGAGCGCGATCCCCTCGACGTTCTCCTTGAGGTTCTGGCCGATCGGCTTGCCGTTGATCTTGCTGAGCTCCTTGTCGATGAGCTCCCACATGCCGGTGCCGACGATGCCGGGGGCGTAGGCGTTGACGGTGATGCCCTTGGGTGCCAGTTCCTGGGCGGCGGCTTGGGTGAAACCGCGCACGGCGAACTTGGAGGCCGAGTAGGCGCTGAGGATCGGGAAGCCTTGAATGGCAGCGATCGATGCGGCGGAGATGATCTTGCCGCCGTGGCCGAGTTCGTCAAACTTGGCGGCCGCTGCCTGGATACCCCAGACAACGCTGTTGGCGTTCACGCTGAAGATTTGGTTGAGCTCTTCCTCGGTAATCTCCAGGACGGGCTTGATCTGCGCAATGCCGGCGTTGTTCACGATCACGTCAAAGCCACCTAGGGCTTCTGCGGCGGTGTCGACGGCTGCGACAACCTGGTCCTTCTTGGACACGTCGGCCGCCACGAAAACCGACTTGCGGCCGAGGGCTTGGATCTCGGCGGCGACTGCTTCGCCCTTCTCACGCTGCGGCTCGATGTCCGCAATGGCGACGTTGAAGCCGTCGTTGGCCAATCGAAGAGCGATGGCCCGGCCGATGCCCTGGCCTGCGCCGGTAACGAGTGCGACCTTGTCCTGAACAGTCATGTGTTGTCTCCTTTTCACTGCTCCAGCGGTCCGGGCCCGGTTCGATGGGCGCCATGGACCGCCTGTTTGTACACCGGCCCTCGTAGGGGTGTCACTTACTGGAACACCTCGGAGTCAGGTTTCATTCCTTTGCATATAAGTGGCCGGGGATGGAGCCTTCGCGGATCAGCAACCTCAGGCGGTTCGCCGGTCACGGCAACGCCTACAGCGACGAAATCCTGCACGCTGCCAAGCTCTCCCCCTTTGCCAACGCCGCCAGACTGGCCCCCGAGGACGTGGACCGGCTGTACTGGGCGATGCACCAGGTGCTTGAGTCCGCGGTTGCCGCAGCCTCCGGCCGTCCGGCCAAGGAACTGAAGGACTCCAAGCGCAAGGCCATGCACGTGCACGGCCGCACCGGCGAGACCTGCCCTGTCTGCGGGGACACCGTCCGCGAAGTCTCCTTCGCCGACTCCTCGCTCCAGTACTGCCCCACCTGCCAAACCGGCGGCAAGCTGCTGGCGGACCGGAGGATGTCCAAGTTCCTCAAGTGAGCTAAAGGAAACGTGGTGGAAGCAGTCGCCGCTACCGCCACCCAATCCGACCTGTCAGTCGGTAGCTACGCGGGAGTCATCCGCTCACGCCGTGGAATTATTGGCGCATCCCTCGTGGAGTGATACAGCGTTCGCCGGTGCTCGGACGATTCCCTCGTGCCCTCTAACAGCTACCGGGCGAGGCAGGGTCGCGTTTCCTCGATCGGTGGCTCGCGTTTCGTGTCAATTTGAGGGTCAGGATGGCGCCGAGCAGCCCGAAAGCGCATGTCATCCACCACGTTGAATTCCATCCTCCGGAGAGTGTGGCTATCCACGCCATGAGCGGCGGACCCGCGAAGTTGCCGACGTTGAAAATTTGCTGCATTAGACCGATAACGGTGGGAACAGATCCATCGGGCGGCGCCAGCCCCACCGCTACGCGCGTCAGGATGGCCGGGGCCATGCCACCGAACAACGAGAAGATCATGGCGAAAGTGAATTGCCCAGCGAGACCAGGAGCAACAGGTGGCCAAGGCACGGCAAAGATGGCCACGGAGGTGAACGCCATGGTTCCGAAAGTAACCATCAGCAGCCCTCTGGGACGGTATCCGCGTTGCATAAGCAGTCCTGAAGCCAGCGCGCCGATGGCGTTGACACCTCCCACTGCCGCAGACAGCAGGCCGGGCCATGGCATGTCGAGACCGGCCGCGCTGTAGACCGAGGGGAGGAACCCCATAATCGCCATCCACTGGATTGTGTAGCAAGCGAATACGGCTCCCGCCGTCCATGGGGCTGAATGACGCAAGGTAGCGCGCATTCGTCGGCCTGTTGCAGGAATGCTGCCCGCCGTCATTACGGTACGTGGATCCGCTGGAACCCAACGCAGCACCGGGAACACCGGTGCCAAGGCCAGGGCCGCCATGACAATCCACCACGCGCGCCAATCCATGACTTGCAGGGCCAGCGCAGCGGTGGAAAAGCCGAGCAACGCAGCGGTGCCCTGAAACGCACCCCAGCTTGCCATGGCGATATTCGTGCGTTCCGCGGCGCAAGAACGTTGGATCAGAGGAGGCGCCAATACCGTGCAGAGCAGGAACCCGACGCCTTCGACGGTTCGCGAGACCATGAGAACCGCGGCGCTGGGCGCCGCCGCACCGAGCAGGGAACCGCCGGCCAAGAGCAGGAGGCCGAGGATCAGCAGACGTCGCAGCCCGAAAACCTCGCCCGACCAGGCTACGAGAAGGCCCCCGAGCATGCTTGCCACCTGAATGATTCCGATCAGCACGCCAGCGAAGACGAGCGAAATGCCAAGTTCCGCTTGTATGGAAGCTAAGGCATTTGGCAGCTTCCAAATATGGGTAGCAGCCGCAATACCAGCCAGAACAATAACGATCCAGCCAAGGTTGCTTTCGGGGCGGACGTTCCCACCCACAGCTTGGCCGGAAGCCTGCAGTTGACCTGCTGGTACGGGCGGCTGCGGCACGTTGGAGCTCCTTGTGTGGTTTCGCACCAGTTTGCCGCAGGAGGAGCGACACCAGCCGCCGTTTTCCGTCCAATGGAAGGCGTCGTGGCGGCCTGGGCGGTGAAGCCGGGTCAGCTGCCGGTGCCGAGTCCTCCCTCGCGCAGGATGCTCACGAGCAATTCCACAACATGGCTGGGCTGGCGTTCGCTGGACCAGAGCGCGGCGGCCTGTAACGGGGGGATATCGTCTGACAACTCCCGGAGGACGACCGGCGTCGTGCCCATGCCGCGAACCGAATCGGGTACCAGGGACACGCCCAGGCCGGATGCCACCAAGGGAATGGCCGTCTGAAGCGTAGCCACCCTGCGCATCTGCGGCGGGGTCAGGCCCGCCCGGTCCCACAGCGTGTCGAAGAGTTCCGGTAATCCGCGGATCCGGAGCGACCTGCGCGGCATGATCCAGGTCTGGCCGTGCAGTTCGGCGAGACCAAGCCGCTTTGGCGCGTCCGAGAACGATGGCGGCAGGGCCAACAGCATCGGAAGATCTCCGGCGTGCAGAACGTGCAGCGACGAGCGATAGGACTCTTGCAATTGCTCACAGCTGAGCGTTGCGATCAGGCCGACGTCCGCCTCGTTGGACAGCACCATCTCGAGAACTCTGGCAGGTGGTGGATCTGCCACGGTGATGTCGGTGGTGGGGGAGTCTGCGACGAATTTGCGAAGCAGACGCGGCAGAAGGAACCACGTGATGGTGGGGACTGAAGCGATGGACAGTCGGCCACTCGTGCCGATGACTCCATTGCGCATGTCGTCCCGTAATTGGTACAGGTCCTGAAGAATTCGCTCGGCCTGCTCCGCGAAGTGGGAGCCCGCTTCCGTCAAGCGGACCCCTCTGGACTCGCGGGCCAGTAGCGGGCGGGTTAACTCTGCCTCCAGCTTGGCGATTGAAATGGACAGGGGCGGCTGGGTCATGTGAAGGGACTCGGCGGCGCGGGAGATCGATCCCTCGGTGGCGACCCGTAGGAAGTACTCAAGCTGGCGCAGTTCCATATACAAAATATATAACGCCCCGGCACAAAAAATATTAGACGAATGTTTGAGTGGCGAATCACACTTGGATTTGCAAGTCTCTGGAACTCTTGGGTTCCTTTCTTTGATCCTTAAGGACATGCCGTGACATTCTCAGTTGTCGACGCTTCCACGCGGCATCCGGCGAAAGGCCAGGCGGCCGGTGGACCGGAATCGGCCAAGCGCCGGCCGCGCATACTGCGGGGATCCTCCCGCCGAGTGCCGTGGCGCGGCGCCGCCACCGTTGCCGCCCTCCTCCTGGTTTGGGAGGTGGCTTCCCGCACCGGACTGATGCCGGCGACTTCGCTCCCGCCGGCCAGTGAAGTGCTGGCTGCCTGGCCGGTGCTCGCCGCCGCGCCCGCCTTTTGGGCGGCCGTAGGCCACACCCTGGCCAGCGCCCTCGGCGGATTGGGGATAGTGGTCCTCATTGCGGTGCCGCTCGCATTGGCCATTGGCCTCAGCCGCTTAGCGCGGGAATCGACCTGGCTCGTGATCGAGTTCTTAAAACCCATACCGCCCGTCGCGATGATCCCGCTGGGGCTGCTGCTCTGGGGGCCGTCGGAGACGATGAAGCTCACCCTCATTTGCTTCGGTGCGCTGTGGCCGTTCCTGACCCAGATGGTCTACGGCATCGGACAGGTCGACCACGTCGCGCTGGATATGGCCCGCAGTTACCGGCTGAAGGCATGGTTGACCACCAGCCGAATCGTAATTCCGAGCCTGCTGCCTTTCGCGGCCACCGGGTTGCGCGTTTCCGCTTCCATCGCCGTCGTGGTCTCGGTCGTGACTGAGTTGATCGGCGGCGCGGCCGGCCTCGGCCGCGACATCATGATCGCCCAATCCTCCGGAAGCCTGCCAGCCATGTATGCCCTCATCCTGACCACTGGCCTGCTCGGTTTGCTCATCAACTTCGCCTTCGCCGCGGCAGAACGTCCACTGCTCTTTTGGCACCCCTCCCAGCGAAAGGACGGCGAGCGATGAATCGCACCCTTCCAGTCCTGCGCACCGCCGCCCTGCGGCTGTGGCTCCCCATCCTGCTCCTTGCCGCGTGGTGGTTCACCTCTGCGGGCAGTCAGAACATCTATTTCCCGCCGTTGGCCACCATCATGGAGACCTTTGCCTATGACTGGCTGGGCAGCCGCGTCACCACCGATCTGTTGCCGTCGTTGGGAAAGTTCGGCTTGGGATTTCTGATTTCGGCGTTGGGCGGTGTTGCGCTGGGGACTTGGTTGGGCCTGTCGCCGGCGGCGCGTGAAGCCGCCGAACCCGTCGTCCAGTTCCTTCGATCGCTTCCGCCACCTGTCCTCCTGCCGATCGGACTGTTGTTCTTCGGCATTACCGGGACCATGAACGTTGCCATCATCGTCATGGGTGCCATCTGGCCCACGGTACTCAATACGGCCGACGGTGTCCGCAGCCTGGACGGCCAGATGGCGGACATGGCGCGCAGCTACCGGCTCACTTTCACGCAGCGGCTGCTGTCCGTGGTGCTTCCCAACGCTGCCCCGCAAATCTTTGCCGGGCTACGCACCACGCTTCAGCTTTCGATCATCCTCATCGTGGTCAGCGAGATGGTCGCGGCCGTCAGCGGAGTGGGCTATTACGTGCTCAATTCACAACAGACCTTTGCCGTGGCACAAACGTGGGCAGGCACCCTGGTTCTAGGCGTTATCGGCTACCTTTCCACCCTCGTATTTCTCGCAGTCGAGAAACGCGTTCTGAGCTGGCAGCACGGCATGCGCCGTGCCGCAGGAGGAGAATGAAATGCAACACGCAACCACTGACGCATCCATGGAGGTCGAGGGCCCGGCGGGGCAGGCCGTCGTCGAACTCCGCGACCTGCGTAAGTCCTACGGCTCGGGCAACGCGGCCGTCCCCATTCTCGACGGAGTCAACTTCGAGGTCCGCCGTGGCGAGTTTGTCTGCGTTGTCGGCCCGTCCGGTTCCGGCAAAACAACGCTGCTCAAATGCATTGCCGGCCTCCTTAAGCCCACCGCGGGCAGCACCGTCTTTGAGGGCGAAGAGGTCGTTGAACCGCCGGCCAAGCTCGCCGTCGTCTTCCAGGACTACAGTCGAAGCCTGCTGCCGTGGATGACCATTCGCCGCAACATTGCCTTGCCGCTGCGTAACAAGTTCCCGAAAGGGGAACGGGATGCCCGCATCGAGGAGGCGCTCGAAAGTGTGGGGCTGGCAGGCAAGGGCCACCTCTACCCGTGGCAGATGTCCGGCGGCATGCAGCAACGTGCAGCCATTGCACGCGGGCTCGCCTACCAGCCGGACGTGCTGCTGATGGACGAACCGTTCGCGGCGGTTGACGCCCAAACGCGGATCGACCTGGAAGACCTGGTCTTGGAGATCCGTGCTAAGTACAACACCACAGTCCTGTTTGTCACGCACGATATCGACGAGGCGGTCTACCTGGCGGACCGCGTCATCATCCTGTCGGGAGCCCCGACGAGTGTCAGCCACAACATAGCCGTCGATTTGCCCCGGCCCCGTCATCAGGTGGAGACGAAGAGGGAACCGCGCTTCGCAGAGCTTCGCTCCTTCGTCTTCGAACAAATCCAGGCCGCGAAGTCCAACGCCGTGCGCAACCGCGCCGACGCTTAGCGCCCATCCCACATCACGAGAGGATTTCATTCCATGCGAGTAACCAAGACATCCATCGCCGCGACATCCGCCGCGGCAGCCCTGGCACTGTTCCTGACTGGCTGTGGGGGTTCGGCACCAGCCGGCGGTTCCAGTGCAGCCGGGGAACCTACTGCCGCCGAGATCAAGGTCGGGCTGATTCCGGTCGCCGAATTTTTCCCGGTCTATGTTGCAGAAGACCAAGGGTTCTTCGATGAGGCAGGGCTGGACGTCAGCATCGAATCAATGTCGAATGCTGCCTCCATCGTTCCTTCTGTTCTCAACGGGCAGTTGAACATCGGAACTGCCGCTACGCCGCCCTTCCTCACCGCGATCGAGAAGAACATTCCCGTTACCGCCGTCGCCAACGCCGGCAACACGACGTCGGTAGCGGGCGAAGACACCGGGGCGTTCGTGGTGGGGGCCGACAGCGCCATCACGTCTCCGAGCGACCTCGAAGGCAAGACGGTCGCTGTGAATGCGCTGAGCTCGCTGCCTCACGTCGCCGCGGCCGCCCGTATCGCGGCCGACGGCGGGAACGTGGATGCGGTGAAGTTCGTCGCCATGCCGTTCACCGACATGCTGGCCGCACTGGAGCAGAAGAGGGTGGATGCCATCCTTCCGGTAGAGCCCTTTATGTCCCAGAGCCTCGAGGCCGGGGGTAAGAGCATCTCGCCCCTGTACACGGATGTTTACCCGGCTGGAACAACCCACACACTGTACTTTGCCTCCAAGCAATTCGCCGCGGAGAACGCCGAGGCCCTGACCGGCTTCCGGGAGGCTGTAGCCAAGGCAAACGACCTGATCTCCCAGGACGCGTCGGTACTCCGTGCCGCTCTGGTAAAGCACGGGGGCATGGCCGAGGCCATGGCGGAAACCGTCAATCTTCCCGCGTACGAGACGGACTTCAACATCGAAGGCATGAAGGTCTTGGCGGCTAAGATGAAGGAGAACGGCTTCCTGACCACCGACGTGGATGTCGAGGGTTCGATCCTGAAGTAAATCCGGTACTTTCCCGGCCGGGCGCCAGCGGCGCCCGGCCGGTGTGTGTTCGGGCCTTGATCGCAGGGACGCCGCCGGAGGAGGAGTTCTTGGCTAATCCATATCCGCGCAGGCCGAAGTCGGCGGAAGCCGAAGCGCCAGCGCAGCAAAATACGGTGACGGCCAAGGCCTTGTCGCTGCTGGCTACCTTCGACCCCGAAAACAGCCGGCATTCGCTGAGCGAGATGGCCCGACGTGCCGGCCTGCCGGTGGCTACCGCGCACCGGCTGGCGAACGAACTGGTCGCTTGGGGGGCGCTGGAACGAGTCGGCGGCGCGTATGTCGTCGGGCACCGCATCTGGAGGCTGGGCCTGCTGGCGCCGGTAAGGCAAAACATTACCGAATTGGCTTCCCCCTACATGCAGGATGTCCTGTTCGTCACCCAAAACGTGGTCAATCTCTTCATCCTCGACGGCGAAGAGGCGTTGCTCCTGGAGCGGATCTCGGGAACGAGGGCGGGTCTGCCTTTCCGCAGGGTCGGGGCTCGCATGCCGCTACATGCCAGCGCCGCGGGCAAGGTTTTTCTGGCCTTCGGACCCGAGCATGTACGGGAGATACCCAGCCGCCGCTTGGAGGCCCAGACCGCACACACCATCACCGATCCGATGGCGCTGAAAGCCGAAGTGGAACGGGTGCGCTCCCGCGGCTTCGCCACCACTAACGAAGAAGCCGGCCTGGATAACTATGCCGTGGCCGTTCCGGTCCTGATGTCCAATGGCACGTGCACCGCGGCCCTGGGCGTGGTCGCCCAGGGAGGACCGCCGTCGGTCGGATCCGTGGTTCCGGTGCTTCGGATCGCGGCGCGGAGCATCGCCCGTCGGCTTGCTGTCGGCAGCGGGTACTGACAGGCGCTTGCTGCCGCCTACTGCTCCAGGTTTTTCCATTGGCCGGAAAGGGCGCGGGGGACTGTGGCGCCGCGCACCTAGCATGGTGATCACTGCCTCACCCGCACAGCCGGGCCGGCGCGAATTACCAAAGATCTAGGAGCGGTACAGGATGACAACCACTGCCCCAGTGATGGCTCCAGCGGTCATTAACACCACCATAGAGGCCGTGGAACACGTTGCCGACGGCGTTGCCTCCTTGGTGCTGCGCCGCGCCGACGGCCAGCCCTTCTCCCCTTGGGAACCAGGAGCTCACATTGACGTGTATCTGGAGGAGGGGCTGATCCGGCAATACTCGCTGTGCTCCACACCGAACGACCTCAACACCCTGCGCATCGGAGTGCTCCGAGTGCCGAACTCCAGGGGTGGCTCACAGCATGTGCACGAAAAGCTCGTTCCCGGGGCACCGTTGGCCATCTCTGCCCCGCGCAACAATTTTCCCTTGGCAGATTCGCGCAAGTACTTGTTTCTCGCTGGCGGCATTGGCATCACACCCATCATCCCGATGATCGAGGCAGCAGAGGCTGCTGGCAGGGAATGGGTGCTCTACTACGGAGGGCGCAGCCGGGACACTATGGCCTTTGCCGACGGCTTGGTCGCTCAATACGGTGAGGAGCGCGTCCGCATAGTAGCCGAGGACACTGAAGGCCGCATGGACCTGCAGAAGATCCTGGGAATGCCGCGGGCCCACATGCTCGTCTACGCCTGCGGTCCCGGGGGGATGCTCACCGCGGTTGAAGACTTCTGCATGGGCTGGCCGCCGGGGGCACTGCACACCGAACGGTTTGTCGCGGATTCCCTCGGCGCCGGCGCCAACGCCGAGCCGTTCGACGTTGAGCTGGCCCGCAGCGGCGGTACCGTGACCGTCGCGGCCAACCAGACGATTCTGGAGGCAGTGGAGGAGGCCGGTGCCCGAGTGCTCTCGAGCTGCCGCGCGGGCTTATGCGGAACCTGCGAAACCCGGATCCTCTCCGGCGAGCCGGAGCACCGCGATGCCGTTCTCACCCAGGAAGACAAGGACGCCGGCGAGATCATGCTGGTTTGCGTCTCCCGTGCAGCAGCCGGCTGTAACCGGCTCGTCCTCGACCTCTGACCGATCCAGGAGCAAACATGACCATCACATCGCACGAACCTGCAGTCATCACTGAGGATCCGTTCAGCCCGGCAGTCATCACTGATCCGTACCCTTTCCTTGCCCGCCTGCGCGATGCCGGGGCAGTTACCTGGCTTGAGTCCGCCGGAAGCTACGCGGTCGCCGGCTACGAGGAGGTGTACGAGGTCCTCACCGATTTCGAGACGTACTGCTCCTCCGGAGGCCTCGGTCCGCGCGACATTCGCAAGGACGATGGGTGGCGCCCACCGAGCATTCTCGAGTCGGACCCGCCGATCCACACCGTGATGCGACGGGCGCTGACCGGCGTCATTAACCCCGGCACCGTGCGGGCGCTGCGCGCTCCCTTCACGCCCCCGGCAGAGGAGTTGGCCTCCGACCTGGCCCGGCGCCCGGGTTTCGATATTGTGAAGGATCTCGCCGAAAAGTACCCGTTGCGGGTTTTCCCCGACGCGGTCGGCATCCCGGAGGAAGGCCGTGAGCACCTGCTGCCATACGGCAACATGGTGTTCAACGCCTTTGGACCGGAAAACTACATCTTCCAGCAGGCATTTGCCCACGGTGACGAGCACGCGGCGGCCGTGATGAAGAACTGTGCTCGGGAATCCCTCGACGATGTTGGTTTCGGCGCCCGCATTTGGGACAAGGTCGGCGAAGGGCTGATCACAGAACAGCAAGCAACGCTGTTGGTGCGCGCACTCTTGTCCGCCGGAGTGGACACAACGGTGTTCGGCATCGGCAACACTCTGTCCGTACTGGCACGCAGCCCCGAGGTGTGGGCGAAGCTGCGCGAGAACCCGACGATGGCCAAGTTCGCCGTCGACGAAGCGCTGCGGCTGGAATCGCCATTCCAGAAGTTCCATCGAACCGTCACCGTGGACACCACGCTGGGCGGTGTGCGTATCCCGGCAGGTTCCAAGGTCCTGGTCTTCATTGGGGCAGCCAACCGAGACCCGCGTAAGTGGGGGGACGACGCCGACTCGTTCAGTTTCGAACGCAGTTCGTCCGGACACGTCGCTTTCGGCATGGGCCTGCACCAGTGCGTCGGCCAGCCGATTGCCCGGCTCGAGATGGAGATCGTCCTGCAGGAACTGCTCCAGCGGATTGCCACGATCGAACCGGCAGGAGCGCCGGTACCCATCGTGCACAACGTGCTCCGCGGCTTCGAGTCCTTGCCCGTGAGCATCACCGCGGCCTGACTCTGTCGCGCCGCGGCGGGCTGCCGCGGCCGCATGGCCGGCACAGTTTGCCAACGCCGGGCGCCCTGCCACTCCCTAGAGCGGGGCGTCCCGCCGCTCCCTACCCGCGGCGCGCCCCGCCGCTGACCAGACCCGGCGTGCCGCAACTTCCTGCTACCGGGAGCCCTCGCGAACACGTTCAGGCATCCCACGCGATTCCGTTCTTCCCAGAAGGAGCCACTATGGCTATCGATACATCAGCGCCGTCCGACGCAGCCGTCATGGACCAGCGGGACCCGGCCCGCTGGAGCCCACGGAAACGCACTGCATACGGTTGGATCGTTACCGGCATGCTGCTGGTGCTGATGATGATCAGTTGGGCCGATAAGGCGATTCTCGGCATCGTTGCGGTGCCCTTGATGACGGACCTCAATCTGACAACGGAGCAGTTCGGCCTGCTGGGCAGCGCCGTTTTTATGCTGTTCGGCGTGGCGCAGCTGATCGCCGCCCCGATCGCGAACCGGGTGAAGTCCAAGTGGATTCTGCTGGTCCTGTGCCTGACCTGGTCGGTGGCCCAAGTGCCGATCTTCGTTTTCGCCTCGCTGCCCGCCTTGTGGTTTAGTCGGCTGCTGCTAGGGCTGGGCGAGGGACCGTTGGCGCCGATCTCAATGCACGCCACCTACAAATGGTTTCCAGCGGCGCGCAGCGCCGCGCCTGCCGCTGTTACGGCTTCTGGGGTCACCCTGGGCATCGTTGCCTTCGCGCCGGTCCTGGCATGGATCGCGGCCGAATTCGGCTGGAAAGCCACGTTCGTCTTTCTGGCACTCATTGGCGTGGTGTGGGCGGCGGCGTGGACGCTGGTGGGCAAGGAAGGCCCCTATGTCTCCGCCCAAGCCGAACGAGAGATCGACGGCGGCGGCCAAGGGACCGACGACGACACCTCCGCTGCGGCTGCGGCCGCGGCCGACACTAAGGTTTCCTATCGTCGGTCCTTCGTGACGCCGACATGGCTGCTCGCGGTGCTCTGCTCCTTCCTCGGGTACTGGACCTTCACGGTGGCCACCACGTGGCTCCCGGCATACTTCGAAACAGTCCATGGTGCCAGCACGCAGGAGGCCGGTTCCCTCATCACGCTGCCGGCGCTTTGGGGCACGATCGCAACGATCGGGCTGGGTGTGCTGCCCCAAAGGTTGGCCGCCCGAGGCATTCCGACCAGGCGGTCGCGCGGGGTCGTCCTGGGTTGCGCTGCGGCTTTTGCCGGGACAATGGTGGTCTTTGGGACATTGGCTCCAGTCGCCTGGCTTGCGGTTCTCTGCTTCACGTTCGGATTCGGGACCGCTCCTGCCCTCTTTGCTCTGACCTACCTTGTCGCGTCCGAGACGACAACCGTCGGGCAGCGCGGCGCGGTGCTTCAGGTGACGAACGCGGTGCTGACTGCCGGCGGTCTCTTTGCCCCCGCCGTCGTGGGTTTCATTATCGGACGCGCGGCCAGCGCCCCGGTCGGATATGCCAACGCCTTCCTTCTCACAGGAGCAATGCTGGCCGCCGCGGGCATCCTCGGAGCCGTTTTCATTAATCAACAGCGTGACCGCCGCCGTCTGGGGCTGGACATCACCCAACCAGCCTGACCTCAAGGCTCCTCCTGACTGAAATCGGACAGCGCCGCCGCCCATAAGGGTGGCGGCGCTGTCTTTTTCGCAGCCTCCAGGCCCTGCCGGGAAGCGAAAGGGCCAACCCCGAAGGGTTGGCCCGGCCAGCGCACGGCTGAGTTAGTTCGCGGCCCGCGCCAAGGCGGGCGCCAGGGTGAAACGATCGCCGCTGGCCGCCACGTCCACCGGCCCGGCGAAGGTGCTGCGGGCGCGACGTTCCCATTCCTCGGCGCTGGCGACCCCCGCCAGGTGTGACAGCACCAGACGCTTGGCTCCCGACTCGGACGCGATGCGACCTGCACCTTCGGGGGAAGTATGCGACACCTTCTGGTGATTGAGGAAAGCCGGATCGAATCCCCGCCGGGCGAAGAAGTCAAGGTTAACCGCCTCATGCACCAGGAGGTCCGTACCCTCGGCCAGGCGGGCCAGCGCGGCGCACTCCGCGGTATCGCCTGAGAAGGTGATGGAACCTGCTGCGGTGTCGAAACGGAAGGCGAGGGCGGGCCGCACCGGAGGGTGGTCCACGAGGACCGCGCTGACCCGGACCAAGTGGTCCTCATAGACCGGAAACGGCGCCCCGGCTTCGACCGAGTCGTAGGCCGGGGTTTCGATTTCGGTGGCCTTGACCAAGCGTTTCAAATTCGGACGTGCCTCATCCGTCTCGCGGATGTCGACATCGTAGGAGAACGCCTCAAGCGTATGCTGCACCAATTCGCTGGTGCCCGCCAAACGGTGACCGTCGGGATGCGTGGCATCCCGGCCCGGACCGAATAATCCGATCTCGCGAGTAAACCCCTCCACGGGCTCGCCCCAGTTCCACAGGAGGAAACCGGGCAGCTCCACCACATGGTCGGAGTGCAGGTGGGTTATGAAGCCTGCAACGAAATCACGGCCGCGCAGCCCCGCCTGATGAGCTGCCCGGACACAGCCCAGGCCAAAATCCACCATGTAGAAAGAATCCCCGACGACGACGGCGCTGGCGATACCGTTTTCCGGGCCGCGGATTGCGGGCCCGGCCGCGGTGCCCAGCGTGACGAGTTCGGTGGTGGGAATGGATGTCATGGACTTTCCTTCGTCGTGTGCAGGATGGCTAAGCGTGGGGACGCATGTTGAGGGTGCGGGTCTCCAGATATTCGTTGAGGCCCCAGCGACCCCGTTCCCGGCCCACTCCTGACGCCTTCCAGCCGCCGAACGGTGCATCCGGTTCGACGACCGTGTGTTGGTTGATCCAAACAGTGCCGGCCTCGAGCCGGGAGGCTATGCCGTGGGCGCGGGCCGTGTCCGGTGACCACACCGAAGCACCCAGGCCGAATTCCCCGGCGTTGGCCGAGTCCACCGTGGCGTCTAGATCGTCATAGGCAATGATCGGAAGCGCGCTGCCGAACTGTTCCTCATCCACAAGGCGCATGCCGGGCTCGGCGTCAGTGACGACCGTGGGCGACAGGAAGTAGCCGGGGAGGTCACAGCCCCGGGAGCCGCCGGCGGCGATCCGGGCACCGGAGGCAACGGCTTCCTCCACCAGAGCGTGGACGGTCTGCAGTTGTGAAGCGTTGTGCATGGGGCCCATCGTCGTACCTTCGGCAACTCCGCGTCCGAGCACATGTTCCGACGCCACGGCGACGACTGCCTCGGTGAACTCGCTGGCGCGACTGCGCGGCACGTAGACGCGCTTCACTGCCATGCAGACCTGGCCGGCGTTGCGGAAGGCGCTGCCGACGATGCCGCGGGCCGTGGTCTCTGCATCGGCGTCGTCGAGGACGATGGCCGGATCGTTGCCGCCGAGTTCCAAAGTCACGCGCTTGACCGTGGCCGCCGCCTGCGCTGCGACGGAGGTGCCGACGTCCGTGGAACCCGTGAAGGAGATTTTCCGGACGCCGGGCAGGGAGCTGAGTGCCACGTTGACCGTGCGCCGGCTGCTCGTGCGCACCTGCAGTACACCCGCCGGGAGGACCGTGTTAAGGACCTCGGCGAGCGCCAAAGTCGAGAGGGGAGTGCTGGCCGAGGGTTTCGAGATGACCGTGCAGCCCGCGAGCAGCGCGGGGGCAAGTTTCACACAGAGAAGCGAGATCGGGAAGTTCCACGGTGTGATGGTTCCGACCAGCCCGACAGGGCGGTAATGGACTTCGAGCGAGCGGTCGCCGCGCGGTGGCAGCGGCTCCACCTCGTCCCACTGCAAGTCGGCGTAGTAGTCGAAGAGGCTAGCTGCGACGCGGAATTCTCCCACTGCTTCGGCCAGCACTTTGCCCTGTTCCAAGGACAGGATTCGTCCCAGGCGGTCTGCGTCCGCGCGGATGAGCTCGGCGATTCGCCGGATCGCTGTGCGCCGTGCGTCGCGGTCGGCGGCCCAGCTCGCGGCGGCCGACTGGGCCGTTTCGATGGCCTCTCGGACGTCGGCCTCTGAATGCTCCGGGGCTTGGCCCACGACTTCCAGGGTCGCGGGATCGAGGACGTCGTAGACGGCGTGCGGCATGGTGGTCCTTCCGTGTCGGGCATGCTTCCTCACAGCATCCCGCCCGGCGGCGCAACACGTATCCCAGGCTTCCATTGGGCGGAAAGAAGGTGTGGGCCGCCTCGTGAAGGGATGCACGATAGGAGCGAAGAGGAAACTAGCCGACGCGCCCCCACGGGGTTGAAGGAGTGGGATGAGATGGCCACTAATTTGCCGATCGCCGTCACCGGAGTTGCCTCCGGCATCGGTGCAGCCACCGCAAGACTGCTAAGCGAACAGGGTGCCACGCTGATCGGTATCGACAGGGCAGTGCCGACGTCGTTTGAGGGCCGCTTTATTCAGGCAGATCTCTCATCGCCGGAGGGAGCCCGCGAAGCCGCCGCACAAGTGTCAGCGGCAGCACCCGACGGAGTCCAGGGGCTGGCCAATATCGCCGGCGTTCCGGGAACCGCCCCGTGGCGCACAGTTCTCGGCGTGAACGTCTTCGGACTTCGTGAGCTGACACGGGGTCTGGCGCCCGCCCTCGTTGAGTGTGCCAGCGTTGTTAACCTGGCCTCGTCCGTGGCATTCCAGTGGCGCAGCCTGATCGACTCCTGTGCCCGCTTTGCCCTTGCCGCGGACACCGAGGCTGCCCTTGAAGCCGTCGCGGACGACCCACACGCCACCGGGGAGTCCTACCTCTTCTCGAAGCAGTGCGTCCGCTTCCTTACCGAGCAGCTCTCGGCCGAGCTGATGCCGCGCCGCATCCGGGTGAACTCGGTCAGCCCGGGTCCGGTGCAGACGCCCATTTTGGAGGACTTCAAGAACGACCACGGGCGGGACAAAGTCGAGGGGGCGGCCAAGCTCTTGGGCAGGTTCGGCGAGCCCGACGACATCGCGGCCGTTGTGGCCTTCCTTCTCTCAAGCGACGCAACTTGGGTCAATGGAGCCGATATTCGGGTCGACGGCGGGCTAACCGCATACCGTGCTTCGTCTGCTGCTAGCGCAGGAGTCTGACGGCGGCGATAAGCGGCCGAGCCGAAGGGGGACAAGCCAACGAAATGGCTTGTCCCCCTTTGCATCGCTGCCAAATGGGCCACTCGGTGAGTGGCTCCGCAGGGTAATTGGCTGGGCCCAAAGCCGCCCCTGCCGACCGCCCTTCCTGAGTCCTAGGCGCCGTCGTCGTAGTACTGGCTGTTCATCCCGAACTCAGGGTCCTGTTGGGAGCGGACCATGCGGTGGTCCTCGGGGTGGTCCAGGCAGGGGCTGCTGAAGGAGAGGACGACGGCGTTAACGCCGCCGGCGACGTGATGGGCGGCGGTGGCGCCGAGCTCGCCGTTGCGGAAGTAGAGGGTGCGGACGTTGCCTGTTGGGGCGGTGGCCTCGTTCTTTTGCTCCCAGCCCGATCCGGTCAGGTAGTCGGCAGTGGCGTCGAGGGCGGCGTTCGCCTGGTCAACGTCGGCGACTTTGCCGGTGGCACGGCCGATCCAGGCCGTCTGGGTCTGCGGTTGTTCGTCCTCGGGGCGCAGGCAGGTTTCCTCGCGGAGCAGGTCCACCGTCAGGTCGGCGGCGGAGGACGCCTCCGCTATCGCCTGGGGCAGCAGCTGCTCGAGCTGGCGGCCGTAGTCCTGCGATACCGATTGGTTCTCTTGCGGCTGGTTCTCCTGCGACACGGCGCAGCCTCCTAGGGTGGTGATGGCCAAAGCGGCAGCGGCGGTGAGCCGAGCAGCGTAGCCGCGCCTCCGCCGTCGTACTGTTCGGCGGTGCGGATGCGGAGCGCCTGCGGCGGGACGAAAGCGGAGCCGGGCCCGCACGCTCATTTCTCCAGACTTTCCACCGTCACGGTTTCCAGATTGCCATAGGCGTAGTCCTCGGGATTCTGCTCGAGCGGGCTGACGATGCGCGGGCCATAGGGGGAGTAGGTCTGGTGGACCTGGTCCTCGACGTACGGACTGACCTCGGTGCCTTCGATAACACCTTGGATGTTGGTGGCGGCGGTGGAATCCTGCCGGAAGTAGTCGGTGTGCCCGCCCATCAGCGAGTCGGGATCAGCGGCGGAGAGGAAACCGGTCTCCAGTCGGACCGGATTCATCACCGTGGGACTGCCGCCGCGCCAGAACGAGGGCCCGTGGTAGCCGCCGCCGAGGAGTTGCGCGGCAGAGATCGGGTCGTCGCGGGTCTGCAGCCAGTAGCGGTGGGCGTTGGGGTTGGCGGTGTCCTCGGGACTGCCGACATTGTGCCCGGTGCCGGCGGGAGCCACGTAGACGATGTTGGTGGAATCCAGGCCTTCGCGCTCGCCGGTGCCCAGCAGCGAGCCGCCGGCGCTGTAGCCGATGTAGGTGGTGCGGGCATCGGGCCTGACTTCCAGGTCCAGGGCATGGTCGAACGCCGCGAGCAGGGGACCGCCGTTTTCGTTGAACGAGGTGGTGATGTTGTCGCTGATCTCATCCGGCAGGTCGGTGCCTTGCCAGTAGAAAGAGACCGCGTTCGTGGCGGGCTCGCCGTTCACCGCGTCCAGCCGGCGCGTGTACGCTTCCAGCTGGCCCAGGTCCGCGCCGGTGCCCGGCACCAGCGTGGCGATGGTCCGGGTGCCCGGGCCCAGCGCGCCGTCCATGGTGACAATCCGGCCGTCGCCGTCCAGGCTGAGCATCACCACCTGCAGAGGATGCTCGACGGCGAAGTCCAGTCCCGTGCGCAGCGTCGCCAGCCGGTTGTGCTCGGCCTGCCATATTTCCAGGTCCTCGGTGTACTCCAGGTAGGCCCGCTGGTACTCCGCGCGGTGCTGGTTCCGGCCGGAGGACAGGTAGTCGTTGAGGACCGGCTCCGCGCCGAGCCGCTCCTGCTGGCTGGCCACCGTTTCGCGGTAGCCGGCGGCGGTGATGGTGTTGGCACGCACCCGGCCGGCAAACGGGATACCGTTCAGGGCACCGAACACCGCCGGATAGAGCAGCAGCAGGCGTTCCTGGTCTCCCGGCGCCAGCCCCTTCCAGGTGTCCCGGATGTTGCTGATCCCGGCTTCGGTCAGCGCGGCGTCGTTGGCCATCGCCCGCGCCATCACTGCCTCGGCGGAGCCGGGCATCCGCCAGGCCGGCAGCTTGTTGGCGGCCAGCACGGCCGCGCCTTCGGGGTTGGCCGCCGCCCACTCGCGCAGTTCCTGGTCGGTGAGCCCGGTGAGCGAGGCCAGGTACGCCTCAGGGGTCAGCGGACCGAAGCGCTCGTTCAAGCCAGTGGTGAAGCCGGCCCACGGCGGCGCGGCCGGGAGCGCTGCCGATGCGGCCAGCAGCGGGGTGGCCGGCAGCGAGTCGAGGGTGCCGCCGCTGATAGCCTGGAGCGCGGCCGCGGTTTCGGAGCTCAGCGCCTGCCAGTCCGCCCGCAGCGACGCTACCCGGCCGTTGAAGGCTTCGGCCCGGCGGATGGCACGCTCCGCTTGATTGTCGTCCAGCGGTTCGGCGCCGCCCAGCGCGGCGTTCAGAGCCGCCGCCAGGCCGGGCCGTGCCGCACGGAGTTCTTCCGCCTCCGCTTGGAGCGGCTGGCCTGCGGCGACGAAGGCTGCCACGGCATCGCGAGCGGCGGCCAGAGCCGCGGTCCATTCCTGCATCGGGCCGTCCAGCTCATCCAGCGCGGCGTGGACTTCCAGCTCGGTCTCCGGCTGCCGGTACGCGTCTTTCAGTCCCGACCACGCGGCTTGGGCATCCGACAGGTAGCTGGCCGTGGCAGCAGCTCGGCGCGACATTTCCTCCACCGCGTCCGACAGCTGGTCCCAGGGCACATCGAGCTCCGGGACACTGGCCAACCTGACGGTCACGGCTGCGGCACCGGGCCGAAACCGCGCGCTGCGAGGACCGGCGCGTCACCGGCGTTCAGGGTCTCGGCGAAGTCAGCGGCGGCAGCGGACATCTCCCCGTCCGCGTCGATGAACAGCTCGGCCGTCTCGGCGACCACCCGGGACTTGCCGTACACCAGTCCGGCGATCCGCTGGCCGACGTCGCTCCTCGGCGACCAGAACCCGACGAACGCCTCCGCCACATCGGCGGCGCTGCCAAACAACGACGACGCCGCCTCACCGGCCGCTGCCGCGTCGCCTGCGGCCTTGTCCAGCGATTGGCCGTCCGCGGCCACATCCACCAGTACCGCATGGAGCTGCCTGGGACTGATCCGCCAGCTACCCATGCCCGCCCCGCCTTCCGTGGTTAACCGTTCCTTGGGCTACTGTCCCACGGGAAGCTGCGGAACTGTATGGGGAGCACTCCCCATCGGGAGGCGGCTCGCTAGTCACTCCTCATCGCAGGAATGCTCGCTAGTCAGCCAATCGCAGGAGTGCTCGCTAATTACTCCCGATCTGAGGGCTGCTCCACAGCATTCCCTATGGGGACGAGGACGGCGCCGCTAGCTGGCCGGCGGCGAGGCGGCAGCCAGGATGCGGTGCAGCACGTCGCTGCGGGACCCGTCCGCGTCGATGACCTGCCAGTTCAACGACCCGGCCATTCGCAGGTAGGCGCAGCGGGCCGCCCGGAGATAGTCCACGGACTCGGAATCCTCGCCCCGCGCCGTAATCCGGGCGTGCGCCGTCTCCGCCGGAACATCCAGCAGCACCACCGCGTCGGGTCTCGGCAGGATGCGGACCAGCCAGGGCAGGACGCGTCCCGGCGGCAGGCCGCGCACAGTGCGGAGGACCTGCTGGCAGTGCAGGTGCCGGTCCATCACCGTGGTCCCGTGGAAGGTGGCGGCACGGATTTGGGACACCAACACGTTGAGGGTGCGCACAGTCGACTCGAACCGGTCGGCCCAGCGCGGTGTCACAGTGATGCCAAGGCGTGCACTGGCCCGGGCCAGCCAGCGCCGCCCGGCCGGATTGCGCAGCACCCGCGCCGGACGGCCCGCTGCCCGCTCGGCGGCGACCAGCGACGCGGCTGCCGTCGTCTTCCCGGCCCCGTCGATGCCGAGGACGAGGACAGTGCGCCCCGCTTTCGGCCGCGGGCGGGTCTCAGTGGACAAGGTTTCCTGCTCTCGGTCGGTGATCTCGCTTGGCACAACGAACACCAGGCCCGAATCGGTGCCCCGGTTCAGCTGTGATTTTGCTGAACTACGACCGCTATCCTTGCGGTGCCTTGCCCGCCCGGATCCGGCAGCAGCTCCCCATGCTTGCCAAACAGAAGGACGACGGCCGCCCGTAGGCAGTCGTCGCCCTTCCTCTGCAGCGGTAGGTGCCGCGACTCTCAAACAGCCGCGTGCGGATACTCTGCCGAGCGGTGCTGGAACGCAAGGACCGCCGGATTGACGATGACGCCGTCACGGATTTCGATGGCCCGGCTGATCGTGTCGTCCGCGCTCCAACTGCCGGGTCCGCTCATGACAGTGCGCAGGAACGGGATCAGGGCCGTGCTGATTTCCCAGGTCGCGGAATTCCACAGGTAGGACGGCGTGTGGTCCACCGCGTAGTAGCTCACGTGGTCGCCCACCTCGAAGGTGGGCTCGGCGAAGGTCGTCATCTTCGCCCAGCTGAAGCCCATGCCTTCATCGCAGGAGACATCGACGATCAGGCTGCCCGGCCGAAAGCCGTCCAGGTCAGCTTCGTCCAGGTAGATCAACGGGTTGTTCGGATCCTGCAACGTGCAGTTGACCACAATGTCGCGCTCCGCGAGGAACGGCGCCAGCGGCACCCGTCCGTCGTCGGTGATGACATGGCTGAGATGCGGGGCCGCAGCGTCGTGATCGAACTGAGTGATGCGCGCGGAGTGGATCGGCGATCCCACGGCGGCCGCCGCGCGGTTGGTCAGCACCTGAACATCATGGATGCCATGCGCGTTCAGGGCCGTGACTGCGCCGCGGGCGGTGGCGCCGAAACCAATGACGACGGCGGTGAGCGGGCGGCCGTAGTCGCCGGTAGATCCTGCCAGTTCCAGCGCATGCAGCACTGAACAGTAGCCTGCCATCTCGTTGTTCTTGTGGAAAACGTGGAGTGCGAATCTGCCGTCCTCAGCCCAATGGTTCATGGCTTCGAAGGCGATCAGGGTCAGCCGCTTGTCGATGGCCAATTGGGTAATGGCACGGTCCTGGACACAGTGCGGCCAACCCCAGAGGATTTGGCCGTCCCGGAACTCGGCAAGGTCTTCCGGCTGTGGCTTCGGCAGCAGCACCATATCCGCTGCTTCAATGAGCTCCTGGCGCGAGGCGATCCGCCCCACCAGTTGCGCCAGGTGCTCGTCGGACACACCGAAGCGCTCGCCGTAACCCTGCTCAAGGATGATCCGCTCGCGGAGGTCGGCGTCAAGGCGCTCGATGTGCGCAGGATGAATGGCCAGCCTGCGCTCATCGGCCTTGCGCGTCGTCGCCAGGACTCCGAGCGACAGCAGCGTCAAGCGGCTCAGCGCTTCTTAATGGTGGTCAGTGTCTCCGAGGCTGCCGCGCCGGCCGCCTTGGCCTTCTTGTCGCTGCGCTTTTCCTTGATGGACTTGCCCGATTTCTTGGATGCAGATTGTCGGGGAGATTTGTCGGCCATGAGTGCCTCCTCAGCGCCAGCAGAGAATGCTGCGCTTTAACGGGAACAAAAGATTTTGTTCCGTACCCCTGACCATACGGCATGGCACCTCCGCCGGGACATTGCGTCCGGCAAACAGTGCGGATGGTTAATTCGCACCACAAGCAGAGGGCCGCCAGGACGACGACGGGTGAGCGCCGCCGTCGTCGTTCTCTTAACCAGTCCGGGGCGACCCATATGCTGGAGGCTGACGTGTGAATGACCGGGAGGGTGAGATGGCGACGGTGGCCGAGGTGATGGCCGAACTGGCCGGGCTTGAGGATCCGAAGGTGCGCGAGGCGAACGAGAAGCGCGGCGACGACCACGGCGTGAACCTGTCCAAGCTGCGCGCGGTTGCGAAGCGGCTGAAGACCCAGCAGGAATTGGCGCGCGAGCTGTGGGCAACAGGCGATACGGCGGCGCGGCTGCTGGCACTGCTGATCTGCCGTCCGAAGGCCTTCGGACGCGACGAATTGGACACCATGCTGCGCGAGTCGCGGGCGCCCAAGGTGCACGACTGGCTGGTGAACTACGTGGTCAAGAAGAGCCCGCATGCCGAGGAGCTGCGCGTGGCCTGGACCGCGGATGCCGATCCGGTGGTGGCCAGTGCCGGCTGGGCGCTGACCACCGAACGGGTGGCGAAGAAGCCCGAGGGGCTGGACCTGCCGGGGCTGCTGGACACCGTCGAGGCGGAGATGAAACACGCGCCGGACCGGTTGCAGTGGGCGATGAACCACACCCTGGCCCAGATCGGGATTGAGCATGCCGAGCACCGCGCCCGCGCAATCGACATCGGCGAACGCCTGGAAGTGCTCAAGGACTACCCCACACCGCCGAACTGCACCTCGCCGTTCGCGCCCATCTGGATCAACGAAATGGTGAGCCGGCAGGGCGGTTAGCGCGCGCCCCGCCGGGGCCCGCCCGGGAGCCCCAGCAGGCCCGGCAGTCAACACCCATTGCAAGGGCCCGGTGATGCTGCCAGTGTGGGTGCATGGCGGTGGAGGTCCGGGCAGCAGACGTCTTCGAGGACGTGAAGGCAATCGTGGGGCCGAAGCGTGCCGACGCGACCGTCTGTTGGTGCCTGAGCTATCGCCTCCCGTCGAAAGACAACGTGGCCCTGCGCGGGACGGAGCGCGGCGAGATGGTGCAGCGCCTGTGCCGGCAGGATCCGCCACCCGGGGTGCTCGCCTACGACGGCGAGGAGGTGGTGGGCTGGGCGGCAGTGCACCCGCGGGCCGACACCAGCTTTGCCACCAGCCGGAAAATCCCGCAGGTTGACGACCTCGACGTGTGGTCGGTGTGGTGCATCCGGGTGCGGCCCGGGCACCGCGGCCAGGGCATCTCGCACCAGCTGCTGGCTGGCGCGGTGGAGTTCGCGCGCGGGTACGGCGCTCCCGCTGTCGAGGGTTACCCGGTGGACAACCGCGGCGAGAAGGTGGATCTCACCATGGCCTATGTGGGCACGCGGAGACTTTTCGAGCGGGCCGGCTTCAGCAAAGCGGCGGACACCGGCTCGGTGCTGAACGGATTTCCCCGCGTCCTCATGCGGCTGGATCTGCGCTGACCGCTCGATGCGATAAAGAGGAGGACGACGGCGGTGCTTGCGCGCCGCCGTCGTCCTCCTGATCCGCTGGTTAGTGCTGCGGCTGGCGGGCCGGCAGCAGCGGGGCGAAGAACTCTGCGAGTTCAGCGGTCGCGGTCAGCGGGACGTTGGCCACGTACTGGTCGACCATTCCTAGCCGAAGTCGATGAGGTTCTTCGCCACAGCCGGCTAATCAAGGCCTGATGTCGGGCTATGACCCACCGCCGACGTCCTGCCTTGACAGGAAGCCGCGGAGGAGCGAGGCCGTGCCCTCCAAGTGCTCGGTCATGAGATCGCGTGCGCGCGTCGGATTACCAGCAAGAATCGCGTCGATGATGGCCTGGTGTTGAATGTCTGAATGCTCGATGTTCGGCGTCAGGAAGGGAATTCTATCCAACAGGTCGCTCGTTGCCGCGCGGGCCTCTGCCACCGACGCGGTGAGCCGCGGGGATGGCGAAAGTCCAGCGATGGTGATGTGCAGTCGTGCATCCAGCGGGCGGTACTGCCCGGGATCCGCCGTACTGACGGCGCGTAGGGCATCCAGCAACCTTGTGCGTTGCGTCGCGGTCAGGGTCGCTGCCGCCGCAAGGGCTGCGGCGGCAGGCTCTACCACGGCTCGAAACGTGAGGACGTCCTCGACCATGTCCTGGTCCTCTTTGCTCAGAGCCGTTTCGCTCGTGGGCAACTCGGGCGCGACCACAGCGCCGCCATAACGGCCGCGCTGGATGGTGAGGTACCCCGCCCTCTGTAGCTCTGCTAGGGCATCGCGCAATGTTGCACGTGAGACCCCCAGTGCCTCGGCCAGTTCCCGTTCGGGCGGAAGCCGTCCGCCGGGAGGGAAAATCCCATTTTTAAAGCCGCGTAACAGATGTTCGACGGTCTCCTCGAAAGCGTTGCCCTTTCGAGCCCTGCCCAGCAGTTGATAAGTGGCGGGGGGCTGCGCCTCACGCTTGGCGGCCATGTCCATTGGACCAGCATGCCATGTCGGTAACTAATGCTCCATTGGGTCGGAAAGTGACCCTTGATCAAAGATTTCCTTTTCGCACTATTGACGTGACAACGTGTGGTGGCCCACAGTGAGAGACGTTAATGGACTAAAAATGCTCCATTGAATATTTCGGCCTTCCGAGCTACATCCTTCACAGACCAGCGAGGCGATCCCATGGCGCGAAAATCCCACATCGATTACGGAGTGGTGGACAAGGACTATCTCAAACACCGTCAACTGAAGCCCGGGGCGGCCGGCTGGGTGCTCCTTGCCGGCCTTGGCATCGCGTATGTCATCTCTGGGGACTTTTCCGGCTGGAATCTTGGCCTGGCTGTCGGGGGTTGGGGTGGTCTGCTCATTGCCTTTGTGCTCATGGGCCTGATGTATACCTGCATGGTGTTCGGACTGGCCGAAATGTCGTCGACGCTCCCGACCGCTGGAGCGGGCTATGGCTTCGCCCGCCGTGCTCTGGGGCCCTTGGGCGGCTTCGCCACCGGCATGGCGGTCCTGATTGAATACGCGGTGGCCCCGGCCGCGATCGCGACCTTCATTGGCGGCTACATCGAGGCGCTGGGGCTCTTCGGGCTGACCAACTCGTGGCCGGTCTACCTCGTCACGTACCTCGTCTTCATCGGCATCCACATGTGGGGTGTCGGCGAGGCCTTGAAGCTCATGTTCGCTATCACGGCCATCGCCATCGCGGCCTTGGTCATCACAGTCATAGCACTCATCCCGCACTTCGATGCTGCCAAGCTTTTCGACATCGTCCCCGACGGTTCGACAGGCTCCAGCGCATTCCTGCCCTTCGGAATCCCTGGCGTTCTCGCGGCGCTGGTGTTCGGCATTTGGTTCTTCCTCGCCGTAGAAGGCGTTCCACTGGCCGCCGAGGAAACGGCCGACCCCAAAAAGGACATGCCGCGCGGCATTATTTTCGCGGTGATGTTCCTCGTGGCTTCCGGCGCGGCCATGCTCATCCTGGTTCCAGGAACGGCGGGCGCGAGCGCCATGGGCGTTTCAGAGTCGCCGCTTCCCGAAGCGCTACGTGCCGCCTACGGCGAGAACGCACTGGTCGCCGACATCGTAAACTACGCCGGACTTGCCGGACTCGTCGCGAGCTTCTTCTCAATTGTCTACGCCTACTCGCGCCAACTCTTCGCCCTTTCACGGGCGGGTTATCTCCCGCGTTTCCTCTCCGTCACCTCAAATCGACACACTCCCTGGGTGGCACTCCTGGTCCCGGGCAGCATCGGGTTCATTCTGGCCGCCGTCACAGGTAATGGCGGACTGCTGATTAATATCGCTGTCTTCGGGGCGACACTCTCCTACGTGTTGTTGAACTTGAGCCACATCATGCTGCGGATCAAGGAACCGGACCTGCCCCGCGGCTACCGGACTCCGGGCGGCATTGCGACCACAGGCATTGCCCTCGTCCTTGCCGTCGTTGCACTCATCGCCACTTTCGTTCTGGATGCCGTGGCCGCCGGCGTCACCGCCGGAGTCTTCCTCGTCGCGATTGCCTACTTCTGGTTCTACAGCCGCCACCGGCTTGTGGCGAGTGCCCCCGAAGAGGAATTTGCCATGCTGGAGAACTCTGAGAAGGCCCTCAAATGAACCCCATCCGGACTTCCGACTCCACCGAGGAAAGCAGAGCCATGACTTCACATCCGCGCAGTGACAGGATGCTCACCGTCGAGCAGTTGCGGGAGACGATCAAGACCGGGGAGATCGACAGCGTCATCGTCGCATTCACCGACATGCAGGGGCGGCTGCAGGGCAAGGTCATCCATGGCGGGTTCTTCCTGGACTCCGCGCTTGAGGACGGTTCCGAAGCCTGCAACTACCTACTGGCGGTGGACACCGAAATGAGCACGGTGGGCGGCTACTCAATGACCAGCTGGGACAAGGGCTACGGCGACATGGAGTTCGAGCTGGATTTGGATACGATCCGTCGAGTTCCCTACCTGGAAAAAACGGCGATGATTCAGGCCGACCTCAATTACACCACCGGAGAGCCCGTGGCCGTTTCCCCGCGCAGCATCCTGCGTTCGCAGCAGGAGAAGGCGGCAGGGCTTGGCTTCAAGGCCCTTGCGGGCACCGAACTCGAGTTCATGATCTTCAACAACAGTTACGAGGACGCCCAGAACGGGCACTACCTCAACTTGACACCTGCGAACCTGTACAACGTGGACTATTCCATTCTCGGCTCCATGCGCGTGGAGCCCCTGCTGCGCGACATCCGCAACACGATGTTTGAGGCTGGGATGATCGTGGAGTCGGCCAAGGGTGAATGCAACTTCGGTCAGCACGAGATCGCGTTTCGCTACGACGACGTCATTACCACCGCGGACAACCACACCTTTTACAAGCTCTCCGCAAAGCACATGGCGGCCCAGCGTGGCCAGGCCGTGACCTTCATGGCCAAACCCAATGAACGCGATGGATCGTCCTGCCACATCCACATGTCTCTGCGTGGGCTCGACGGCGACCTCGCATTCTGGGACGAGGACCGGGGCGAGCGCAGCGCGCTCTATGACCACTTCATTGCGGGCGTGCTCGCGACCATGCGCGAATTCACCCTGTTCTATGCACCAAACATCAACTCTTACAAGCGATTCGCCAAGGGCTCATTCGCGCCAACCGCCGTCGCCTGGGGGCTGGATAATCGCAGCTGTTCGATACGTCTGGTCGGCAAGGGACGTTCGGCCCGGATGGAAAACCGGCTCCCCGGGGCGGATGCGAACCCGTACCTCGCGCTGTCGGCCATGCTGGCGGGCGGACTCTACGGAATCGAGCACCAGCTCGAGCTTGGGCCGATGACGTCCGGCAACGCGTACGATTCGGATGCGGAACACGTTCCGCACACCATGGCGGAGGCGTGCGAGCTGTTCGCGAACTCCTCGGTAGCTTACAAACTATTCGGCCAAGAGGTCGTGGAACACTACACGCACTACGCCGAAGTGGAAATCGATCAGTACAACGCGGCCGTCACGGACTGGGAAGTCCGCCGCGGATTCGAACGCCACTGATGGGACGCCCTGCACAGGTCAGACCAAGAATAGGCCTGACCACCTATTGGCAGGAGGCGTCCTGGGGTGTCTGGTCCAGTCCTGCCGCAATTGTTCCGGGCAAGTACGTGACAGGCGTCGCCGCCGCAGGTGGCACGCCGCTGCTCTTACCTCCCGTGGGCACCGACGAATCAGTCCTGGAGGTGCTGGATGGCCTCATCGTGATTGGCGGGGTGGACGTCGACCCGGCGATCTACGGGGCCGAGCCGCACCCCAGCACCGCATTCCAACCCGAACGCGACGACCACGACATCCGGCTGACGCGGACGGCACTGGACGCGGGACTGCCGCTGTTCGCGATCTGCCGCGGTGCCCAGATCCTCAATGTCGCCCTCGGCGGGACCCTTTACCAGCACGTTCCCGATCTGCTGCCCAAATCGAGGTACCAGCCCTCACCCGGCATATTCGGCACGGTGGAATTCACCACCGCCCCCGGATCGCTGATCGCGGAACTGCTAGGGGAATCCGCCACCTCACCGTGTTATCACCACCAGTCGGTGGACCGGCTGGGCGAGGGGCTAAAGGCGACCGCCTGGGCCCCGGACGGAACCATCGAGGCCGTCGAGTGCCCGCAGGCACCGGGCTGGGCGCTGGGCGTGCAGTTCCACCCCGAGGAGAACCCCGGCGATGCCCGGTTGTTTGCAGGATTCATCACCGCAGCCGCCACCTACCGGAGAAAACGACAGGAGAGCCACGCATGGGCACCGTCACCGTCCTGAACCCGGCAACCGGCCGGGGGATCCGCGAGGTATCGCTTGCCGAGGTTGGGGAGGCTGACCAGGCAATCGAACGGGCAGCCGCCGCCTTCGAGACCTGGCGCGCCGTGGCCCCGGCCGACCGCGCGCTGCTGCTGCGCCGGTTCGCTGCCGCGGTGGACGCGGATCTGGAGAACCTCGCGCGCCTCGAAGTCGCGAACGCGGGACACACGATCGGGAACGCGCGGTGGGAAGCAGGCAACGTGCGCGATGTCCTGACGTACTACGCCGCGGCGCCGGAACGGCATTTCGGCCAACAAATCCCCGTGGGTGGGGGAGTGAACATCACTTTCCACGAGCCGCTGGGCGTCGTGGGCGTCATTGTTCCGTGGAACTTTCCCATGCCCATCGCGGGTTGGGGGTTCGCGCCTGCCTTGGCAGCCGGAAACACAGTGGTCCTCAAGCCCGCCGAGCTCACCCCGTTGACAGCCATCCGGCTGGGCGAGTTGGCACTGGAAGCGGGGATACCACAAGGCGTCTTCACGGTGATCCCGGGCAAGGGATCGATAGTCGGCGAGCGCTTCGTCACGCATCCTGCGGTCCGCAAGGTTGTCTTCACCGGATCCACACGGGTCGGGAAGGGGGTCATGGCCGGATGCGCCGAGCAGGTCAAACGGGTCACCCTTGAGCTCGGAGGCAAGAGTGCCAATATCGTCTTTGCCGACGCAGACCTGGAACAGGCAGCCGCCAGCGCACCGGGCGGGGTCTTCGACAACGCAGGGCAGGACTGCTGCGCGCGGTCACGCATCCTGATCCAACGCAGTGTCTACGAGAAGTTCCTCGGACTGCTCGAACCTGCAGTGAAGGCTTTCCGGGTCGGAGATCCCGCAGATGAAACCACCGAGATGGGGCCCCTGATTTCCGCCGGACAGCGGGATAGCGTCGCGTCCTTCGTGTACGACGCCGATGGCGTCGCCGGTGCCGAAGTCGCCTTCCAGGGATCGGCGCCGCAGGACGGGGGCTTTTGGTTCCCGCCCACTGTGCTCACGCCCACCGACCCGGGGGCACGTTCCCTGCGGGAGGAAATCTTCGGGCCCGTGGTCGCCGTCGTGCCCTTCGACGACGAGGCGGATGCCATACGGATTGCCAATGATTCCGTATTCGGTCTGTCGGGATCGATCTGGACCTCCAATGTGGGCCGGGCACTGCGAGTCTCACGTGGCGTGGAAGCGGGAAACCTTTCGGTCAATTCCCACTCCTCGGTCCGCTACTCGACACCGTTCGGCGGTTTCAAGCAATCGGGCCTCGGGCGGGAACTGGGCCCGGACGCCTTGGACTCCTTCACCGAAGTGAAAAACGTCTTCATGTCCGCCCAATAGTGCCCTGATATACACCGACGGTGCCTGCCGTCACGTTAGTGCACCACCCGCGCGAAAGATCGCGAGGACTTATCCCAAGCGCGGAACAATCCAAGGAGCATCCCATGTCTGTCACGAACACGGCCCCCTACAACGGGCTTGTCAGCAATCGGCTGGAGGGCCGCAGCGCAGTCATTACCGGAGGAGCGTCAGGCATAGGCTTGGCGGCTGCCAAGCGGCTTGCCCATGAAGGTGCGAATGTGGTTATCGCGGACATCTGCTCCGATGAGGTGGGGACGGCAGCGGCTGAGTCCGTCGGCGGCATGTTCGTGCGCACCGACGTGACGAACGAGGCTGATGTCATCAACGTCTTCAAGACCACCAAAGACGCCCACGGCAGTGTGGACATCGCCTTCAACAACGCCGGCATTTCCCCGGCCGATGACGCTTCCATCCTAGACACCGGCATCGAGGCGTGGCGCAAGGTGCAGGAAGTGAACCTCACATCCGTCTACTACTGCTGCAAGCAGGTCATTCCGTACATGCAAGAGCAGGGCAGAGGCTCGATCATTAACACGGCATCCTTTGTCGCGGTCATGGGTGCCGCCACATCGCAGATTTCCTACTCCGCGTCCAAGGGCGGGGTACTGTCCATGAGCCGGGAACTCGGTGTGCAATTCGCCCGTCAAGGCATCCGTGTAAACGCGTTGTGCCCGGGGCCAGTGAATACCCCGCTACTCAAAGAGCTCTTCGCCAAGGACCCGGAGCGCGCCGCCCGTCGGTTGATTCATGTGCCACTGGGCCGCTTCGCGGAACCCGATGAATTGGCTGCCGCCGTGGCGTTCCTGGCCTCGGATGATTCGTCCTTCATTACGGCCAGCCAGTTTCTGGTAGACGGTGGAATCGCGGGAGCCTACGTCACTCCGCTGTAACGGGCAGAAACCGGTGAATGCTGCCACGGTCTGCTCGCCCAGGGCGGGCATACACCGCAACTTTGAATCGTTCCGCTGCCCGCGACAGTTTCTTCAGCCGCGCCACCGACGCCGCGATGGCCAAGGTTTTGCAGGCCGTCGTGGTGGGTAGCGGGTCAACGTCCGCGACTGCGGGGGTCTCCGGGCGCGGGCTTAGCCACAGTCCCTCCTCGGTCCTAGGATCGTCGACGAAGGACGACGGCGGCGCGTGCGCACCGACGTCGTCCTCCGGATCTGCTGGTTAGTGCTGCGGCTGGCGGGCCGGCAGCAGCGGGGCGAAGAACTCCGCGAGTTCAGCGGTCGCAGTCAGCGGCAGGACGTTGGCAACGTACTGGTCCGGGCGAACCACCACGATGGCGCCGTCGCGGGAGAGGCCGCGGACGTCGAAGATGTCCTCGTCCTTGGCGGTGCCGAAGACCTTCTCGAGGTTGGTCAGCTGGAAGGGGCCGACCTGGGGCTTGAACACGGCGGGCACGGCGTTGATGTCAACGTCCTCGTGGTTCTGCTGGTAGATGACCTTCACATCGAACCATGCGTCCAGGTCAGCGCCCTCCGGGGTGGCGGCCAGCGGCGAATCCTGCGCGGTGGCCAGCCACTCGCCCAGCTCTGCAACGGCGGCGGACTCTCCGGCCTTGGCCTGGTCAGCGAAGACGTAGATGCGCCAGCGGCCGTCGGCCTCGGCGAGGTGCCCCAGATGCAGCGGGTTGGTGTCGCAGACGCGGGAGACCTTGGCGGACTTGAAGCGCTTGCCGACCGGGAAGCCGGTTGCCAGGTCCTGGTGCTTGGCCTCGGCCGTGAGCAGCGAGGAGGTGTACTCGGTCATGAAGCCGGCCGGGAACTCGGCGGTGCGCACGTAAAAGTCCTCGAGTTCGGAGGGGTCGTTGAACTCCTCGGGCTTCTTCGCCATCATCGTCGACCATTCCTTGTCGAAGTCGATGAGGTTCTTGGCCACCACCTGGCGCTCGGCGGAGTAGGTGGAGAGCAGGCTCTCCGGGCTGCGGCCTTCGAGCACGTGGCCCAGCTTCCAGGCGATGTTGAAGCCGTCCTGCATGGAGACGTTCATGCCCTGGCCGGCCTTCGCGCTGTGCGTGTGGCAGGCATCGCCGGTGATGAAGACGCGCGGCGTGCGGGTGCCGACGTCCTCGGGCAGCAGGTCATCGAATCGGTCGGTGAGGCGGTGGCCCACCTCGTACACGCTGTGCCAGGCCACACTGCGCACGTCGACCGTGTACGGGGTCATGATCTCGTTCGCCTTGGCGATGATCTGCTCGATGGACGTCTGGCGGATCTTGCCGTTGTCATCCTCGGGTACCTCGCCGAGGTCCACGTACATGCGGAACAGGTAGCCGCCTTCGCGCGGGATCAGCAGGATGGAGCCGCCGTCGTGCGACTGGATGGCGCACTTGGTGCGGATGTCCGGAAAGTCGGTGTTGGCCAGCACGTCCATGACGCCCCAGGCGTGGTTGGCGCTGTCACCGGCCAGCTTGCTGCCGATCGAGGCGCGGACCTTGCTCCGGGCGCCGTCGCAGCCCACCACGTACTTGGCGTGGACGATGCGTTCGGTGCCTTCATCCGGGCCGGCGCTGCGGACCAGCGTCACCTTCACCGGGTAGTCGCCCTCGTCGGTCACTTCGAGGGTCTTGAATTCCCAGCCGTAGTCGGGCGTCAGACGGGTGGGGGAGTTGGCAGCGACTTCGGCGAAGTAGTCGAGCACGCGGGCCTGGTTGACAATCAGGTGCGGGAACTCGCTGATGCCCATCTCGTCGTCAACGGCACGGCCGCCGCGGACAATGTTCCGGGGGTTCTCGGTGTCCGGGCGCCAGAAGTTCATCTCGGTGAGCCAGAAGGCCTCGGCAGTGATCTGCTCGGCGAAGCCAAAGGCCTGGAAGGTCTCCACACTGCGGGCCTGGATGCCGTCGGCCTGGCCCAGCACCAGCCGGCCGTCCCGGCGCTCCACCAGACGGGTGGTGATGTTCGGGAACTGCGCCAGCTGGGCAGCCGCGAGCATGCCGGCAGGTCCGGAGCCCACGATGAGCACGTCGACTTCGTCCGGAAGCTCCTCGGGGCGGTCGATGCCGACGCCGGCGGCGGGCTTGACCCGGGGGTCGCCTGATACGTAACCGTGGTGGTGGAACTGCACGGGATGTCCTCACTTCGTTGGGCCGTTTGCGGGAGGCCTGTGTTCTATATTTGAACACCGGGTTCGATAACTGAATAACCGGACGGTTTAGCTACTGTACAAGAAACATGACGCAGCTAACAAGTAACGCAAATAACAGCGCGGGGTCCAGCACAGCGGCGAAGATGGGCTCCCGGGGTCTGCCCGGGATGGCGTTCGTCTGCCCGGAAGTGGGGCGGGTCTGCCGGGGTGGCAAGGGCCGGTGGCGCTGGCCGGCCCTGGGTGGCGCTGGTTGCGCCGCGCGGTGCTGATGACGTGGTTCCGGTCACGAAAGCTGAAACCGCGCAAGGATGGACGTAGACTCCGGCCAACTGGCACTCGGGCGGCCCGCCAACGGTTGTCCGCGCACGGGTCCGTTGACCGCCGCTGAAAGGAACCGCTGTGACTATTCCCTATTACGACGCCGGGGCCGTGCGCTCCGCCCTTCCCTTCGGCCGGGCGGTGCGCGCCATCGAGGAGGGCCTGCTGTCCGGCGTTGACCCGGAAATGGACAGCCCGAGGCTGTTCAGCCCCGCCCCGGACGGGGAATTCCTGCTCATGCCGACCGAGGGCGGTGGAGGTTATTCCGGCGTGAAGGTTGCAACGATCGCGCCATCCAACCCGGCCCGCGGACTGGAGAAGATCCAGGGCATCTACGTGCTATTCGATGCCGAGACGCTCGCCCCGCTGGCAACCATGGACGGCGCGGAACTCACGGCCATCCGCACACCGGCCACCACCTTGGCTGCGGTGAAGAACATCGCTGCCGCGGCTCCGGACGGCGAGGGTTTCGGGGACGCTCCGCAGGTGCTGGTCTTCGGTGCCGGAGTGCAGGCCCGGAGTCACATCCGTGCTGCCCGGGCCGTCTTCGCCCAAGCCAGCTTCGCCGTGGTCGGCCAGCGTCCGCACCGGGTGGCGGAACTGGTGGCCGCGCTGGCCGCCGAGGGGATCGCGGTGGCCGACGCGACCGGTGAGCCGGACGCGGCAGTGGCGAGCGCCGACGTCATACTGTGCGTGACGTCCTCGCCGGTGCCGCTGTTCGACGGAAAGCTGCCCAAGGACGGGTCGATCATCGCGTCGGTGGGGCAGCACGGGCTGGATGCCCGCGAGGTGGATGCGGCGCTGGTGCTGCGCAGCGACATTGTGGTGGAAGGCCGCGCGTCCTCGTGGCGGGAGAGCGGGGACCTGATCCCCGCACGCAGCGTGGAGGAGTGGCAGCAGATCCAACCGCCCAACCTGCGCGACCTGATGGAGGGCAAACTGGTCCGGCGGCCGCGCACCTGCTGCTTGTACACCGGCGTGGGCATGGCCTGGGAGGACCTGGTCACGGCCGCCGTGGTGTACGAAGAGGGCCGGCCGGAGCAGTAGCCCGCGGGAGAGGTTCCTTGCGGTGGCAACTGCGCTGCTGATAGACCGGCGGTCGGAGCATCAGGGGCCGTGGGCGGACACCGCCGTACAGTGGGCGCCACATTGGTCCTCCGAGGTGAAGGACTCCTGATGCTGAAGGCGCGGCGTACCTGGTAGTCAAAGGCTGGCAGCAGTCCGGAGGGTCAGCTCTTCTTGGGCTGCGGCAAGCAATGTGGCGCATCCTGTCCGGGGCGCGAGGCGGCAAGAGGTCGCCATCACCGGTCGGTCACAAGGACCACAAGCCGGCGGCAACGGGCGGCCCCGCCCGGCCCCGCCCGGCCCCGCCTCCGCGGCGCCAGTGGCTGGACCAGTGTTACGGCACAGCGACTTTTCGTGCCGCCCGGCCGTGCACCAGGTGATAGAGCGGAATGCAGGCGACCATCAGCCCGCCCAGCCAGACGTACATGCCGTTGAAGCCAGTCAGCGGCACGAGCAGGCCCAGCGCCACCGGGCCCAGACCGGTGCCGATGTCCAGCATCAAGTAATACGTGGCCAGCGCCGTGCCGAACCTGCGCTCCGGAACCAGCCCGACGGTGATGGCCTGGGTCCCGGGCAGCAGGGTGCCGAAGCCCAGTCCGCTCAGCACCGCGGAGGCGAGGACAACCCAGACCGCCGGCCCGAGCGCCAGCAGCGCCAGTCCGGCGGAGAACAGCGCCATGGCCGGGTAGATCACCACGTTGTCGCCCCGGCGGTCCTGGATCCTTCCGGCGGTCAGGCGCGACACCAGCACGGCGGCGGCAAACACGCCAAAGAACAGAGCGGCCGCATCCGCGGCACAGGCCGCGTCCGCGTACGAGGCCAAGAAGGAGAGCACGCCGGAGTAGGCTAGGCCAGCCACCAGCAGCACCGTGGTGATCGGCAGGACCGCCGGCTCGAAGACCTTCGCCAGCAGGCCGCCGGGACTCCGACGCCTCTTCTCCGGCTCGCCGCCGGAGGCGTGGTGATGGACGACGGCGGCGGGCGCTGGCGGTGCCTCGGGCAACCGCAGGATGAGGGTCACCAGCATCGCGGCCACGGAACAGGCCGCGCAGAAGAGGAAGACGCGGTCGTAGTTCCCGCCGACCACCAGCAGCACCGCCATCAGCGGGCCGATCGCGGTGGCCAGCGTGGTGGAGACCGCGAAATAGCCGGTGCCTTCACTGCGCCGGGTGGGCGGGATCAGTGCCTGCGCACCGGCCGTCACCGCAGTGTTGGCCAGGCCGAATGCCACCCCGTGGACCAGCCGCAGCACCAGCAGGACCGTCAGCGAGCCTGCCGGAACGTATAGCAGGGACACGGCCACGAAGGCGGCCAGGCTGATCAGCAGGATCCGCCGTCGGCCCACGTTGTCAATCAGTGGCCCGGCGAAGAACCGCGAGACCAGCGCCCCGACGATGAACGCGCTGGACGCGAAACCGGCCCCGGCGTCGGAAGCCAAGAACCGCTGCGCCGCATAGAGCGCCATGGACGTCATCAGCAGGTAAAACACTATGTAGATGAACAGGTTGGTGCCGATTGCCAGTACAAAGTTCCTGCTCCATAGCTTTTCCTGCACGCGGTCGGCCTCCATGCCTGCTTGGTCCCGGACATCGCAGCCGTGGCCGGACGCCACGGATGACCCTGCGTCCCAGACTATGCCGTGGCGGGGCGGCAGGGGGCGACCCACGACGGGCTGTAGGGCGCCGCCGTAGCTGAAAGAGCCTTCGAAAATGCAGCCTATAGTCCGGGGACGCACGGTCCGGTGCCCAGCTGTGCCAGACCGGCCCGGTCGCCGTCGGCCAGCGAGGTCACGCCGTTTGCCTCGGCATGCATTAATTGCTTCGGGTCATCAACGTGTGCCAGCCCCAGCACGTGCCCGAGCTCGTGAATGATGACGGACCGTACATGCTCTCGCCCGTCTGGATAACCAAGGGTTTTCTGGAGCGCCGGTGCGTCCAAGGCGATCTGGCCGGCAACGAGAACAAACGGAGTTCCGGGGGCACTAACCCAGGAACTGCCGCCCAACCCGGCAATATTTCCCGCCAGCCCGGACACCTCGCTGGGGTCCGACCAGGTGATCAGCACCGGCGCCCACCTCTTGCCGTACCGATCCGGCTGGAAGCGTTCACGTCCTTCCTCGGCGAAAGCCTCGTCGGTGTGGCCGTCATAAACGAATTGGAGTCCGCTGCCAGCCGCGACCTCTGCGATGGCTTCTTCGATCAGCCCCTCGGATCCCGGCGGCGCGTTATCGGGACGGACCACGTAGTGGATCGGGCGGCATGGGTCATAAGCGACGAAGGGCTGCGAAGTCCCCGCCGGTGTTGAGTACAACTGATAGGCATCCGAATCCGGAACGGTGGGCGGGTGGCCGAGCGGCGTCTCAGAGGCTTCGACTCCGCGGGGTGGTACGTCCGCGCCCGGGAGGTAGGGCGCCACCGCGGGCATAATGTGCCTGCTGAATAGGCCCGGGGCAAAGCACAAGGTGATGGCAAAGGCGAAAGCCAGGCCAGTGGAGAGGCGGCCGCGCCAGGGTGAGCGTGTGCGTCGCGGCTTGTTGCTGCGGCGGTTTTTTGCCTTCGGCCGCTGGCTGGATGTGGTGTCGCTTTTGTTAAGCCGCGATGCAGACAACTGCGCAGTAGCTTCGTCTCTGGCCCATTGAGGAATCCGGCCACTTGGAGAACGTTTGATGCTCAGCTCAGCGTGCGGCGTTTGCGCATCAGTAGCCGCTTTGTGTGCGTCTGGCCGGTGCCGCACCTGTTCCCCTCACCGTTCCCATCGAATGGCAACATAATACGTTTCACCAAGTGAGGTTGGTAGGACGCGAGGCTACGCTCGAGCGGCTGCTGGGCACCGCCGTCGTCCTCAGGGGAGTGGGTGTCGCCGCTGGGATGCCTGCACGGCGGACAGACAGGCAACGCCGAACGTCACGGTCAACGCGAGGACCAGGAGCAGGAGAGAGGTCCAGCCGCCGGTCACGGTGTGCAACCACCCGGCCACGGGCGGGGCGCAGGTTGCGGCCAGATATCCGCCGGTCTGGATGCGCGCGGAGGCGGTTGCGGCCTCACGGTCGGTGCGCGCGATGCGGGGAATGACGGAGAAGATCACGGTAAACCCGCCGCCTTGGGCAATGCCGCCCGTGAACGACCACAGGAGGTAGGCGTCGGGAGCCAAAAGGAGGCCGACGGGCAGCGTTAGCCACAGCACGGCAACGCCTGCGGTCGGCACCCAGGACCGGGTGCGCGCCGCCAGGAGCGGCACCCCGAGCGCGCCGACAATCGCCGCGACCTGGAACAGGGAAGCGCTGGCTCCGGAGGCCGTAGGGGAGAGGCCCCGAACATCGGACAGCAGCAGCGGCAGCCAGGTGGTGGTCGCGTAGTAGGCGGCCGACTGTCCGCAGAACGCCACGGTCAGCACGGCAACGATCCACCTGATGCTCCGTCCCCGGAGGGCCTCCGGTGCCCGGACAGGCGGGGTGCCGGGTCCGTCGGCGCTGCGGCCGCCTGCTCCCGATGCGCGGGCGGATGGCTGGTCGGCCGCAGTGCTCCGCTCAGGCCGAAGTGCTGCGCGCTGCCGTCGCGCCGTCGGAAGCCAATAGGCCAAGCCAATAACCACCACGACGCCCCAGGCTGCCAGCGCCCACCGCCACCCGACGAGTGCAGCGAGCGGCGCAGTGCCCAACACCGCTGCCATGGACCCGACGTTCATGATGGCCGAGTATGCGCCGGTGACCGCTGACACCCGGTTCCATGGCACATCGCGGCGGATTAGCACGGGCACCACGATGTTGCCCAGCGTGATGGCGGTAGCGATGATTGCGGTGCCTGCAAAGACCACGGGAGCCGGGCCCAGGGATCGGATGACAGTTCCGGCCAGGACGCCCCACAGGCACAGGAGCACGGTGGCTTCAGGACCCCATCGCCCGATGGTGCGGGTGGCCAACGGGGTGGCCAACGCGAAGATCAGCACCGGAAGGCCTGTGAGCAGCCCCGCGCCGGCGGCGGTCAAACCGATGTCGGCCTGGATGTCGCCGAGGACGGCGGTAGGAGCGATGATCGGGGCGCGCAGGCTCACGGCGAGCATGGCAATGCCCAAAACTACCCACGGCAACGACGGCCGGGAGGCGAATACGCGGTCCGTCGCTGGCTCCTTCACTTCGTTTTCAGGGTGGGCCGAAGTCCGGTAGCCACCTCAGCCACCCTAGCCGACGGACAGTTGGCGTTTCGGACGAAAAGGCGAGCACCGCCGTCGTCGTTAGGGGAGGGCTTGTGGCGCTGCGCCGAGCGGAGCCCGCCCGCGATGGTAAAGTCGGGGCAAGTATGCTTTCCGTCCACAGTGCTGCGCGGAACGCCGTCGAAGCGCCTTGGGTGTATCGGCCAACTAAGACTTCAGTGCCGGCTACTCCGGCGTAGGGCGTCGTAGCCCGCAAATAAATAGCACCAAAGAGATCGGGATCCATGAACACCAAGCCGCTACAAACTCCTCCGAAACTTGCCAAGGGCGCCATGCGCATTGTGCCGCTGGGCGGGCTGGGTGAAATCGGCCGGAACATGACGGTGTTCGAGTACGGCGGCAAGCTGCTGATTGTGGACTGCGGCGTGCTGTTCCCGGAGGAGCAGCACCCGGGCGTGGACCTGATCCTGCCGGACTTCTCCTACATCCGGGAGCGGCTGAACGACGTCGTCGGCATTGTCCTCACCCATGGGCACGAAGACCACATTGGCGGTGTGCCGTACCTGTTGAAGGAGCGCGCCGACATTCCGGTAATCTCGGCGAAGCTGACGCTGGCGTTCGTGAAGACCAAGCTGCAGGAACACCGCCTGAACGCCAAGATGGTGCAGGTCAAGGAAGGCGACCGGAAGAAGTTCGGCCCGTTCGACCTGGAGTTCCTGGCCGTCAACCACTCCATCCCCGACGGCCTGGCTGTGGCCATCCGCAGCGGCGCCGGACTGGTGCTGGCCACCGGCGACTTCAAGATGGACCAGTTCCCGCTGGACCGCCGGATCACCGACCTGGCCGGGTTTGCGCGGCTGGGCGACGAGGGCGTGGATCTGTTCCTGCCCGATTCCACCAACGCCGAAGTTCCCGGTTTCCTCGCCGCCGAGGCCGATCTGGTGCCGGCCATCGACACGGTCATGCGCACCGCCCCGCGCCGCGTGATCGTCTCCAGTTTCGCCAGCCACGTGCACCGCATCCAGCAGGTCATCGACGTGGCCCACAAGTACGGTCGCAAGGTCGCTTTCGTGGGCCGGTCCATGGTGCGCAACATGACGACGGCGCGCGAGCTCGGCTACCTGAACATCCCGCGCAACGTGCTGGTGGACTTCAAGGAACTGGAGAAGCTGCCGCCCACCAAGGCCGTGCTGATCTGTACCGGCTCCCAAGGCGAGCCGATGGCCGCGCTGGCCCGGATGGCCGGCGGCGACCACATGATCGACCTGACCGAGGGCGACACCGTGCTGCTGGCCTCCTCGCTGGTGCCCGGCAACGAATCGTCGATTTACCGGCTGATCAATGACCTGACCAAGCGCGGAGCCAACGTAGTCCACAAGGGCAACGCGAAGGTGCACGTCTCCGGTCACGCCTCGGCCGGCGAGCTGGTCTACTGCTACAACCTGGTCCGCCCGAAGAACGTGCTGCCCGTCCACGGCGAGCACCGGCACCTGAAGGCCAACGCAGAATTGGCCATCCGCACCGGTGTGGACCCGAAGCGCGCGCTGATCGTGGAAGACGGCACCACCATCGACCTGAAGGACGGCGAGGCACGGGTCTCCGGCCAGATCGCGGCGGACTACGTCTACGTGGAGAACATGGTGGCCGGTGCGGCCACCGAAGCCTCCCTGCAGGACCGGCTGCGGCTGGCCGAAGACGGCGCGGTCACCGCCTTGCTGATCGTCAACCCGGACACCGGCCGTTTGGAAGAAGAGCCGGAGTTCTTCCCGGTGGGCTTCGCCCCGGCGGTTGAGCAGCTGGAGAAGGCCACCGGCATCGTGGAGAAGACGCTGATGCAGCTCCGCGGGGACAAGACCGGTCCGGAGGCCGAAAAGGCGATCGCCCAGGCCCTGATCCGCTGGTCCGACCGGGCACTCCGCCGCAAGCCGGTAGTCACGGTCATCATCGTCGAGGCGTAACCCTTTACCTCACACACAGCAGCGCCCCTGCCCGGCCGGGCAGGGGCGCTGCTGTCGCTGCAACTGGTTACGGGACCGGGATGGTCCCCGCGTAGTCGGTGTTGTAGCCGGTGACCGGCTGGTGCGGAATCTCTTCCCAGCGGTCGGCGTCTTCCTGCTGGACTTCGCCGGTGGCCAGGCCCAGCAGCAGTTCCTTCATGGCGAGCAGGTTCTGCTTGATGCTCTTGCCGCGGGCCTTCTGGCCCAGGCTGCCGTCGGAGGTGTTTCCGGAGGTTTCAAAGAAGACCACCGGGTTGGAGTGACCCTCCGGATTCATCCCCTTGTAGTCCAGCCCCAGCATCATCGCCGACACCACGCCGCCCTTGATGTCGATCTCCAGGCCGTTGCCCACCTGGTAGCGGTCCATGTTGATGGATCCGTACTTGGACAGTTCGTCATAGACGTGCACGTGCATCTGGCGGGTCAGCTCGTCGTAGGCGCCGTCCTTGATCCCCGGCAGGGTCGGCCCGCCCGGAGCCAGCGAGATGCCCAGCGACAGCGTGACATCGTCACCGGTGCCCCATTCCTTCTTTAGGCCCTGGTGGTGGATGTCGATTCCGTAGGCCGGCTTCACATCGGTCCAGTATTCGTAGAAGGCCAGTGATTCGTTTGCCGCGAATCCGTTGGGTGTCCAGTCCCGGTTCAGGTCGATTCGCTGCTCACGCCCGTTGGAACCGAACTCCGGCAGGTTGTTGGCCTGGTCCCAGAGGATGGTGTGGCGGATGTTTGCTTCCGCGCCGTCCGGGTTGTACATCGGGATGAAATGGAAGGTGAACTTTTCGCGCAGCAGCTGGTAGTCCGCCGACCCGTTGGTGCCCAGATCCTTCAGCAGCGTGAGGATTGAATCGGTGCCGTAGGGCTCGTTGCCGTGGATGCGGCCCTGGATCCACACGTGTTCGGCGCCGTTGCCGACCGTGGCCACCCAGAGATCGCGGCCCTGTTCCGACTTATTGACCTGCGTGCCCGCTTCTTCCAGCGTGAAGGCGTCTACGCCATAGCGGCTGGTCTTCTCCAGCTTCCGCAATTCCTTCACCACGTCGTCGTAGGTCAGGATGCTGGAGATATTGGTGTTGCCCTCGGTGGAGGGGAAATTGGCGTCGGCCAGCACCGGGGTGGCGGCGCTGAAGGGAATGACGACGGCGAGGGCGGCCGCCGCTGCCAGGCTGCGGTAGCGCTTGGGTTTGGTTGGTAGTGGGTTGGTGCTGCTCTTGGGCTGGTGCTTCACTGCATGTCCTCCAAAGGTTGAGCGATTCATCCCCTAATTCGGCCGGCTGAGACGGCGGCGAGCAAGGGGACCGGCAGCTCGCGCGAGCTGCCGGTAAGCAGAGGCTAGCGGGGCGTGCGGACATTGCCCAGAGCCCGCCGCGGAATGCGGACGAATCATGCGAAAATTTCGCTCAGCCGCGCCGGATCATTGGCCTGTTGTTGATTGCTGGACGCGGGTCGCGAGGATGCCCGAGACGGGTCCTAGCACGATGAGCGCAGCCCAAGTGATCTTCCCCGCCGTGCCGCCGGCGGCCAAAGCGACGGGAATCGACACAGCGAAAACCAAGGGCGGAACGAGGAAATCGAGCACGAAGGCTGTGTGGTGCCGCGGCGTCATCGGGTCGATCTCTAGACCGTGCCGACGGGCGATCTCAAACATCAGCAGTTGGGCCAAGGACGCCAAGATGATGTTCGCGGCGTACAGTACGGTCGTCAGCTCCAGCAAAGATGTTTCCGGGTCGCTCACGCCCTGTGTGGTGAACGGAATCAGGATGACGAACGCGGCGGCCAGGAGGTTGGCCGTCGTCGTGGCCGAGTCGAGTGCGGAGAGCCGTTTGATCAACCGGAGGTTGATCCGCCAGAACACGGCGATCACCGCGAAGCTCAGGGCGAAGCCGGCGAGCTGGTGCACGACGCCTGATTCGAGCAGCGCCCGAGGGTCCTGCCAGGCTTCCGCGGAGGGAGCATCGATGTTCGTGACCAGCAGCGTGATGGCGAATCCGTAAATGACGTCGTAGAAGCTGAGCCCGCGGTCGAACTCGCTGGATTCGCGTGCCAGCACCACGGCGTTGCGCGCCGTAATCCCTGCTTTCGGACGGGAAGCTTCGGGGCCAGCCGCGCGGGCAGCCTGCTGGCCATCAAGTCGCTGTTCCACGTGTTTAGCGTCGCGCAACCGAAGTGGCAGTGCAATGGTTTATGGAAGTTGGCGGATTCAGGGCAGCCTCGGCAGAACTTCCGACAGCTTCGGTAGAGCGGTAACCTCAAGCTGTGAATCCTGAGGAGCTGGCCAACTTGGCCCATCTGCGGCGGGCACGCGACCTGATTGACCGCGATTATGCCCAGCCGCTCGATGTGTCAACGATGGCGGCCAAGGCGCTGATGTCGCCAGCCCACTTCTCCCGCCGGTTCAAGGCAACCTATGGCGAAACGCCCTACAACTACCTGATGACCCGGCGGATCGAGCGGGCCATGGCACTGTTGCGCGCCGGCTGGAGCGTGACGGATGCGTGCATGGAAGTGGGGAGCACCTCGCTGGGCTCCTTCAGCACCCGGTTCACCCAACTGACCGGCGAGAGCCCCAGTTCCTACCGCAGCCGCAGGCATGAGGCGGCCGAAGCGATGCCGCCCTGCATCGCGAAACTGCTGACCCGGCCCATCGATCCGCGATCGAGCAGGAATCGAGAAGCGCCGGCTCCGGCCTCTGCGTAGGTTGGCCGCATGACTATTTCACTCCAGTACTGCAACATCACCGTCAACGACCCTGCCGAATCCATCCCCTTCTACCGGGACGGCCTCGGCTTGGACGTCCGCAACGACGTCGCCAACGGAGGCTTCCACTGGATCACCATGGGCAGCCCCGACCAGCCGGAGCTGGAGTTGGTGCTGTCCGCTCCGCACGCCGGCCGCTCCCAGGCAGACGGCGACCAGCTCCAGGAGTTGCTGGTCAAGGGCGTGCTTCCCATGCTCGTCTTCAGCACCGACGACCTGGACGCCCTCTTCGAGCGGCTGGTCTCCTTTGGCGCGGAAGTCCTGCAGGAACCGATGGACCAGCCGTGGGGCCCGCGCGACTGCGCCGTTCGCGATCCATCAGGCAACATGATCCGGATCAACCAGAACAGGTAACCCCGCCAGAACGACGTCGGCCGCTCACCTCCCAAAGGCGAGCGGCCGACGTCGTCATCGCTTGGTCGCGGCAGTGGGGCGGGATTTTTCCTTGGGCGCTGTCCGGCGACCCAGCAGCCTTCGAATCAGCCACTCCTCCCGTGGCAAAGGCCCTAGCTGTGTGGCGGCATGGTCCATTGTTCCGCGGGCCGCAGCCGGAACACGCGATGGGCATCTTCCCGGACTCCTTTTTCCAGAAAATTGACGAGGAGGCGGACGGCACTTCGCCCGGGGCCCTCGGGGTCTGCAGATTCCATATAGTTGACCCTCGGGTCGTGGATGGCCTGCTCGGAGGTCGCCGCGGAGGAGACGACTACATCCCCGGGGATTCCCACCCCCAGAACTGCTGCGGCTGCGATGATGGCACCGGAGTAACTCTCGTTAAGGCAATAGACCGCATCGGGCCGATCGGTGGACAGCAGCCGGTGGGCGGCCTGCCCCGCGTCTTCGCTGGGTCCCAGAGCCGTGATTCGCGCCTGGACTCCATGTGCCTCGCACCAGGAGGAAAACGCCGCTTCTGTTTCCGCCGTGTAGCGGTCAATGATGGATCCCGTGAAGAGCGCCATGTGGGTTGGGGTACGCCCGGCCACGGCCTGGCTTTGGCGGGCCGTGAGGTCGAGGATGTCATGCACGGAACGACCAACATTGCCCAGGACCGCCATCTGCTGGTCCCCCTTCAAGCCCCTGACGAAGCCGCCGTCGGCGACCAGCGGAATACCCCGGTCGGCGCAGAAGGCGACTATGGGGTCGTTGTCCAGGGGGTCGACCACGATGACTCCGTCTACGAGCGGGAAGGAATCAGCGAGGTCATCCGCCTTCGGTGAGGCAGCGACCACGGAGTAGCCATGGTCCATTGCCTCGATGGCGGCGTCGGAAATAATGCCGCGGTAATAGGGCAGGTACGTGTAGCGCCAGACGGGGGAGTTCCGGTAGCTCACCAGAACGCCTAAGACCCGTGTCTGTCCCATCCGCAACGCTCGGCCAGATGGGTTTGGCTGGTAGCCGAGCCTCTTGCCGGTGGCCAGGACCTTTGCCCGCGTTGACGGGGCCACCTCGCCCTTCTTGTTGTAGACGTTCGAGACAGTTGCTGTCGACACCCCGGCAGCGACAGCAACGTCCTTGATACGAACGCGCGGTGCCGCAGCGCCCCTGCCCGGCCGCTCCATCATGTGGCGTGGATCCCTCTGTTGTGTGATGTGGTTGACACCTTCCATGCATCTGCCCCTACAATTCTAAGCGATCGCCTAAATCGATTTAGGCACGGCCGAAAGGACCTGATATGCGACTCTCCCAAATGGTGGCTACCTCCGGTGCGGTGGCACTGGCGTTTGGCTTGGCGGCGTGCGGAAGCTCAGGGGGCGCCGGTGCTGATTCCGAGGATGCTGCCGCTGACGCGAAGCCGGCGTCCTACGGCGACTGCGCCGTGTCCGGCCCAGGGGGCACGCACGAGCTTGACTTGATTAAGGAGGGGACCATCACGGTGAAGGCAGACCTCCCGTCGCCGGGCTGGTACAACGGCGACACCGTCGAGAGCATCGCAAGCGGCTTTGATTTCTGCTTGCTTGCCAACATCGCGCATCGGGCTGGGGCCGAGAACATCGTCCTGCAGAACACTTCCTTTGACGGTCTCGTCGCAGGAAAGGCGGGCGACTTCGATATGACGCTGAACCAGATCACGATCACCGACGAGCGCAAGCAGGTCATGGAATTCTCCGAACCTTATTTCCAGTCCACGGCTGGCGTGCTGGTCAAAAAGGACTCTTCCGTCAACGAGCAAAACCTTCCCGACTCCCGGATCGGTGTCAAGCAGGGGACTGTGGGGCAGATGCTGGTGGCGGACGTGATCAAGCCCAAGACTGAAGTGGCTGTTTTCCCCGGAGACCCGGAACAGCAGGCTGCCGTCGCAGCAGGCAGGATCGATGCCGGCATTCAGGACCTCAGCATCGTTCTGGGCGCAGCGGCGAAATCCGGCGGCGCGTTGAAGGTGGCGGGCCAAATCCCCACCGACGAATCCTACGGCGTGATGATGCCCAAGGGATCAACCAACGTCGACACCGTCAATGAGATCCTCGCCGAGCTCCGCGCGGACGGCACCCTCGATAAGCTCGGCTCTACTTATCTTGCCGACGCCTACGGAGTAGACCCCGCCACGATCCCCATTTGGGACGACATCAAATGACGGGTGTTTTCCCGCCCATAACTTCCTCCCCTCGGACGGGAGGCGTAAAAGACGCCAAGCCTGCCGATGCAACAAGTACGGTATTGCTGGCCGCCACCGTCGTCTTCATTTTGGCCCTCGGCCTAGCTGCCTACACCGCGGCGATGTTGAACGCGGCCGCGGTAGAAGGGCTCTGGACCATCATCCTGACCAGCGTCGGGGCCGTACTCGTGGCGCTGGCCCTTGTGACAGGAATCCCGCTCGTGCGCGGGCATCGTTACGCCAGGGCAGGTGCCGCGGCGCTGGGGGCCGGCGACCTGGTGGAGGGACGGCGCTTACGGTTCCGGGGAGCCAACTGTGGCTGGATCACGCTCGGTTCGTCGATGCCGGTCAGCATTGTCAGCGTCTTCGTGTTGTTCCTGCTGGCGAACGATCACGCAGTCCAGTCCACCTTCTTCGACATCTCCTTCATGGCGCAGAGCTTGGGCGACGTGGCCAAGGCCTTCACCAACAACATCATTATTGCCGTCACGGCTGAGTTGTTCGTCCTGATTTTCGGTCTGGTCATTGCCATCGCAAGGATGGCGCCCGGCCAGGCCGGCAGGCCCATCCGCTGGCTCGCGATGATGTACGTGGACGTGTTCCGCGCGATCCCATCGATTATCGTCATTTACCTCATCGGGTTCGGGCTGCCACTGGCCAACGTGCCGTTGCTCAGCGATATGAGTCCCATGTGGGCGGCGATCTTCGCGCTGACCTTGACCTACAGCGCGTATGTGGCCGAAGTCTATCGGGCTGGCATTTCAAGCATTCATTGGTCGCAGGTATCGGCGGCCCGGTCGCTCGGGCTCAGCTACGGCAAGACTCTGCGTTTCGTCGTTGTTCCGCAAGCGTTCCGGCGCGTGTCGCCGCCGCTGCTCAACGACTTCATCGGGCTGCAGAAAGATACCGCGCTCGTCACGATCATCGGAACGGTGGACGCATTCACGCAGGCTAAAACGTACGCCAGCAACTACTTCAACCTGTCATCGGTCACCGTCGTCGCGATTCTGTTCATCCTCATCACTATTCCGCAGACCCGGTTTGTTGACCGGCTCCTGGAGCAGGACGAGAAAAAACAGCGGCTGCAAGGATAATCATGCCCTTTCTTGAAATGAACAGCGTGGTCAAGGCCTATGGAGACAACATTGTCTTGCGCGGCGTCGACCTGCACATCGACAAACACGAGGTTGTCTGCCTCATCGGCGCTTCGGGTTGCGGAAAGTCGACCCTGCTGCGCTGCGTCAACGCGTTGGAAACAATCCAGGGCGGAGAAATCCATTTGGACAACGACGTCGTGTCCGGTGAAGGGATTGACGTCAATGCCTTGAGGCGCAGGGTGGGCATCGTCTTCCAGAGCTTCAATCTATTCCCCCACATGACGGCCCTGGACAACGTAACTCTCGCCCCGATCCGGGTATTGGGAGTGGCGAAAGCGGAAGCGGAGAAGCAGGCAAACGAACTGCTCGCGCGGGTGGGATTGGACCACAAGGCCAAGGCCTTTCCGGATCAGCTGTCCGGTGGCCAGCAGCAGCGGGTGGCCATCGTGCGCGCGCTGGCAATGAATCCGGACGTGCTGCTGCTCGATGAGATCACCTCCGCCCTTGATCCGGAACTAGTCGCCGAGGTGCTGAACATCGTCCGGGATCTGGCCAACGATGGACTGACTATCCTCATGGCCACCCACGAGATGTCATTCGCCCGGGAAGTCTCCAGCCGGGTGGCATTTCTCCATGAGGGGCAGGTCTTGGAGGTCGGGCCGCCCGAACAGATTTTCGGCAACCCGGCGGAACCCAGGACGCAGGAATTCCTGAAGAAAATCATTGCTGCAGGGAGGCTCTGAGATGTCCGCAGCCGCCGAAGGCGGCAGGCTCAAAATCCTCATCGTCGAGCACGAACGCAGCGCCGACGCAGCGCTGGTCGGCGAACGGCTGGCCCGGGCCGGGGTGGAAACGACCGTCGTGGGGCCGGAAACTGCGCACTCAGTGCCCACTTCCAGCGTTGGCTGCGACGGGATAGTCGTGCTAGGTGGCACGCCAGGACCCGTTGACGACGAGACCGCACCGTGGCTGCCTGGAGTCCGCGCCTTGGTGAAGGACGCCTTGGTAAGGCAGGTCCCGCTTTTGGGAATCTGCCTCGGCGCCCAACTGCTCGCCCATGTCGCCGGTGGACGAGTGGACACGATCGCCGCCGGACCGGAGGTCGGGCTTGTCGAGATGCACCTGACTCCCGAGGGGGCCGCCGATCCGCTGCTTCACGGCCTCGACGGACCGCTGCAGGCGCTCCAATGGCACTGGCTTGAAGTGGCCGTGCTTCCAACGGGATCTGTCGCCCTGTGCTCGAGCGACGGATGCCGCAACCAAGCGTTCCGGGTCGGCCCAAATGCTTGGGGCGTCCAATTCCATCTGGAAGCAGTCGCCCGCACGGCAAGTCAATGGAGCCTTGAGAGCGGGGACATTCTGGCTGATCTGGGCATAAACCCGGAGCCAGATATTATTGCGCGATTCACTAAAGCCGAACCGGCGCTCCGAGAACTGTGGTCGCTTGTCACAGACCGCTGGATCGAAGTGGTCCGCGACCACGCGCACGTGGACGCGTAACCAAGCTGTCCCGGAGTACGTGCTGGGGCCCCAGCACAGCCGTGGCGAAGGAAACTTCTGAACACGGCGCCGCTTATATGCCTGCAACTGGCGGAGCGGCTGGCAGCAATGACGACGAGGCTGCGCCCACCATCACCTCGACGGCGCGGGCGAGGTGGGTGTGGCGGTCTGCGACGCCGTTCCAGCGCACCAGGGCCTGGGCGTTCAGCCCATCGATCATGCCCAGGATCTGCCACGCCACGGATTCCGCATCCTGTGTGGTGAAGTCGCCGGATGCAACGCCGGCGGCAATCAGGTCCCGGACGACCGCCTGCCAAGCATCCATCTGGTCCCGCACGCTCACCGCCAGCGCCTCGTTGCGGCGGCCCAGCGACCAGGCCTCCACCCACACCGCCGTCACATCGAGGCGGTGTTCGTCGAGAAGGGTCTCGAGCAGCAGGCTAAGGCCCTGCCGCGGCGTCGGCATCCCGGCCACCAGCGCGGAGACCTCGTCGGTTTCCGCAGCAACAATGCTGGAGAATGTCGCGGCCACCAGCATGTCAACGGAGGGGTGGTAGTGCGCCACGAGGCCCGGGGCAACGCCGGCACGCTGGGCGACGTTGCGCAGTGTGATGGCGGAAAGTCCCTGATCCAAGGCGATGTTCCGGGCAGCTTGGGCGAGCTCCGCGGCGCGTTCGACCGGTGCTTTGCGCAGGGCTTGTCGGGTGTTTGACATCACAAACCAGTCTAAAGTACCTTGCTCGTTATTGATCAGTTGATCAATAACGATGCCGGCAGGAAGCAAGGCCTTCCGAGCGCAGCGACAACAGGGGGTTCCATGACGTGGCGCATGCCGGCGGAGACTGCGCCGCACGAGCGGACCTGGATGGCGTTTCCCCGAGAAGGGCTGACGCTGGGCGAGGACGCAGCCTCGGCCGAGGAAGCCTATGAAGCCTGGACCGCCGTGGCCCACGCCGTCGCTGAGTTTGAGCCGGTGGCCATGGTGGTGGACCCGACCGAACGGAAGCGTGCCGACCGCATGTTGGGCAGCGGAATCGAACAGCTCGAAGCGCAGTTGGATGAGTTCTGGATGCGGGACATCGGACCGACCTTCGTGGTCCACGATGCGCGTCCCGAGGTGCTCGGCGCGGTGGACTGGACCTTCAACGGTTGGGGCGCACCGGCCTGGGCCGAGTGGGAGAAAAGCCGCGAGATCGGGAGGTTCGTTGCGGCGCAGGCCAATGCCGCTCTGGTCACCTCCTTGCTGGTCAACGAAGGCGGCGCCATCCATGTTGACGGCGAAGGCACGGTGCTGGTGACGGAGACCGTCCAGTTGGACCCCGGCCGGAATCCGTATGCGGACAAGGAGAGGGTCGAAGCAGAACTGGCCCGCACCCTGGGCACCACCCACACCGTGTGGGTGCCGCGTGGACTGACTAGGGACTACGAGGACCTGGGCACGCGCGGCCATATCGACATGGTGGCTGCCCTGCCCGCGCCGGGACGGCTCCTGCTGCACAGCCAGAACAACCCGGCACACCCCGACTTTCAGGTGACCCGGTCGCTGAGGTCCTTCTTCGAGACCCAGGTGGATGCGGCAGGAAAACCTTTCGACATCATTGAATTGCCCGCGCCAGAGACGCTTCAGGACGACGGCGGGTTCGTCGACTGGAGCTACGTCAACCACTTGGTGGTCAACGGGGGTGTGATTGCCTGCGGTTACGGCGAGGAACGGGCGGATGCGCTTGCAGCCGAAATCCTTGCCGAAGCCTATCCCGGCCGCCGCGTGGTCACGGTGGATGCCCGGCCCATCCTGGCCCGTGGTGGCGGTATCCACTGCATCACTCAGCAGCAGCCCAAGCTCGGCGCAGCGGCGGCGTGATGGGCGCGTTCGACGTGGTGGAGGCCTCGATTGCGCAACTGCGCGAGGCGCTGGAGACCGGGCAGACAACCAGCGAGGAAATCACCCAGGCCTACCTGGCGCGCATTGCCGCCTACGACCAGTCCGGCCCCCGGCTGAACGCCGTCGTCGTCATGAATCCTGCGGCGCTCGCGGAGGCCCGCGCTTCGGATCAACGGCGCTTTAGCGGCGAAACGCACGGCCCGCTGGACGGAATTCCCTATACGGCCAAGGACAGTTATCTGGCCACAGGTCTCACCGCCGCAGCCGGCTCGCCCGCCTTCGAGCACTTGGTAGCCCAGCGCGACGCGTTCGCCATCGAACGCCTGCGCGCGGCCGGAGCCGTGCTCATCGGGCTGACCAATATGCCGCCAATGGCCAACGGAGGCATGCAGAGAGGCCTCTACGGGCGTGCCGAAAGCCCTTATAACGCCAACTTCCTCACCGCAGCCTTCGGGTCCGGTTCGTCCAACGGGTCCGGGACGGCGACGGCGGCAAGTTTCGCTGCCTTCGGACTTGCCGAGGAAACCTGGTCCAGCGGGCGTGCCCCGGCGTCGAACAACGGGCTCTGTGCCTACACCCCCTCACGCGGCGTCATTTCCGTGCGGGGCAACTGGCCGCTGGTTCCCACCATGGACGTGGTGGTGCCGCACACCCGCTGCATGGCCGACCTGCTTGAGGTGCTGGACGTTATCGTGGCGGACGACCCGGAAACGCGCGGCGACTTCTGGCGCGCCCAGCCCTGGATGCCCATCCCTGCCGCCTCGTCGGTCCGGCCCGACTCCTATCCCGGCCTTGCGCCCCGCGGACTGCAGCAGGCACGCCAGATGCTGCAGGGAAAACGCTTCGGCGTCCCGCGCATGTACACCAACGCTGACCCCGAGGCCGGCACCGGCGAACAGTCCGGCATCGGCGGTGCCACCGGGCAGCGGATCGAGACCCGGGCATCGGTCATCGAGCTATGGGAGGCCGCACGGCGGGACCTCGAGGCAGCGGGCGCAGAGGTGGTCCCGGTGGACTTTCCGGTCGTCTCCAACTATGAGGGCGATCGGCCGGGCGCCGCCACGATCGGCACCCGCGGGCTGGTCAGTCCCGCGTACCTGCGACGCGAAATCCTGGATCTCTCCGCGTGGGCATGGGAGGACTTCCTCGCGGCCAACGGGGACCCGGCACTCCATTCCCTGGCCGGCGTGGACGGTGCGCGGATTTTCCCGCACCCCGAAGGCGCCCTGCCGGACCGCTACGACAATTTCGACGACATAGCGGCTTATCCTGCGCATGTGCGGGAACACGGCGTCTTGTCCTTTACCGACATTCCCGATTTGGCCGAAGGACTCCGGGGACTGGAAGAGACCCGCCGGCTTGACCTGGAAATGTGGCTGGACCACCACAGACTGGACGCGGTCATCTTCCCTGCGGTAGCCGACGTTGGCCCCGCGGACATGGATACCAACGCGGCCGCGGCCGATCTTGGTTGGCGCAACGGCGTCTGGGTCGCTAACGGCAATCTGGCCCTGCGCCACCTCGGCATCCCTACCGTCACCGTGCCCATGGGCACGACGGCGGACATCGGCATGCCCGTGGGCCTCACCTTCGCCGGGCGCGCCTATGACGACAACACCCTGCTGGCCTTGGCGGCCGCCTTCGAAGCCACCGGTTCCCGCCGCACCGAGCCGCCGCGGACCCCGCGGCTGGGCTGAAAGCCTGGATCCGTTCCCTGGGATGGGGTGCGCCGTGTCAGGGAGCCGGCTCGGGGCGGGCCGCCTCGGCCTGGCGCAGCACCTCGACGGCAGCGGCAACCCGACGCGGGGGAGTGTGGCCGGCCGGCAGCAAGGCAACGATGGCGTTGCGGGCGTGCTTGTCGGCGATCGGCCGGTGCACCACCTGCAGCCCGTCAAAGGTTGTGCCGTCCACCGGAGGGCTGTTGGCGAACGAGTAGCCAAGGCCGCGGGCGACCATACTGCGGATGGTCTCCATGTTGGCGCTGGTCCAGCGCACGTTGAGTTCCAATCCGGCCTGGCGGGCCACGGTGGTCAGCCGTTCGATGGTCGGCGGAACGTCCAGCAGGATCGCAGGTTCGGCGGCGATGTCTTTCAGCTGCACGGCGGGCTGTTTCGCGAGCCGGTGGTCTTGCGGCAGTACCACCTGGAGCTGAATGTCCTTGATGGGCTCCCGGTGAAGATCGTCGTCGGCCTGCAAAGCGTAGACCAATGCGACGTCGAGCCGGCCTTCGCGCAAGCCTTCCTGAACGGCTCCCGCAGAGCTTTCGGTGAAGCGCAGGTCCACCTCCGGATGGTGTTTGGTGAAGTGCTCGGCAAGCGGCGGCACCAGCCGCGGCGAGAGCGTCTGGCTGCAGCCCACCCGCAGCGGGCCGCGGATCTGTCCCAGGTTGTCGGAGATGGACGCGGCCGCTTCGGTCACCCGTTCAAGCACCGCCCGGGCGTGTGCGGCGAACTCGATTCCTGCCGGCGTCAGCGCGACCTGGCGTGACCGGCTGCGCACCAGCAAGTCAGCTCCCAAGGACTTCTCGAGTTGCGCGATGGCCATCGAGGCAGCAGCCTGCGAGGCGTGGCAGGCCGCCGCTGCTGCGGTAACAGACCCGTGGTCCACCACGGCGACAAAGTATTCCATCTGTCTCAACGTCAGATCCGACATAAGCCCTCTTGATGCATCGTATTGGAACAATTGATTTTCTATATTATGTGTTCTGCAGCACACTTGAAGCAATCAGGCCCGACCCCAACCCTTCGAGGAGTTCCACGTGCAGCAAACCAGCAACACCAGCACGGCGGTAAAGGCTCCGGCAACGCAGCCGGAAGCAAAAGATTCGCTGAACACGCGGGAGATGCGGCGCATCCTCTCGTCAAGCTTCGTTGGCAGCGCCATCGAGTACTACGACTTCATCCTGTACGCCACGGCGGCGTCGATTGTCTTCGGGCACGTGTTCTTCGCCAATCTCGGCGATGGCTTCGCGCTCTTCGCCTCCTTCGCAACGCTGGCGGCCGGCTACGTGGCCCGCCCGCTGGGAGGCGTGGTCTTCGGCCACTTCGGTGACCGGATCGGCCGCAAGAAGATGCTGGTGCTTTCCATGCTGATCATGGGTGTGGCCACCATGATCATCGGCATGCTTCCGCCGACGGCACAGGTGGGGATCGCGGCCCCGATCGCTCTGGTCATCCTTCGTCTGGTCCAAGGCGTCGCGGTGGGCGGCGAATGGGGCGGCGCCGCATTGATGGCCCTCGAACACGCGCCGAAGACCAAGCGCGGCTTCGCCACTTCCTTCGCGAACGCCGGCGGACCCGCCGGTGCCATTCTGGCCACGCTGGTGGTCTCCGCGGTCTCGGCTGCCACCGGCGACCAGTTCCTGGAGTGGGGCTGGCGCATTCCGTTCCTGCTCAGCGCCGTCCTAATCGTCGTCGGCATGGTGATCAGGCTGAAGGTGGCCGAATCGCCGATGTTCGCCAAACTGGAGGACGCGAGCGAGAAGCGCAAAATGCCGCTTCTGGATGTGCTGCGGAACCACCCGAAGGCCGTGGTCCTGGCGCTCGTGGCCACGATGAGTTTCTACTGCTGCCAGGGTTTGCTCACCGTCTGGGGCGTCTCAGTGGCGGTGGAGAACGGTGTGGACCGCTCCGGGGTGCTGAACTGGAAGGCCGCCGGCGCGGTGATGACCCTGATCGTGACGTTCTGGGCCGCCCGGATGAGCGACCGCGTGGGCCGCAAGAAGATACTGGTGATCGGCGGCATTACCGGCATCGTCCTCGCCTACCCGCTGATCACGCTGATGGACAACGGCACCATGTGGGGCTTCGCGGTCGCCATCGTGGTGGGCAACGGCCTGGTCCAGGGGCTGCTGTACGGGCCGATCGGTGCCTTCGTTGCGGAGCAGTTCCCCACCCACGTGCGCTACACCGGCGCTTCGCTCGCCTACCAGGGAGCTTCGGTTCTCGGCGCCGGCTTCACGCCGATGATCGCCACCGGCCTGGTTCTCGCCGCCGGTGGAGGAATCACGCTCGTGGCAGCCTTCTGGGCCGTGGTCATCGCCGCGGGCACGGCGGCGGTTTTGATGACCCGCGAAAGCCACCGGGCCGAAATCGGCTGACCCGAACGCCGTTGCACTAACCCCAGCCGTCCACCGAAGCTGCTTTGCGGCGGGGTGGACGGCGGCACCACCGAAGGAAACACCATGAACGATCATCTCCACAGCGGGCCGCACCCGGTGCGCGACTACGCCGGGTTCGAAGGCACCGTTGCGCAGAAAGCCAGCGAGTCGGTCGCGGCGTGGAAGCCGGCCACGCGCGCCCGCGAAGGTGCGCCGAACGTTGTCGTGATGTTGATGGATGACATGGGCTACAGCGACATCGCCCCGTTCGGCGGCGAGATCGACACCCCGGCGCTGGCCGAGATCGCCGAGCACGGCTACCGGCTGGGCAATTACCAGACCCCGCCGATGTGCGCTCCGGCGCGGGCCGCGCTGCTGACCGGCATGAATCCGCACCGGGCAGGTTTTGCCTACGTGCCGCACATGGATCCGGGCTTCCCGAACTCGGCCATGGAACTGCCGGCGGATGCGCCGACGCTGGCGGAGAACTTCCGGGCGGCCGGGTACGCCACGTTCATGGTGGGCAAATGGCACCTGACGGTGGAGTCCAAGATGCACGACGCCGCGGAGAAGTCCTCGTGGCCGGTGCAGCGCGGCTTCGACCGCTACTACGGCTGCATGGACGGCTTCACCTCGCTGTTCCACCCGCACCGGCTGGTACGGGACAACAGCCAGGTGGTGGTGGACGAATACCCGGAGGACTACTACCTTACCGATGACCTGACCGACCAGGCGCTGGGGATGATTTCCGAGTTGCGCGGCAGCGACGCGGACAAGCCGTTCTTCCTCTACTTTGCGCACACCGCCGTGCACGGACCGGTCCAGGCCAAGGCTGCGGACATGGAGAAATACCGTGGCCGGTACGAGTCCGGCTGGGACCACATCCGGTCGCAGCGGTTCGCCCGGCAGGTTGAGCTGGGGCTGTTTCCGGAAGGCACCCGCTGCGCCCCGCGCAATACCGAGCCCGGCGCCGACGTGGTGCCGTGGGATTCGCTCAGTGCCGAACAGCAGGCGCTGTTCGCGCGCTACATGGAGGCCTACGCCGCAGCGGTGGACAACGTGGACCAGAACCTGCGCCGGCTGACGGACCACCTGAAGGCGCTGGGCGAGTATGAGAACACGATCATTGTGTTCACCTCGGACAACGGCGGCACGTCCGAGGGCGGCGACACCGGCACGCGCAGCTACTTCAGCCGTTTCTCCGCACCGCGCTCCGGGCTGCCCCAGGACTGGCAGCCGGACGTGCCGCGGGATCCGGAGCTGATCGGCGGCCCGCAGACCTACGTGCACTACCCGCGCGGCTGGGCCTACGCGTCCAACACCCCGTTCAGGATGTACAAAACCTTCCCGCATGCCGGCGGTGTCCGGGTGCCCATGCTGCTGTCCTGGCCTGCCGGCCTGCCCCGCACCGCGGACGACGACGGCGTCCGCCACCAGTTCGCGCACGCCGTGGACATTGGACCCACCCTGCTGCAACTGGCCGGCGTCGAGCCGCTGGCCGAGCGCAACGGGCTGCCGGCACGGGAAACCGACGGCGTGCCGTTCGGCAACTGGCTGCGGAATCCCGCGGAGGCGTCAAGGCATACCGTGCAGTACACCGAGCTCAACGGCCGCCGCGGTTACATCGCGGGGAGCTGGAAGGCGATTGCCCCGGAGCCCAACGGTCCCGGCTGGAAGCAGGACGGCTGGGAACTGTACGACCTGGCAGCCGACCCGACCGAGCTGGACAATGTGGCCGCGGAACATCCGGAGAAGGTGCGTGAGCTGGCGGCGAAGTGGGAGGCCGATGCCTGGTGGAACCAGGTCTACCCGCTCAACGACGACGGCTCGTTCAACCGCAACCGGCCGGCCAGCGAACTGCTCCTGGAACAGCCGGTGACGTTGTACCCCGGCGCGCCGACGCTGGAACGCTACCGCTCCGCCAAACTGGTCCGGCTGCGCTCCTTCACCATCGACGCGCAGGTGGAGATGGCGGACGGTGACGGCGGCGTGCTGGTGGCGCACGGCGACCAAGGCGGCGGCTACGTACTCTTCGTCGAGGACGGCCGGCTGGTCCTGACCTACAACGAATACGGCGAGGTCAAACGCATCGGCGCCCCGATCGAAGCCGGGCTCCATGAGATTCGGGTGGACTTTGCCGCGCTGCCCGACTTCAAGTGGGCGATCAGCCTGCAGGTCGACGGGCGTCAGGTGGCGGTCCTGCCCGAGGTCTTCCAGCTGACCGGAATGGCCCCGTTCGCCGGAATCAGCGTGGGCCTGGACCGCGGCGGCCCGGTGGACTGGGAGCTGTCCCGGCGGCACGGCTGCTACCGCTTCAGCGGACGGCTGCACCATGTCCGCTACACCCCGGGGCCCAAGGCAGACTACAACCCGGAACAGATCGTGGAACTGGACCGCGCGATGGTCGCCGCTTTCGAATAACGACGGCGGTGCCCGGCTGGCGGAGGCACGTCACCTGCCGGCGGCTGCTGCTGCCGACCTGCTCAGGCTGAGATGGTGCGGAAGCCGATGTTGCTGGCCGCCGAGTCCGGGGTGTTCTTGGAACGGGCCGCAACCCGGTAGCGGTTGCAGTACGAATCGTGGCACAGGAACGAGCCGCCGCGCATCACCCGGCCCTGCCCGATGGTGGGGCCGGGCGGGTTCTCCGCCGGGGACTTCCGGTAGTACTTCGGCAGGAACCAGTCGGCGCACCATTCCCACACGTTGCCGCTGGTTTCATAGAGACCAAAGCCGTTCGGCGGGAAGGTGCGCACCGGAGCCGGGCCGAGGAAGCCGTCGTCGAGCGTGTTGCTGGTGGGGAAGGTGCCTTGCCAGATGTTGCAGTGGTGTGTCCCGTCCGGCTGCAAATCGTTGCCCCACGGATAGCGTGCATGCTGCAGGCCTCCGCGGGCGGCGTACTCCCACTGGGCTTCGGTTGGCAGCGCCCGGCCCGCCCATGCGCAGTACGCCATCGCATCGTTCCAGGACACCTGGACCACGGGGTGGTCCGACACGTCCTGCCAGGACGATCGGGGCCCGTGCGGATGGGCCCAGTCGGCACCCCGGACCGTGACCCACCACTGCAGGCCCTCGGCTCGGCCCAAGATATCAGCGTCATCGGCGGCCACGAGCAGATGGAACACCGCCGAGTAGCCGTAGACCTCGGACTCGGTGCGGTAGCCGGTGGCCGCGACGAAACGATGGAACTCTGCGTTGGTCACGGCTGTGGCGTCCACCGTGAACGGGGACAGCGCTACCTCGTGGACCGGGCCTTCGCCGTCCTCCGGGTAGCCCTCGTCGAACGCGTCGCCCATCAGGAACCGGCCGCCCGGCAGCGACACCTGTTCGATGGTCCGCTCCCGCCGGTTTCGCTGAGCAGCATCGGCTTCCGCCGGTGCTCTGTGGCCGGTTCCCCCGACGACGGCGGCGGTGGACTCGGGTGCGGCGTCGAGGCCCGGACGGGCCGGGCCGTGGCAGCAAGACATGGGACTCCTTCGCAGGCACTTCCTTTCAGGATAGTGCCGGGCCAGACTGGGCAGGCCCTCCGCGGCTACGATCGCAACATGAGTGTGCGGCCGACCACGAAGGGGCACCTGACGCCGGGTGCCGGGTCAGTGGTGACCAGGTTTCCGGCGCGGGCGGATGTGGCTGCTTTCGTGCGTCAGGTCTGGATCCCGGAGTGGGCTCTGCCGCCGGGGGAGCAGGCTGAGCAGTTGGTGCTGGGCTATCCGGCCAGCAATGTGGTGGTGGAGCCTCACGGCGTCGCGGTCTACGGGCCGACCAGCCGGGCGTCCACCAAGGTGCTGGCCGGCAGCGGGTGGGCGGTCGGCGCGCTGCTGAAGCCCGCCGGCGTGCGCCTGTTCACCGAGCGGCCGGCGGAACTGCTGGACGCGGAAGCCCCGGTAGAGGCGGCTGCCCTGCACCGGTCGATCTGCGAGGTGATGGGAAAGCCGGGGGTGCCAGTCCGTTCCGGGGCGGCCGATTCCGCTGGGTACCGGGTCCGCGCTGCTGATCTGCTTCAGGATTACGTGCGGGCGCTCGCGGCCCACCGGTTCGACGACGGGATGTCCGACGACGCCGCGCTCGCCAACCGGATGGTGGAGCTGATCGACGAAGGCGACATCCGGTCGGCGCCGCAACTGGCCAAGGCATTGCATCTATCCGAACGCAGCGTGCAGCGGCTCGCGTCCCGCTACGTCGGGATGTCGCCCGTGCTGATGCTGCGTCGCCGCCGCTTGCAGGACGCCGCCGAGCGCGTCCGGGCCGAGCCGGCAACGGATCTCGGTGAACTCGCTGCCGAGCTCGGTTTTTCCGATCAGGCGCATTTGACCCGGGAGTTCCGCCAGGTGCTGGGCTTTACGCCGCGCCACTACCCGGGCTCGCCGGAGAAATAACCCGTCGGGTTAGGCTTCTCCGGCCGCCATCGACTCCGCCCATTCGGCCACGCGACGGTTGGTCTCTTCCGGCGACAGGTCCTCCACACGGGTCGTGATGGACCAGCGGACGCCGAAGGGATCGCGGATACTGCCGTACCGGTCGCCGGACACGAAGGTGTTCACGTCCTCGCGCAGCTTGGCGCCGGCCGCCACGGCACGCTCCACCGCGGCATCCACGTCCGAAACGTAGAGGCCCAGCGAGTAGCAGTCATTGTCGCCTTCGGGCGAACCGACCAGATGGTAAGCCGGATTGACCTCGCCGAGTTGCAGGCAACCGTTGCCGAAATCAAGGGTCGCATGAACGACGACGGGGTTGCCGTCCGGACCCGGCATATCTGTCCGGTCCAGCAGCTTGGCCCCGAAAACGCGGGTGTAGAAGTCGATAGCGCCCGCAGCGTCTGTGAGCGCGATGAACGGTGTCAAGGAAGTCATGCCGTGCGGGACTCCGTGGTCGGTGTATTCGCCGTGGGCGGGTTGCGTGGTGTTGGTCATCATTCCTCCAAGCTAGGTGCGCGGCCGGTGTCCGGTCTTGAAGATTTCCGCCACGCTGCGGGAACCGCACGAACACGGCGGCGCGCACATAGGGCCCGCGGCCAAGGCGGGCGCCCGACCGGCCGCCGGGCACCGCCGTCGTTATTAAACACAGTGGTGCCGTGTTGGGTGGGCGGCCGGATTACTGCCGAGGCAGGCTCTGCGCGACCAGGAATACGGTGCCGGTGGGGTCGGTCAGCGTGGCCATGCGGCCGAAGGGCGAGTCCTCGGCAGCTTGGACCACGCTGCCGCCCAGAGCCGTAGCCTTCTCGACGGCGGCGTCGGCGTCCTCCACCGCGAAGTAGACACGCCAGTGGGCGGGGACGCCTTCGGGCAGCCAGGCGCTGGCGTCCATGATGCCGGCTGTGGCGTTCTCGCCGGAGCCAAGGGTGGTATAGCGGAATTCGTCGGTGTCGCTTAAGACCTCGGTGTCCCAGCCGAAGACGTCCTCGTAGAACTTCACGGTGGCGGGGTAATCACGCGTGAAGAGCTCGTGCCACGCGGGGGCGCCGGGCTCGGCGGCCAATTGGTATCCGGTGTGGCCGGCGAACTCCCACAGGCCGACGGCTGCTCCGCCGGCATCGCCGATCAAGGCCATCTTGCCCTGCTCCGGAACCTCCATGGGCTCCATGTGGACCTGGCCGCCGTGGGCAGCGGCCGCCCGGGTGGCGGAGTCGATGTCCTCCACCCGCAGGTAGGTGGTCCAGACGTCCGGGTAGTCGGAGCCTTGGCTCTGCATGATGCCGGCAACCGCCTGGCCGTCCTTGAAGGCCATGGTGTAGCCGCCGTATTTTTCCTGGTCCCCGACCTCGTACGTCCAACCAAAAATTTCGGTGTAGAACTGCTTGGCCTTCTCCGGATCGGAGGTCATCAGGTCGACCCAGCAGGGGGCGCCGGGGCTGAAGGTGGGCTTGGGCATGGAGTGCTCCTGTTCAGCGGAAGTGTGGTGGAGACATGCGCGAGCTTACTCGGGGGCGCACCGCAGCGGCAATGGACATTGGCGCCTTAGTCTTCCTGTTCCTGCCGGGCCAGGAAGCGCTCCACCCTGCGGTCCGGAATCAGCCAGATGCACGCCACCACCGTGTAGGCGGCGATGCTGGCCAGGGGCTGCAACAACGCCAGAGCGATACCGAAAACGTAGATGGCAGGGGAGACCTTGGCTTTCCAGTCCCGGCCCAGCGCCTGCGCCAGTGCGCCGTCGTGGCCCTGCTGCCGGATAAGGCTGGTTTCCAGAAGGAAGTAGGCGAGGGCGGCCAGCAGCAGGTTGAACCCGTAGACCAACACGGGCACTGTGACGAAGCCCGTTTCATCCATCCACCGGGTAGTGAACGGGAACAGGGACAGCCAGAAGAGCAGGTGCAGATTCGCCCAGAGGACGGTGCCGTTGATCTTCCCGGCGAGATGGAGCATGTGGTGATGGTTGTTCCAGTAGATGCCCACGTAGACAAAGCTCAGCAGGTAGCTGAAGAATCCGGGGGCCTGCTCGAAGAGGGCCTGCCAGGTGGGTTCTCCGGGCACATGGAGTTCCAGCACCATGATGGTGATGATGATGGCCAGCACGCCGTCGCTGAAGGCTTCCAGCCGGCTCTTGTTCATGACGGAACGTCCATGCACGAAATCATCGTCGCCACATCCGCGGATGGGAAGTGCGGTGTCGGGGAGGTTCGCCGGGCTTCGTCATCTCGGCTTCGGGTCCGGACGTTGGGCACTTAGGGCGTGGAACGTGCGCTAGCAGGGCCTGCGTGCGGCGGCGGCGGGTGTCGGGCGGCATACGTGTACAGGATGCGCCACATTGCCGCGGAATGCATAGCGACTCTGCCGCTTGATGGATGGAGGACCCTGAGTTTGCAGCTCCCGCACGGTGTCGACCACCAGCGACCCTTAGTCTCCTCGGCCCAATGTGGCGCATCCTGTACGCCGGCAGTGGCCCGAGCAGGGTTCCCGCTCCCGGGCGCACCCTACTCTCCCGGACGCCGGTCGCCGCTCCCGGGCGCACCCCACCCTCCCGGACGCAGGTCCGCCGCTCCCGGGCGCACCCTACTCTCCCGGACGCCAGTCGCCGCTCCCGGCGTACCACACCACCCCACGGCAATCTGAAACCAGAATTGTTGACAATCTTGGTTTGCGGTGATTCACTTCACACACACCAGTCCGAGTGCAAGGAGAATTCGTGAACAACACCGAACCGGCTCTGCTGGTGGTCAGCGCCCATGCCGGCGACTTTGTCTGGCGGGCGGGTGGAGCGATCGCCGCCGCGGCGCAGCGGGGCGAGCGCGCCGTCGTCGTCTGCCTGTCCTATGGGGAGCGCGGCGAGTCCGCCAAAGCCTGGCGGGAGGGCAAGGGCCTGGAGGAGATCAAGGCGATCCGGCGCGAGGAGGCGGAGAATGCGGCGGTGGTGCTCGGCGCGGAGGTCCGGTTCCTGGATGCCGGCGACTACCCGCTGGTGCCCACCCGCGAACTGGTGGACCAGCTGGTCCAGATTTACCGCGAGGTCAAGCCGACGGTGGTGCTGACCCATCCGCTGGTCGACCCCTACAACGGGGACCACCCGGCCGCCGCGCGGATGGCGCTGGACGCACGCGTGCTGGCGCAGGCCATCGGCTACGACGCGCCCGGCGATCCGCTGGGCGCGCCGCCGGTGTTCTTTTTCGAACCGCACCAGCCCGAACAGTGCGACTTCAAGCCCAACGTGTTGCTGGACATCACCGAGGCCTTCGCCGCCAAGCGCAAGGCGATGGAGTGCCTGGCGGCGCAGCAGCACATGTGGGACTACTACACGGACCTGGCCACCCGGCGCGGCGTGCAGGTCAAGCGCAACGCCGGCCCCAACCTCGGCTTCCCCACCGACACCAAGGGCGAGGCGTACATGCGCTACTACCCGCAAGTGACCACCGAACTGGCATGAAAAACGTCATTGTCACCAACCCGCCTCGGGCCGAGCTGGCCGCTGTCGATGCGCTCGCCGGCTTCGGCGTGGCCACGGTGCACGAGGCGATGGGCCGCACCGGCCTGGCCGGCCCGCAGTTCCGGCCGATCCAGTCCGGGGTCCGGGTGGCCGGCACCGCCGTGACCGTGCTCTGCTGGCCCGGCGACAACCTGATGGTCCACGCGGCCATCGAACAGTGCAAGCCCGGGGACATCCTGGTGGTGACCACTACCTCCGAATGCACCGACGGGCTGTTCGGCGAGCTGTTCGCCACCGCGCTGCAGTACCGCGGGGTGCGCGGCGTGGTCACCAGCACCGGCATCCGCGACGTCGCCGAACTGCAGGCAATGGGCTTCCCGGCATGGTCGGCGGCCGTGCACGCGCAGGGCACGGTGAAGGCCAGCGCCGGGGCGGTCAACGTGCCCATCACCCTGGGCCGGATCACGGTGCGGCCCGGCGACGTGGTGCTGGCCGACGACGACGGCGTGGTCTGCGTGCCGCGGCTGGACGTCCCGGCCGCGATCGAGGCATCGAAGGCGCGCGAGGCCAAGGAGGAGAAAACCCGGTCGGTGTTCCGGGAGGGGACGCTGGGCCTGGACTACTACGGTCTGCGGCCGCTGCTGGAGAAGCTCGGCGTGCAATATGTGGCGGCTGAGGACTATGACGGCTGATCACGACGGCGGCACCCGGGTTCCGCGCGCGGGGTCGTCTTCCGGCGGGCCCCGCAACAACGACGACGGCGTGCGCTGCCTGCTGATGCGCGGCGGCACCTCCAAGGGCGCCTACTTCCTGGCCGACGACCTGCCAACCGACCCGGCCGAGCGGGACGACCTGCTGCTGCGGATCATGGGCAGCCCGGATGCCCGGCAGATCGACGGCATCGGCGGGGCGCACCCGTTGACCAGCAAGGTGGCGGTTGTTTCCCCGTCGACCGATGCCGCCACGGACGTGGACTACCTGTTCCTGCAAGTGGCCGTGGAGGAGGCCGCCGTCACGGACAGCCAGAACTGCGGCAACATCCTCGCCGGCATCGGCCCCTTCGCCGTCGAACGCGGACTGGTCCCGGCGCAGGAAAGCACGACGTCGGTGCGCATCCGGATGGTGAATTCGGACAGCATTGCCACGGCAACTTTCGCGACGCCCGCCGGCCGGGTGGACTACCGCGGGGACGCGGCCATCGACGGCGTGCCCGGCACGGCGGCGCCCATCACCTTGGACTTCGCCGACACCGCCGGCTCCTCGACCGGAGCCCTGCTGCCCACCGGCCACACCAAGGATGTGGTGGACGGCGTCGAGGCTACCTGCGTGGACAACGGCATGCCGTCGGTCCTGATGCGGGCCTCCGACCTGGGCGTGTCCGGCTACGAGAGCCCGGCCGAACTGGAAACCAACACCGAACTGGCCGGCCGGCTGGCCCGGATCCGGCTTCAGGCCGCCAAGCTGATGGGCATGGGCGATGTCTCCGGTAAGACGGTGCCCAAGCTGGTGCTGCTCGCGCCGCCGCGCAACGGCGGAGCGGTGGCCACCCGCAGCTTCCTGCCGGTACGCTGCCACACCTCCATCGGCGTGCTCGGCGGCACCACCGTGGCCGCCGGCATCCAACTGCCGGGCGCCGTCGGACATGAACTGGCACGGCTGCCCGCGGAGGGCGGACCGCTGCGGCTGGAGCATCCCACCGGCTTCCTGGACGTTGGCGCCGACCTGGAAGAGGGGCCGGCCGGCATCACCACCAAGTCCTCCACGGTGCTGCGGACAGCGCGAAAGCTGTTCGACGGCACCGTTTTTCCCCGCGAACACACCCACCAGCACCCACGTGAAGGATCAGCATGAAACCCCACCACCGCGATATCGCCCATCTCGGCAACATCGAGCTCTTCACGGACAAATTCGACGAGAGTTACTGGTTCTTCAACGACCTGCTGGCCATGCGCGAAGTCGGACGCGCCGGCGATTCGGTCTTCCTCCGCACTTGGGACGACTACGAGAACTGGAGCATCAAGCTCACCCCGCGCGCGGCCTCCGGCGTCGGACTGGTCGCGCACCGGGCGGCGTCCCCTGAGGCACTGGAACGGCTGGTCGCTTCGATTCAGGACGCCGGACTCGGCGGGGACTGGCAGGACGGGGAATTCGGCGTCGGCCCGTCCTTCCACTTCACCGACCCGGACGGGCACCCGATGTCCGTCTACTACGAGACCGAGTGGTACCAGGCCTCGGACGACAAGCCGGCGCTAAAGAACCAGGCCTCCCGCTTTCCCGGCCACGGGGTCAACGCCCGGCGGCTGGACCACATCAACTATCTGGCCGCCAACGTGGAGGAGAACGCCAAGTTCTCCGCGGAGGTCCTCGGCCTGAAGGACAGCGAACTGATCCGGCTGGACAACGGACGCACCGCGGCACACTGGTTCCGGTTCGGCCAGAAGTCCTACGACCTGGTCTACTCCGCGGACAACCTGGGCGCCTCCGGGCGGCTGCACCACATCGCCTTCGCCCCGGACACCCGGGAAGACATCCTCAAGGCCGCCGACATCTTCCTGGAGAACGGCATCCACATCGAGTCCGGCCCGCACAAGCACACCATCAACCAGACGTTCTTCCTCTACGTCTACGAGCCGGGCGGCAACCGCATCGAGTTTGCGAACGCCGGGGCGCGGCTGCTGCTGGCACCGGACTGGGAACCGGTGGTCTGGAGCGAAACGGAACGCAAGAAGGGCCAGGCCTGGGGGATGCAGACCATCTCCACCTTCCACACCCACGGCACGCCGCCGATCGATGTGCCGGACGAGCACTGAACACCGGGAGGCTACGTTATTGACAGCAACTGTGTCAGCACACTAACCAGCATGGAGCAGCCACGCGTGAACACCACCCCACCCGCCGTCCCGAAGTCCACCGACTCAGCCGCCGTCGTCGCCGGCTTGAAGAGGGCAATTGACCGGGGCGAACTGGTCCCCAACCAACGGTTGGTGGAGGCGGACATCTGCGCCGAGTTCAACGCCAGCCGGGCCACCGTCCGGGCCGCGCTGGCGGAACTGACGCTGGAGGGGTTGGTCGAGCGGATCCAGAACCGGGGCGCCCGGGTGCGCGCGGTCTCGGTGGAGGAAGCCGTGGAAATCACCGAAGTCCGGGCCGCGCTGGAGGCCATCTGCGCCGCGAAGGCGGCAGAGCATGTCACCGACGAGGACGTGCAGGAGCTGCAGGCCCTCGGCCGGACCATGAGCCAGGCCGTGGAGACCGGCGACCTGCTGCAGTATTCGGAATGCAACAAGACGCTGCACCGCCGGGTGATTGAACTGGGCGGGCACCACACGGCGGCGGCCCTGATCGCGCGGCTGCGCGGCCAGAGCGTCCGGTTCCAGTTCCGGCTGGCCATGCAGCCGGGGCGGCCCTCGGTCTCCCTGCCCGAACACTTGGAGATTGTGGACGCCGTCTGCGCCAAGGACCCGGAGCGGGCCGCAGCGGCCATGGAAAAGCACCTGAAGAGCGTTGCCACTGCCATCATGCGGGCGGAGCCCGGCAGCTGAGTCATGCCGGTTCCCCTGCCACCTGCAACCGAACAACATGCCTCCGTTACGGGGCATCGGACAAGATACGCCGGCCGCGGCCGGCGGGGAGAGGGGAATCATGAGTGCACAGAACCTGCAGCAGGTCCTGGACCAGGCCGGCAATACTGTCGAGCTGCTGCGCAATTCGCAGATCGGCGCCTACATCTATCCGGTGGTGGCGCCGGAGTTCACCAACTGGCGCAGCGAGGTCCGGGCCTGGCGGGACACCGCCGTGCTGTACGACCAGACGCACCACATGGACAACCTGTTCATCAAGGGCCCGGATGCGCTGAAACTGATCTCCGACACCGCGGTCAACTCGGTGGCCAATTTCCCGGTGAACAAGGCAAAGCAGTATGTGCCGACGACGCCGTCCGGGCACGTGATCGGCGACGGCATCCTGTTCCACGAAGCCGAGGACCAGTTCGTCTACGTGGGGCGCTCGCCGGCCGCCAACTGGCTGCTCTTCCACGGGCAGGCCGGCGGGTACAACGTGGAGCTGGAGGTGGACCGCCGGTCGCCGTCGCGGCCGATGGGCAAGCCGGTGCAGCGCAAGTACTGGCGCTTCCAGATCCAGGGTCCGAACGCCTGGCAGATCATCGAAAAGATCAACGGCGGCCCGGTGGAGCAGCTGAAGTTCTTCAGCATGGACCACATGCAGGTGGCCGGGGCGCAGGTGCGCACATTGCGGCACGGCATGGCGGGGGCTCCGGGATTAGAACTGTGGGGGCCGTACGAATCCTACGACCGGGTCCGTGAAGCCATCTTGGCGGCCGGGCAGGAGTTCGGCATGTTGGCCGTCGGCGCCCGGGCCTATTCGTCCAACACGCTGGAATCCGGCTGGATCCCGTCGCCGTTGCCGGCCATCTACTCCGGCGAGGAGCTGCGGCCCTACCGGGAATGGCTCGGCGCCGACAGCTACGAGGCGGTCAATGCCGTGGCCGGCAGTTTCGTTTCCGACAAAATCGAGGACTACTACCTGAACCCGTGGGAGCTGGGCTATGGCTCCTTCGTCAAATTCGACCACGACTTCATCGGCCGCGAGGCGCTGGAGAAGATCGACCCGGCTGAACAGCGCAAGAAGGTGACGCTGGCCTGGAACGCGGAGGACATGACCAAAATCTTCGCCTCGCTGTTCGACACCGAAGGCACGCCGTACAAATACTTCGACCTGCCCAACGCCAACTACGGGTCCTCGAACTACGACTCGATCGTGGACGCCGGCGGCACGAACGTGGGCCTGTCCCTGTTCACCGGCTACAGCGCCAACGAGAAGAGGGCGCTGTCCCTGGCCACCGTCAACCCAGACGTGGAAATCGGCACCGAGGTGAAGGTGGTGTGGGGAGAGCCCGACGGCGGCACGCGCAAGACCACCGTGGAGCCGCACCAGCAGCTCGAGGTCCGCGCGGTAGTCAGCCCGGCACCGTACTCGGTCACCGCCCGCAACGAATACCGCGGCGGCTGGCGGACGGCCCAGGACGTCTGACCGGAGGCCCTGCGCCCGGCCGCGGCACAGCTCCGAGCGAACGGGCCGGTTCCCCTGCTGGGGGAGCCGGCCCGTCCAGTGATCGGACGGGCGGGGACAGCCGTTTGCCGCGCGCTGCCGGCCGTCCGCCGTCGTTGTTGTTAGTGGCCTGCGGCTGCGGCCGCTTCATCCAGGTGCGCCACGGAGCGGGTGTCCTGGAAGGCGCGGACGCCTTCGATGCCCTGCTCGCGGCCAAAGCCGGAATGCTTCATGCCGCCGAACGGTGCGCGCAGGTCCAGCCGCGTGGCCCCGTGGTCGTTGACCCAGACGTAGCCGCAGACCAGCTTGGCCGCGACCTCGTTGGCCTTGTCCTTATCCGCGGTCCACACCGAACCGCAGAGGCCTGCCCACGTGTCGTTCGCGGCCGCGATCGCGTCCTCCTCGCTGTCGAAGGGGATGATCGGGACGACCGGACCGAACTGTTCCTGGGTGACCACGCGCAGGGACGGATCCGGGTCCACCACCAGCGCCGGCTTCAGGAAGTTGCCGCCCTGCAACGCGGGGTCGGAGGGGAGTTCGCCGAACTCGCGGACGTCTGCACCGGCTGCCTTGGCCTCGGCGATGAGCTCTTCGACGAACGTCTTCTGCGCGGGCTGGTGCAGCGGCCCCATGGTGGTGCCTTCGTCCAGGCCGTAACCAATGACGGCCTTCTCCAGCCTTGCGGACAGCCCGGCCACCAGTTCCTCCATCCGCGAGCGGTGCACGTAGACCCGCTTGGCGTTCATGCAGATCTGCCCGGTGGTATCAAAGACCGCCGCATACAGCCGGTCCAGGTGCGTGTCGTCCAGAATGGCGTCATCGAGGAAGACCGCCGGGTCGTTGCCGCCCAGCTCAAGCGTGACGCGGGTCAGGGACTTGGAGGCCATCTCCATCATCTTCTTGCCGCCGCCCACGCTGCCGGTGAAGCAGACCTTGGCCACGTCGTCGTTCTGGATCAGGCCGCCCATCTCGCTGTCATGGCCGGTGACGATGTTCAGCACACCCGGCGGCAGCTTCTCCGCCACCCGCTGCACTACCCGGGTGATCGCCAGCGGCGTGGTGGGCGGTGGCTTCACGATCGCGGTGTTGCCTGCCAGCAGCGCGTGCGGCAGCGAGGCGCCAAGGATGGCGATGGGCCAGTTGAAGGGGACGATGATGGTCACCACGCCCAGCGGCTGGTAGGCCACCGAGGTGGTCACCGGAATGCCGGGCGCCGGTTCGAGGACCTTGCCCTGGTCCACTTGGTCGGCGAGGGAAAGGGCCAGCTGGAAGCGGATGTCGAAGACCAGAGCGTCCACCCAGGCCTCCATCCGGATCTTTCCGTTTTCCTGGGACAGGATGGCCGCGTCCTCGTCCCGCAGATCGGCAAGGCCTTCGATCGCTGCGGCGAGCTGGGCCGCGCGTTCTTTCGCGCCGAGGGCAGCCCAGGCCGGGAAGGCGGATTTCGCCGCGGCCACGGCGTCGGCCACATCCTGCTTGGACGCGGCAGCGGCGTAGCCCACGACGACGTCGGGCTTGCCCGGGTCCGCCACGGCGTAGGTCTCACCGTTGGTGCGGACTTCACCCCCAATGTAGAGCCCCGTAGTGACCTGGGTGGTTTGGCCTGGTGTGCTTGCCAAATCAGTCATCTCACAACACCTCTCTGTGTTTGCCATCCGGTCCCATGCCGGAAGGAGGAGGGCGCCAGGCCGTGGCCGTCCCGGCCGCCGAAGGAGAGCAGCTTGGCATCGGGTGGACAGGCCTTGATTCCCCTCCTTTCAGCTTTGCCTATCTGCGAAGGGACTGCTAGGGGTAGCACGCCTTATTTTCAGTAGCCCCGGTACGGATTGTGGTTGGCGTCCCCGCGGCGGCCATGGTCATAGCCTTCCTGCCAGGCTTGCTGCACGGAAGCCACCAGCCCGGCCAGCAGTTCGTACGTGGGGTGGTCCGGCCCAACCCAAACCATTTCTTCTCCGGCCCGGTTGAGGATGTCGAGGATCTGGTTGCTCATGGTGGCCTTCCTGTGGGCTCTGGCCCCCGTTCGGGGTGACGCCGTATCCGCTGTGGTAGTTATTCTTGGAGGATGAGTGCTCCAGCACAATCAATCGTGGAATTTGATGGTCGCTTCGCCCGGGAGCTTGCGGAGTTGGCCGTTCCATGGCGGGCGCAGCAGGTCCCTGACCCGCGGCTGCTGATTCTCAACGAACCGCTCGCCCACGAGCTGGGATTGGATCCGGCCGTCCTGCGCAGCCCCGACGGCCTGCTCCTGCTGACGGGCAACCTCATTCCCGCCGGCGCCACTCCGGTGGCACAGGCTTACGCCGGCCACCAATTCGGCTGGTACTCTCCCCGGCTGGGCGACGGGCGGGCCCTCCTGCTGGGTGAGATCACCGATGAGCAAGGCCGTCTGCGCGATCTGCACCTGAAGGGTTCCGGACCCACGCCCTTCGCCCGGAGCGGTGACGGCCAGGCCGCGATGGGCCCGATGCTCCGCGAGTTTGTGATCAGCGAAGCGATGCATGCCTTGGGCATCCCCAGCACGCGCTCCCTCGCCGTCGTGACCACGGGGCTGCCGGTCTACCGCGAGACCCAGGTGCAGGGGGCAGTTCTTGCCCGGGTGGCCAGCAGCCATCTGCGGGTGGGCAGTTTCCAGTACGCGCGGGCCACGGGCGACGACGGTCTCCTGCGCCGACTCGCCGACCATGCAATTGCCCGCCATTATCCTGCCGCTGCCGACGCCGAGCACCCCTATCTGGCGCTGTTTCAAGCGGTGACAGCTGCCCAGGCCTCGCTGGTGGCGCAGTGGATGCTGGTGGGGTTCGTCCATGGAGTAATGAACACGGACAACATGACCATCTCCGGTGAATCCATCGACTACGGGCCCTGCGCCTTCATGGATGCCTTCGATTCCGCGTCGGTGTACAGCTCGATCGACGAGGGCGGACGTTACGGGTACGCCAACCAGCCCCTCGCCGCCGAGTGGAACCTCGCCCGTTTTGCCGAGTCCCTCCTGCCACTTTTGCACGACGACCAGACGGAGGCTGCCGCACTGGCGTCAGAAGCACTCCGCGCCTTCAGGAGCGAGTACAGCGCAGCGTGGTCGAAGGGCGCGCGGGCCAAGATCGGCCTGCACGGCGACGTCGACCCGACAGCGTCCTCAAGGCTAGTCAATGACGTGTTTGACCTGCTGCAAGAGGGCCATGTGGACCACACCTCGTTCTTCCGGAGCCTTGGCGCGGCTGCCCGGGGCCACGCCGAAGCGGCGCGGCGCCTGTTTCCGAACCCGGACGGGTTCGACGAGTGGATGACGCGTTGGCGTCCCTTCGAACCGGATGCCGACCTGATGGACCAGGTCAATCCCGTCTACATTGCGCGCAACCACTTGGTCGAAGAGGTGCTCGCCTCCGCGGAGGAAGGCGACTTGACCCCGCTGACCAGGCTCCTGACCGCGGTGACCAGCCCTTACGACGAGCGCCCCGGGCTGGAACGCTATGCCGCCGCACCGCCGGAAGACTTCGGCGCTTACCGGACTTTCTGCGGGACCTAAGGGCTGGCGCGCTGTCTCTTGCCGCAGTGCGTAGAAACGCCCCGCTCTCGCTTGCGTACGGGGAGCGACTGGAATCCGCTGCTTCATACCTCCGGCAGACGGAGCCTGTGTGGCTCACCCAGACTGGCTCGGTAGGATAAGCCGCAAGCAACAACTACCTCCGCCTGGAAGGGTGATCCCTTGTTGAAAGCTATTAGCTACAACCTCCGGAAGCACAGTGCGAGCGCGGAACTCGAAGCTTTAACCGACCGCTACGAAGTAGACGTCATGTGCCTGCAAGAAGCGGACACAGAGAAGCTCCCGGACAAGCTGGGCCATCTGCAATTGGCTGATTCAACTAAGGGGAACAGGCTGGGCCTGGCCATCTATTACGACGAGAAAAGATTCTCCGCAGTAGAGACGAACACCTTCGAACTCAAGAAATCGTTGCACGACTACGTGCTGGCGCCGGCCCACGAGCGGCTGCTCGGGGTCAAGATGGTAGACAACGAAAGCAAGCATGAAATCGTCGTCGGCGACTTCCACGCCGCCCCGCTCACGGCCACCAACTCCCTGCGCCGGCACCAGATCAAGGCCGGACACGAGGCCCTGCTGGGGATGGGCGGTCCGGGCCTGCAAATGACGTTGATGGTGGGAGATTTCAACTACCCCTTCTTCACTAAAAACCTGGTGGAGCACCTCAAGGAAACCGGCTATGCCCTGACCCTGAGCAACCGCAGAACCTACACGCGCTACAAGCTCTTCCGCGGCCACTTCGATTTCGCCACGTCGTTGGGGCTGGATATCCAGAACGTGGAGACCTTGCCGCGCGGCCAGTCGGACCATCTGCCGATCCTGGTGACTGCCGAATACGTCGACGAAATCCGGACCGCGCGCGCCAGTTGACAGTCCCACATCGGCGGAGCATCCAGCCGGCAGCTAGCAAGGCAGCTTTGACGGCAGCTTCACAGGACTGGTGAGGACTGAGCCTTTATTGTCCTTGCCGCGATAAGCCCGGCACACCTTGAGGCCTCGGTCGGCCAGCTTGGACTTCATCTTGCCGATGGCATCCGGGTTGAAGCCGTTCCACTGCATATGCATCAGAATGGTGCCGCCCTTGGTGGCTATCTTCGCCACGCTGGAAACCACCTGCGCTTTTGTTTTGCCCAGGGTGTCATAGCTGCCCCTGGTCCACAGCCAGGGCTTCATGCCGACCTTCCGGTAGCCGCAGCGGACCGAATCGTCGATTCGGCCGTACGGCGGGCGGCCGTAGTTGGTCACGACGCCGGGGGCACGCAGTTCGCGGGCCACAGCGGCGCAGCTAAGCGTCTTCATATCCTGGCGGTGGTTGATGCTGTGGTTGATGACGTATTGGCCGTGCGAGCGGGCCAGCTTCACCAAGTCGACGCCGTATTTCCTCTTGTACTTCTGCAGGCATCCGCCGGTGGGGGCAATGACGAGTCCGATGCTTTTCTTTTTGGCGTATTGAACGACCTTTGTGAAAGAGGTCAGGGTCCTCGGGCAGTCGTCATAGCTCAGCACCACGCGGCTGGTGTGGTTGGGTCCCCGCGCCTCGCTTTGAGTCCAATGAATGGCGGCCTGGGCACTGGGCACGAACCCGGCGGTGAGCAGACCCAAGACAGTGGCCAGGACAAGCAGCATTCGGCTGGTACGCATGGCGCACCGTCCTTCCCCCAAACACCGTACGGCCGGAACTGAGGTTTGCCAGTTCGTGGGGCTCGCGCGGCTACGCGCCATTTTGGGGCAGATGCGCTGGAAAGGGCAAGAGGGTAGGCCCCCTCATTTAATCCAGGCTCATCCCGACCGTCCTACGCTCCGAGTCCACGGCCCCGGTTTCATTTCAGCCCTCGGCGCATCCATCCGTGCAGCGCCTCGCCGGAAGCGCTAGATCTGGCCAGTTGCGGTTGCACCCGTTCCTGGTTTCGACCAGGGACTGCCGTTCGAGGCACTCCGTTCGGCGGTCCGACGGCCGGTGCGTGCCCCGCCGTCGTCCTTCGCCGCAGATTGGCGGCCACGAGGGTGCCTAGGATCAGCAGGGCGCCAATGATCTGGCCCGGGAAGAGCTGTTGGTGCAGGAGCAACCAGCCGGCGGATGTGGCGACCACTGGGCTCAACAGCCCCAGCAGCGAGGCGCTGAATGCGGGCAGCAACTGCAGCCCGCGGAACCACAGCGCATAGGCCAGCGCTGTGCCCACCAGGGACAGGTACAGGTACCCGGCCACGTTCGGCCCGGTCAGCTGTGCAGGCAGCGGGCCCTCGGCGAACAGGGCCAAGGGGACCAGCAGTAGACCGCCGGCCGTCAGTTGCCACGAGGTGACGGCCAGGGACGTAGCTGGCTGCCCCCACTTTTTGGTCAAGACCAGGCCTGCGGCCATGGACGCGGTTCCGCCCAGCGCCGCCGCCACGCCCAGAGCGTCGAGCCTGGCTTCGGACTGGAGTACCAGCAATGCCACGCCGGCCAGACCCGCGGCTGCGGCGGCAATCTTGGCCGCCGTCAACCGTTCGCCGATCCAGCGCGAGGCCAGGACCGCCACCAGCAGAGGCTGGACTGCGCCGATGGTCGCGGCCACACCACCGGGAAGCCGGTGGGCCGCGATGAAGAGCAGTGCGAAAAACACGCCGATGTTCAGTGCGCCGAGCAGGGCTGCTTTCCACCACCAGTCGCCGCGAGGCAGCTGGCGGGCCGCCAGGAGCAGGATGAATCCGGCAGGCAGCGCCCGCACGGCAGCGGCCAGGAAGGGCTTGTCCGGCGGCAGGAGCTCGGTGGTCACCGCATACGTGGTGCCCCATGTCAGCGGAGCGATGCCGGTCATTGTCAGAAGCACCCATTTATTGCTAAGCACTTAGCCATTATAGCTAAGTGCTTAGCAATAACCTAGGCTGGGCTGCATGGAAGATCAGGTAGTAAGGATCCTTGAGCAGTGGACTGCGGAACGCCCCGATCTGGATGTCTCGCCCATGGCGGTGATCGGGCGGATTTCCCGGGCCGCCCGGAAGATCGACGCCGTCCTTGCCGCAACCTTCGCCCGCCATGATCTGGACTCGGCAAGTTTCGACGTGCTGGCCACACTGCGCCGGTCCGGCAAGCCGTACACGCTGAGTCCCCGCCAGCTGACCGAGAGTGCCATGGTCACGTCCGCGGCCATCGCGCAGCGATTGAACAGGCTGGAAGAGAGGCAGTTGGTTGCCCGGGCCCAAAACCTCAATGACGGCAGGGGAAAGCTGGTCACCCTTACGCCCGCCGGATTGGACCTGATCAACAAAGCGCTGCCGGACCATGTGGACACCGAACACGCACTGCTGGCCGGTTTGACCCAGAAGGAACGCAACCAGCTCGCGGGATTGCTGGCCAAGGTGGAGCAAGCAGCCACCGAGGCTTCTCGATAGCGAGAGCGCCCCGGCGAAGTTCCGTTCGAGAGTTCTGCCTGGATCGTCCAGCGTCGCTCCGTATACGACGCTTCATGGTCGATCTTCGGGCGGCTTTGGCGGTCCTTGCCGCGGCGCGGGGGTAGTGATGGCACCGCCCGTCTGGCAGTGTTGGAAGCAAGCCGGTCTGGAATATTCCAGAAGTCCTGCACGAAGGAGATGACGCCATGAACGATTCGGTTCCTGGGCACGATGTTCTTGACAGCACTAACCTTGACGACAGCGGTGCTCCCGCCGTCGCAGAGGGCGGCAGCACCGCCGTCGAGCCGGAGGTCGACCCGGAGCTGGATCCAGAGGTTGAACCGGAGGTCGAGCCCGAGGCCGAACCGCAGGTTCCGGAAATCACGTTCGACGAGCAGTTCTACCCGGCCCGCCCGCGCTCGCTGCGGCCGACGGCCCGGCGCCGGCATTTTATGCCCGGCCGCCCGCCGTTCGACCCGGATGCCCGCAACAGCGTCTACGTGGAGTGGCTGCGCAACCAGTCCATGTTGGGCGACGCGAAGGTGCTGGCCCGGCAGCTGTCAGGGCAGGCCAGCATGTGGCAAAACCCTTACGCCTATCCGGATCCGCGGGCCGCGGTGGAGAAGGCCTCGGTCTGGTTCACTGCCTACCCGCTGTCCCTGATCACCCGGCCCGGCCAGACGTTCCTGGCGGCACTGGGCGATTTGGACTTGTGGGAGGCGTTCCAAGAGATCGGGATCAAGGCCATCCATATCGGCCCGGTGAAGCTGGCCGGCGGCCTGACCGGCTGGGACCACACCCCCAGCGTGGACGGGCATTTCGACCGGATCAGCATGGCCATCGACCCGCTGTTCGGCACCGAGGACGAGTTCCGGCGCATGTGCGAAGTCGCCACCGAGCACGGCGGCACCATCGTGGACGACATCGTGCCGGGCCACACCGGCAAGGGCGCCGACTTCCGGTTGGCGGAGATGAACTTCCGCGACTACCCGGGCATTTATCACATGATCGACATTCCCGAGTCGGACTGGGACCTGCTGCCCGAGGTGCCGGAAGGGGAGGACTCGGTCAATATCGACGTCGCCACCGAGCGTGCCCTCCAGCGGGCCGGCTACATCATCGGCGAGCTGCAGCGGGTCATCTTCTACGAGCCGGGCGTGAAGGAAACCAACTGGAGCGCCACGCCGCCGGTCCTGGACACGCACGGGAAGCCGCACCGCTGGGTGTACCTGCACTATTTCAAGGCCGGCCAGCCCTCCATCAACTGGCTGGATCCCACGTTTTCCGGCATGCGGCTGGTGATGGGCGACGCGCTGCATTCCTTGGTGGATTTGGGCACCGGGGCGCTGCGGTTGGACGCCAACGGGTTCCTGGGCGTGGAGAAAAGCGCCGAGGAAACGCCGGGCTGGTCGGAAGGGCATCCGCTCTCCGCTGCGGCCAACCAGATCATCGGCAGCATGGTCCGCAAGGTCGGCGCTTTCACGTTCCAGGAATTGAACCTCAGCATTGACGACATCAAGGCCACGTCGGAAACCGGTCCGGATTTGTCCTACGACTTCGTCACCCGTCCGGCGTACCACCATGCCCTGGTCACCGCGGACACGGAGTTCCTCCGGCTGACCCTGCGGCTGGCCATGGAGATCGGCATCGACCAGGCGTCGCTGGTGCACGCGCTGCAGAACCACGACGAGCTGACCTACGAACTGGTGCACTTCACCACCAAGCACAAGGACGACCTCTACGAGCTCGACGGCGAGGAGCTCACCGGCGCGGAGCTCGCGCACAAGGTGCAGCAGACGCTGCGGGACGGGATCACCGGCGAGGCCGCGCCCTACAACCTGGTCTTCACCGCCAACGGCATCGCCTGCACCACCGCCAGCGTGATCACCGCGGTGCTTGGCATTACCGAGCTGGACTCCATCACGGAGGAACAGGCGGCTGAGGTCCGGAAGGTGCACCTGCTGCTGGCCATGTACAACGCGCTGCAGCCCGGTGTGTTTGCGCTCTCCGGCTGGGACCTCTGCGGAATCCTTCCGCTGGACCGCAGCAAGGTGGCCCGGCTGATGTCCCGCGGGGACACCCGCTGGATCAACCGCGGCGCGCACGACCTGATGGGCTTCGATCCGTCGGCGCAGACGTCAACGGCCGGCATGCCGATGGCGCGGGCACTGTATGGCACGCTGCCCGAGCAGCTGGAAGACGAGTCGTCCTTTGCGCGGCAGCTGACACGGATCCTGGCCGTCCGCGACGAGTACGGCATTGCCAAGAGCGCGCTCATCGATGTCCCCGACGTCTCCCACCGCGGCATGCTGGTGATGGTGCACCAGTTGGTCGACGGCGGACAGGAGGTCACGGTGCTGAACTTCTCCGGCCAGGAGGTGGCCGGCACGGTCCGCTCCGAAGCGCTGGAGTTGGGGTCGGAAGTGACCGACGCATTCAGCGGCGATGCCATCGGCACAGTGGACGACCTGCACAGCTTCTACCTGCAGCTGGGACCCTACGAGGGGACGGCACTGCTCGTCAGCCCGCCGCCGGCTGCGGAGGACATCGACGACGGCGGTGCCTCCGAAGAGTTCGACGCCTACGACGAGGGGCCGGAAGTTTACGACTGAGCGGCTCTGACGATCGCTGATGCCACCCCAGAGGATTGACCGTAGCGATAACGCCCCCAGAAACAGGGGCGTTATCGATACACCGATCGGAGGGGCTCAGTCATCAAGTCGACGGGGCGGGCCATTCGACGGGTGGGGCCAGTCGACGCGGCGGGCTATTTATCGGTGTCCGGGTCGCCGATGTGGCCGGGCGCGTTGACGGCAAGGACCCGTTCGACAAAGGCACCGTACTCCGCCATGTAGTGGCTCAGGAAGCCCTTGGTCGATTCGTCTTTGACCTCGCCGTCCTCCCCGTAGACCTCCGGTTTGAAGGCGATGTACACCTCCGGCGCGTTCAGCTGCGGAGCATCCAGAAAGCTCAGGACACCGCGCATGGAGGATTGCATCACCGCAGTGCCGATGCCGCCGGGAGAGGCGCCGACGATGCCGGTGGGCTTGCGGGCGAAGGAGTTGGTGCCCCACGGCCGGGAGCCCCAGTCGATGGCGTTTTTCAGGGCTCCCGGAATGGAGCGGTTGTACTCGGGGCTGACGAACAAGATGCCGTCGGCGGCTTCGATGGCATCCTTCAGCGCCCTGCCCTCGGGCGGATAGTTGTTGTCATAGTCCTGGCTGTACAGGGGCAGGTCCCCGATAGGGATTTCGTTGAACTCCAGGCTGTCAGGAGCCAGCTTGATCAGAGCCTTCGCGAGTGTTCGGTTGATGGACGTGCTGGACAAGCTGCCGACAAAATAGCCGATCTTGTAAGTGGGCATGGGATTCTTCCTTCCCGGCGGCCGGCACAGGCCGGCCCGTGGATCCTTTGGCCGCGGACGCCCCAAGGAGGCGGCCCGACATCCGCAAGGCTACTGCGATCGCAGAAGCCCGGTAACCCTGCCAGCCGGCAACACCCGGACGACGGCGGAGTTAGATTTCCCAGTCGCCCAAGCCGCCGCCGCCGTCGCCAAAGAAGCCACCGGCACCGTCGCCGAAGAGGCCGCCGAAGCCGGCGTTGTCCGCAAAGCCCTCCCCGGCGGACGCAACGCTGTCGCCGATGCCGTCCGCCGCGCCGGCGATTCCCTCCCCGATGCCGGAGAACCCGTCCAGCAGGGGACCTGCGATGGCCGAACCGACGAAGCCGGCGGCCACACCGGCGAGCAGCCCGGCGCCCAAACCGCCGGCGGCACCGGCGGCTCCCGCTGCCAGGCTGCCGCCGCCGCGTCCCGATCCGCTCCGGCCGAGGATCCGTTCCATGAAGCCCGGTTGGGCTACCTCGGCACGGGTGGCGGCCCTGGCCAAAGTTTCCGGCCGGTCGGAGGCGGCCCGCTCCGAGGCAGGAAGCTGGCGGTTGAGATCGTCCCGGAGCATGGCGCGCTGCTGCGGGGTCAGGCGGGCGAAGGCTTCGGCATGGGCCCGCTCCATATCCTGCGGCGGGGCCGTCTGAAGCATGTACTTGTACTTGGCGATGGCCGCCTGGTCGGCGTCACGCCCGGCGCTTTGGCCAGCCCTGCCGGCATGCGGCTGCGGCGCCGATGGATACTGCTGTCCGTCGTAACCGCCGCGCCGGTCATAGCCGCCATCGTTGTATCCGCGGTCCTGTCGATATCCGTTGCCGGGCTGCTGGCCGTAGCCGGCTCCGGAGTCCTGCGGCCGGTTCTGGCGCTGCTGACCGGTCCGTTGGGCCAGCTGCTCTTTGGCATACTGGACCGCCATGGTTTTGCCCTTTTGGACCAACTTGTCGAACATTCCCACGTCTTGCTCCTCGCCTGCCCGGGTTCATAGCCGGGACACGTTGCCTGATCATCTCTCGCCTTAACAACTGGCGGGCACCGGCGTCAGTTCCGGTGGGTCCGGATGCTGGGACGAACGGCACGAATCCAGGGGTGGACATCCGGCCGCTTTCAAGGATGGACATCCTTGAAAGCTGCGGCGGAATCGAAAGCTGCCGCCCTTGCCGCCGGGCACTCCGGCTAGCTGCTGAGCTCTGCGACCGCTTGGAGGTGTTCCGGGCGGACGGGAACGGTATTCGGCTGGTATTCCGGATGCTTTTCCACATAGGCCTTGAAATAGGGGCAGACGGTGACCGCGGCCACGGCTGCGGCAGAGGTGTCTTCGAGCGCGTAGCGGGCCAAGCGTCCGGCGAGCCCCTGGCCGGAGTATTCCTCCTTGACGGTGGTGTGGAAAAAGATCCGTTCCGGACCCGTGCTGCCCTCGAAGGGCAGCCAGTGGGCCTTGCCGATGACCTTGTCTCCGTCGATCAGTTCGTAACGGTGGCGTTCGGCGTTGGGGCGGACGGTGATCGTCGATTCGGATTCCATGCTGTCTCCTGTAGGTGGGGGAGCGTCATGCAGGTCAGCCGCGGGGGCGCAGTTGGACGGTTGGCAGCGTTGGCGCAGGGAGAGGGGCCGGCGTCCCCTCCGGGTACGGGCCAAACCGGGGATAGGGGGTACCGTCCGGATAGGTGCCACCGGCTGGTTCCGGGGCTGGTTCGACGTCGATCTCGGCCTGCCAGGCGGCGCGGTAGGCGACGATCTCGTCGTGGCTCCTTCCCACGAAGTTCCACCACATAATGATCTGCTCGCCCAGCGGCTCGCCGCCGATCAGCAGCACCCGTGCCGGGACATCACCCGCCTCCAGCACCACGCGGCCGCGGCCGGGGGAGAGGTAGACAAGGTGGTCTACGGGTACCTCCTCCCCGTCCAGCCGAAGGTCGCCGGTATCCAGCAGGATGCCGTGTTCGAAATCAGGGTCCAGGTCTAGTTCCAGCCGCGATCCGGCCCGGAGGACCGCTTCTGCGCCAAGCAGTGGCGGGGTGCGCGTATTGACCGGGGAGGTGGAGCCGGCCAAGCTGCCGATGAAAACCCGGAGTTCGGTTCCGTTGCCGACAACGGGTTCCGGCGCATAGTGCTCGAAGGTCGGCGGCATGTTCCGGGTCGATTCCGGAAGCGCGAACCACAACTGCGCGCCGTGCAGGAGGGTGGTGTCCGGTGTCGAGAATTCCTGGTGGGAGATGCCGCGGCCGGCAATCATCAGATTCACCTCGCCCGGACGCACGATCGCTTCAAAGCCGGCGGAATCCCGGTGTGCGATCTTGCCCGAGAACAGCCAGCTGACGGTGGCCAAGCCGGTGTGCGGGTGCCGGGGAACGTGCATGCCGCCGCTCTGCGAGACCAGATCCGGCCCGTAGTGATCGAGGAAGCACCAGGCCCCGATCAGGCTGCGCCGTTTCTGCGGCAGGGTCCGACGAACGTTCATGGCACGGATCCCGCCCAGCGGCACATCCCGTGGAGTCAGGACTTCCACGTCGGCGGCCTCGGCTTCCAACGTGCAGACCACTTCCCGTGGTGCAGTCTCCATGTTGCTCATGGCCTAAGTCTAGGCACCAGCACGGTTGAAGCACCCGTGCGGCATCCGTTGGTACTTCCGCCTGTGTGCTTCGGAGAGGATAGAGGGATGGAGGAACTCGGCGAACTGCTGCGCAGCCTGGATTACTGGTGGATCTATCTTGCCGGGGCGTTAATCGTGACCGTGTCCGCCATGGTTCCCCCGGTGCCGAGCACCACGCTCTTTGTTGCGCTGGGTTCGCTGTCGGTGCATACCGATCAACTGAACCCTTACCTGCTAATGGCTGCCATGCTGGCCGGAGCGGTGGCGGGTGACGCGGCGACTTTCGTGTTGGTGCGGCGCTTCAACCTCCCGGAGCGCAAGGTCTTCTCCGGAAACCACTGGCAATCCGGCTTCCGTGCCGCCCGGACCCGGCTGGGGCGCAAAGGCCTGCCACTGGTGCTGACGTCCCGGTTTGTGCCCTTGGGGCGGCTGACGCTCAATGTGGCGGCTGGGATGATTCCCCAGCCCGGCCGCCGGTTCCTGACACACTCCGCCATTGCCGGCGTGCTGTGGTCCGCCTACTCGGTGGGCGTCGGTGCCCTCTCCGGTGCCTGGCCCCAGCTGAGCACAGAGTTCGCCGTATTGCTGGCCATTGCCGTGTCCTTGGTGCTGGGAACGGTGATCAACCACGTGGTGTCGTGGTGGGAGGGCCGGCAACTGCCCGAATTTGTCCGGAAACGGGGCGACTAGACGGATGCCGCCGACACCGGCCGGAACCGGTGTCGGCGGCAAAAGCCCTATCCCCGCTCTTTCACCCCGCACCAGTTGGCGATGAACAGCGCGATGCTTTTGGTGATGCGGCGGACTGATTCGACGGAGACACGCTCGTCAAAGCCATGGATCGCTTCGGAGATCGGTCCGTATACCAGCGTGGGAGTGTCGGCGTAGAGCGTGAAGACGCGTCCGTCGAGGTAGCCGGGGGTGGTGAAGCTGCCGAGCTCGCTGTCGAAGACCTGCTGGTGCGTGCTCTGCAACAGGGTCTCGGCCTCACTGCCCGGTTCCAGGACGTAGCCCTCGGAAAAGAATCCGGTCTTGGTGGCGACGGCATGGATGGGCGCCGGCCCGGTCCCCAGCTGGGCGAGGCGCTCCTGCAGTTCGTTCCAGGCTTGTTCAGCCGGGGTGCCGGGGTAGATGGCCGCCCGCACATCGAATTCGCACCACGCGGGAACACTGGAGGGCCAGTCGCCGCCGGCGATTTGCCCGAAATTGAAGTTGATGGGGTGCTCCAGGTCCTCGAAAAAGCGGTGCTGGCCGCGGTCGGCGTTCCACTTCTCCTCGACCTCGCGCAGAGCGGTCATGGCGGTATAGGCGGCGTCAATGGCGTTGAAGCCGGTGCCCATCTCGCGCGGATGGGTCGGGCTGCCGGTAACCCGCACCTTGAACCAGAGCACGCCGACGTTGGCGCGGACCAGCATGTCCTCTTCGGGCTCGGGGATGATCACGGCATCCGCCCGGTAGCCGCGCATGAGCGCGGACAGTGAACCGTTGCCGGTGCATTCTTCTTCGACCACTGACTGGAAGTGGATGCGGCCGGCCGGTTCCAGACCGGCGGCCCGGACGGCGTCGAAAGCGAAGAGATTGGCGGCCAGTCCGGCCTTCATGTCACCCGCGCCGCGGCCGTACATCCAGCCGTCGATGATGGGTGCGTCCCAGGGGGAGCGGGACCAGTGTTCTTCCGGACCCTCCGGCACCACGTCGACGTGCCCGTTCAGGATGAGCGAGCGGCCGGCTTCGGAGGCGGGGAGGTAGGTGCCGACGACGTTCGTCATGTCCTCGTAGGAGACGGTGACGGGCCCGAACCCGTGGTGCGTAGCGAGCTCCTCGGGGTCAAGCTGCCAGCGGTCCATGTCCAGCCCGCGGGCGGCCATGGCCGAGTGCAGCAGGTCCTGGGCACTGCCCTCCTGGGTACGCAGCGACGGGTGCTTCACCAATTCCTGGGTAAAGGCCAGCTGGGCGTCGAAAGCGGCGTCGACGGCTTCGAGGATGCGTCGGGACTGTTCTTCGGTGATCATCCATTGCTCCTTGGTATGACGTGGGGGAGCCGCCTGGTTGGGCGGCTCCCCCACGGTTGTTGAAGAGTGCTGCTGACGACGGCGGTGCTTGCCGGCCGTCGGGACCCGCACCTGTTGGGGCGGGAAGCGGGTCTAGGCGTCTGCCACGATCTGCTTGTCCTTGACCCGCATCCGCTCGCCGAGGAATCCGCCGACGGCAGTGAGCAGCGCGATGATGGACAGGATCATCGCTGCTCCCCAGGACGCGTTGCCGGAAACACCGAGCATGGCGGTGGCGATCATCGGCATGAAGCCGCTGGTAGCACCGGCGATGTTGTAGCCCAGGGCAACACCGGAGTAGCGCAGCTTGGCCGGGAACAGTTCGGTCAACAGTGCGCCGTTGACCGCGTAGGCCACGGCAATCAGCATGATGCCCAGGGTGATGGCCAGGGTGATCAGCAGCGGGGACTTGGTGTCGATCATCGCGAAGATCGGGAAAGCCAGGATGGCGGTCAGGATGCCGCCCCACATCGTGACCTTGCCCGGCCCGATTTTTTCCGCAAGCCGGCCCATCAGGATGGTGACGAAGATCTGCGCGACGGCGGCGACCAAGGTGGCGTTGACCATGACATTGCGGTCCACACCCAGGGTGTTGGCGCCGTAGCTGACCGCGAAGGTGGTGATCATGTAGAAACCGCCGACCCCGAGCAGGGCCGCCAACACGGCGACGAACAAACGCCCGCCGGCGTGGCGGAAGACCTCGAGCGCCGGCACCTTGGCGGTGTCTTCCTGGGCAAGCAGGTCCTTGAAGATCGGGGATTCCTCGACCTTTAGCCGGATCCAGAGCGCGACGAGCAGCATCGGAATGGCCAGCAGGAACGGGATCCGCCAGCCCCAGGCGTCGCAGGTCATCGGGCTGGACATGACCGTGCCGGCCCAAGCCGCCTTGGCACTGGTTGCCCTCGCGGACTACAAAAACTGAGGCAATTTGTGAATAAGCACAATCCACCCTTGTCAAACCGGTGAGTATTGTCATTGTTTAGGCTATTGGCACTCCCCTACAGTCGAGAGGTACTTCACAGCTCTACCGCGGGATGTCCTCCGTTCAGGGCCATTGGAATTATCGGGCTGCCGCTCCATCACCGACGCCGGCCCACACAGCTTGAAAGGCAACCTCGTGACGACGCCGCAATCCCTCAACACTCCCGGCTCCCCGCCGACAGTTTCCGGCAAGGACGCGGGCAAAATTGCCCGCGCCGCCTTCGTCGGGACAGCCCTTGAGTGGTATGACTACTACCTCTTCGGCACTGCCGCGGCTCTGGTGTTTAACCGACTGTTCTTCACGGACCTGGACCCCACCGCAGCCCTGCTGGCCTCCTTCGCCACCTTCGGCGTGGGCTTCGCGGCCCGCCCCATCGGCGCCGTCCTCTTCGGCTACATCGGTGACCGCTACGGGCGCCGTCCCGCGCTACTGACAACGATCGTCCTGATCGGCGTCGCCACCGCCCTGATCGGCCTGCTGCCGGACTTCGAGGCCATTGGCCTGGCCGCACCGATCCTGCTCGCCGTGCTGCGCCTGGTCCAGGGCCTGGCCGTGGGCGGCGAATGGGGCGGCGCGGTGACCATGGCCGTCGAGCACGCCCCGGCCGAAAAGCGCGGCCGCTACGCCGCCTTGGTCCAGATCGGTTCGCCGGTCGCCACCTTGATGGCCTCCGCCGCGTTCACCCTGGTGCTGCTGTTCCCCTCCGAGACCTTCGACTGCTGGATGCTGCTGATGTATGTCTCCACCGTGTCCAGAACGCGGTCCATGTTGGCCACCAGGATCTCGGTGCCGTGCCCGCGCGCCACCCGTTCAAGCCCTTTCCACAGGACCCTGAAGTCGTTGCGGACAGCGCTGAGGAAGGCCTCCAGCGGAACTCCCTGGCGGGCCCGGCGCGCGGCGACATCCCGCGGCAGTGAGACAAGATCAGCTGGAAGTTCCAGCCCGGCGAGCAGGAACAGGAACCTCTCCATGGTGTCTACCGCGGTCCGGCGCACATCCTCGTCCGGCACTAGAGCTCCCTCGTAGGAGATGCTGGCGAAGCGCTCCAGGAAGTCGCTGACCAGCGAATCGCGTTCCTGCCAGAGGCGCTGGATCCGTTCCGTCCACTGAGGCTCCGCGGACGGGTCGGGATTGAAGTCCCGAGGCGGCCCGGCGCGGTGTGGAAGGACCTCTGCTGGCGACTCGCTCATGGACCCATTTTATGCAATCGCCTAATTCTTTTGAAAGATATGGCGTCATTTAGCCATTGAGCGCGACATTACTCCAGTGTTGAATGGACGTGGCGGCCCGGCATGGCCCCGCGCGCCAACTATCGCTCCGGGCACGCCGCTGCGAAAGAACGAAGAGGACTCATGCTCGTCGATCTCCTGATCCGCAACGCCCGCATTCTGACCCAGGATTCCGAACAGCCGCTGGCTGAAAGCCTGCTGATCCACGACGGGAAGGTGCTGGCACTAGACGTCGACCAGCAGAGTGTTCCCCGCGCCCAAAGGGTTATCGACGCCGCTGGCGCCGTGATTGTCCCCGGCTTCAATGATGTGCACGCCCACAGCGTGTGGTTCGGGCTCGGCCTGATGGAAGCGAATCTTGGCTCCGTCGCGAGCCTCGACGAGGCCTACGCGGTGATAGCCGACGCTGCCGCTTCGCTGGCGGAGGACGAGTGGGTGGTGGCCTCGGGCTATAGCCCGCTGCTGCACCACGGCGCACAGCCTGACCGCGACCGGCTCGATGCTGCCGCCGGCGGCCGCCCGGTCTGGATCAAGCACTCGTCCGGCCACGCCTGCAATGTTAACGGCATCGCCCTCGACCTGATCGTGGAACGCGGGGCGGACCTCGCTGCGCCGATCGACGGCGGCGTCGTTGCCAGAGATGCTGAGGGCCGGCCCACCGGGCTGCTGGAGGAGAACGCCATGCGGCTGGTGCAGGACATCATGCTGCCCTACCCGCTGGCCACCATCGAACGTGCGCTGGACCTGGCGACGTCCCACTACCTGACCGAGGGCATCACCAGCGTCACGGACGCCGGCATCGCGGGCGGATGGATTGGCTACTCGCCGCGTGAATTCGGCGCCTACCAGAGCGCGCGCGATAAGGGCCTGCTGAGCGTCCGCATGCAACCGATGATGGTTTTGGATGCCCTGCATCGGGTTCCGGGACACAAGGCAGACCCCGACTCCCGCGGGCTTGACGCCGGCATCCGCACCGGCCTGGGTGACGATTGGCTCCGGCTGGGCCCGGTGAAGATATTCAGCGACGGATCGCTGCTGGGCAGCACCGCGTACGTCACCGAAGAGTACGTGGGCTGCCCGCATAACCACGGCTACCTGCAGATGGACGCCCAAGAGCTGCGGTCATCCTCGCTCGAGGCCTACCGGGCCGGATGGTCCATCGCCATGCATGCTATCGGCGACCATGCCGTGGACCACGCGATCGACATCATCACGGAAGCCCAGGAAACGTACGGCCGCAAGCCGCTGCCCAACCGGATCGAGCACGGCGGCGTGGTCCGGCCAGAGCAGCTGGACCGGATTGCAGCGGCCGGGATCGTGCTGGTCCCGCAGCCGCATTTCATCACGGAGTTCGGCGACGGCATGGCCAGGCTGCTGGGACCGGAACGGACGGCGACGTCCTACCCGGCCAACAGCCTGCTGAAGCGCGGCGCCACGCTGCCGGGAAGCTCGGACCGTCCGGTGTCCAACGGCCGGCCGCTCGATGTGATGCAGTCGTTCGTCCAGCGGCTGACCCCCTCCGGCGAGATTTACGGTCCGGGCGAAAGGATCACCGCGGCTGAGGCGCTAAACGCTTACACCGCCGGCTCCGCCGCGGCTACGGGAACTGACGGGACCAGGGGGCGGCTGATGCCGGGAATGCTGGCCGACCTGGTCTTCTTGGACCAAGACCCCACCGCCGTCGACCCTTCGCAGATCAGTGCCACCCAGGTGCTGGCAACGATGGTTGGCGGCGAGATCCGCTTCGGCGCAGAACACTTCCCGGCGCAGGAAGACCGGGACTCAGCGATGGCATCGACCGGGGAGGAAACCCGATGAGCACCACCAACCAGGAATTCTTGGCTGACTTCGCCGCCATGTCCGGCTTCGGCGCTACCGCCGGCGGCGGCGTAGACCGGCAGGCGGGCACGACGGCGGACCACGCCACCCGCCGCTGGTTCGGCGAATGGCTGGCCCAGCATGGCTTTGCCGAAAAAGTGGATGCCGCCGGAAACCAGTTCGGCACCCTTGACCTTGTTCCCGGCGCTCCCTACGTACTGCTCGGATCGCATCTGGACTCGCAGCCTCTGGCCGGCCGGTACGACGGCGCCTACGGCGTGCTGGCGGGGGCCCACGCGGCGGCCCGCGTCGCAGCCGATGCTGCTGCCGGCGGGCTGGACCCGGTGTACAACATTGCGGTGGTCAACTGGTTCAACGAAGAAGGCAGCCGTTTCACGCCCAGCATGATGGGCAGTTCGGTGTTCACCGGAAAACTGCCCCTGGAACAGGCATTGGCCACCGCTGACCCGGCCGGGACCACCGTTGCCGAAGCCCTGGCCGCGGATGACCGCAGCACCGGCTCCGACGCGCCGGTGCTGGCGGACGTGGCCCGGTACGCCGAAATCCACATCGAACAAGGCAAGAACCTCGAGGAAACCGGCACGCAGGTCGGAATCGTGGACCGCACCTGGGCGGCCAGCAAGTACCGCGTCACAGTCGACGGCGCGCAGTCACACACCGGCTCCACCCGGATGGAGGACCGCCGGGACGCCCTGTACGGAGCCGCGCTGGTCATCTCCGCTGCCCGGGATCTGGCCGCCGAGTTCGCGCCCGGGCAGCTGCACACGTCGGTGTCCGAGATGTACGTGCTGCCCAACTCGCCGGTGACCATCGCGCGGCAGGCGGTCATGAACCTGGACCTGCGTTCACCGGACGAGGAGGTCCTGGCCCGCGCCGTGGAGTTGCTGGACAAGCGCATCGCCGACGCCGAGGCTCTCTCCCGGACGGACATCTCGCTGGTGCAGACGCACCGGTGGGGCCTGGTTTCCTACCAGCCCGCGGGAGTGGCGCTGGGGACCGCCAGCGCGGAGCAGCTCGGCTTCAGCCACACGAAGATCATGACGGTGGCGGGGCACGACTCCACCAACATGAAGGATGTGGTCCCCACGGTGATGCTCTTCGTGCCCAGCGTCGACGGCATCTCGCACAATGAAGCAGAATTCACCCGCGACGATGACGCCCTGCGCGGCGTGGACCTGCTGACCGAGGTCACACGGCGGCTGGTCCGCGGCGAGCTCGCCGCCGACTAACGGTCCGCCGGCGAGTGACTAACGGTCCGCCGGCGACTGCTCGGGGCTGTGGCGGCAAAGAACCCAGACGTTGTCCTCGCCGTGGCGCTCGAAGGTGACCGTGCTGACCAGAGCATGGATCAGGTTGAGCCCCCGGCCGGACTCGGAGTCGTCGTCGACTTCTGGCGGATTCGAGATGCCGGGGCTGGACGGTGCAGCGCCGATTTCGGAAATACGCGCCTCCAGTCGGCGGGACCAGATGGTGATGTCAACGCCGAGCTGCAGGGGCGTTTCCGAAGCAGGGACGGCGTGTTGGACCACATTGGTGGCGGCCTCGATGACGGCAGTCGAGAAGGCCATGCGGTCCATTTCCGGAACGAAGCCGGCTTTTAGCCACAGCGCTTCGAAATCCTCGTGCAGGGCCTCCACGGTTTCCGCCGTGGCCAGCCCTTGGCGCGAGCTCCGGGCCAAGACCTCAGTCATTGGAAAAGGCCGCATCGACGCTGTCATACGGGGTCAACACCCGGTGCATGCTGGTCAGCTCCAACACCATCTTGACCTGCGGCTGCACGTTCGCAATGCGGAGGTCGCCTCCGGCCTGGCGGGCGATCTTCAGGCACCCGATCAGGGCCCCGAGGCCGGAGGAGTCCATGAATTCCGTGCCCTCCATGTTGACCACCACATGATGGCTTCCTTCGGCCACGACCGCTGCCACCACCTCGCGGAGCAGGGGAGCTGCGACCATGTTCAGCCTGCCGCTGCCGTTGACTTCGGCATAGGCAGGCGTGGTCTCAACGGTGAACTGCATCAACGTTCCTTTCGTCGGGCGTGAACCCTTTGTACCTGACAGCTTTGAACAGCACGCTCAGGATCAGCAAATCGAAAATGACCCAGGCCACGTTCACCAAGGTGCCCACCGGTTCGTTCAGGCCGGCGGCAAGTCGTGCCGCTCCTACCACCAGGGCGGCAACCAACAGGGCGATGGCGACCAACTGGGGGACGATCAGGTTCCAGCTGCCGCCTTCGGACTGGCGTGCCTTGGGGGTGACGGCAAAGCCGAGGGGGCGTCCGAGCCAGACGTTGCGGGCCGCCGTCGTGCATGCCTTGATCCAGGTGGGGAAGAGGGCCAGGCTGTACTGCTGTCCCCGCCAGGTGCTCACTCCCTTGCCCACTACCGCGAACAGCAGTTGGTTGACCACCATGAACGGGATGAAGCGGATGAAGAAGTCGGTGCTCAGGCTGCTCACGGGCAGGATGCCCAGAGTGAGATAGATGACCGGGGCGGCGAAGTAGACCACGGCGGCAAACCCGCTGAGGTAGCTCCACATGGTGGAGAAGTACATCAGCCGCTGGCCGAGTTTCAGCCCGCGCTGCAGCAGTGGGTTTTCGCGCAGCATGACCTGGATGGTGCCCTGGGCCCAGCGCAGCCGCTGGGTGAGCATGGTCTTGAGGTCCTCCGGAGCCAAACCGTGGGCGAGGACCTCGTGGTGGTAAACGCTTTCCCAGCCCATCGCGTGCAGCCGCATCGAGGTGGCCATGTCCTCGGTCACCGAGATGGTGGCCAGCGGCATCACCGGCTGGGCCTCGTCGGGCCGCTCTACGGAGACCGCGTCCAGCACCGCCTGCACCGAGCCCAGCGCCCCCAGCGGGGACCAGTCCCGCTGGGACATCCGTTCCACCGCCCCGTCCAGCTGGTCCGGTTCAGGCGGCGTGCCGCCTAGCTCCATGGCGGCAATTTCGGCCAGGTCCGCTTCCAGGACAGCGAAGTTCTCGGCGACCAGTGCCCGCACGGCGGCTTCGACCTTATTCCGCAGCTCGTAGGTGATCTCACTGAGCGAACCGCCGCCCCGGAGCTTCGCGCGGGCCGCGTCGGTGGCCGCTTCCACCTCGTCGAGCAGGCCTGCAACCAGCGGATCGGCCGCTTCCGGAGAGCGGCGGGCCTTTCGGAGGGCGCTGCGGGCTCCGGCCAGAGCGCGGTGGACGCCGCGTTCCACCTCCCTCACGTAGCCGGCCAGACCCAGCTGCATCAAAGCCTCACGCCGGAGCAGGGCGTTGGAGCCGCAGAAGAACGCCGCGTTCCACCCGTCCTTGCCCTGCTGGATGGGCCCATAGAAGAGCGGGGCCTGGCTGCCCAGCGGGTCGTCGGCAGGAACGTTGCTGAAGTACTGCGGGGTTTGGACCAAGGCGACCCGGCGCTGGTTGAAGTACCCCAGCGTCTTGTCGAGGATGTCGGGCTGGGGGATCTGGTCGGCGTCAAGGATCAGAAGGAACTCCCCCTGAGTCATCATCAGCGCGTTGTTCAGGTTGCCGGCCTTGGCGTGCCGCGGCTTATCCGCCCAATCGCCGCTGCGGGTCAGGTAGCCCAGTCCATGGCGGGCCGCCAGTTCAGCCAGTTCGGGTCTGGCGCCGTCGTCCAGAATCCAGGTGCTGTGTGGATAACGGATGTCCCTTGCCGCCAGCGCCGTGGTCATGACCAAGTCCAGCGGCTCGTTATAGGTAGTGATGAACACGTCCACCGTGGCATCCGCCGGCGGGGCCGGCGGCACCTTGCGTTCGCGGACCCGCCACACGCCCAGGCCAAAGAGCCCCACATCGATCAAGCTGTAGGTTTCGGCCAGGACCAGGGGGACAGCTATCCACCAGGCGGACCAATTAAGGGAGTCCAACCAGCGCCAGAGCAGATAGTTGGTGCCCAGGATGACCGTCAGAACGACGAGCAGACGGATGGCAAAAGGTCTCACGCCGCGACCACGGCGGTCTTCTCGGCTGGGCAGCGCCGCACCATCACCGCTGTGACGTCGTCGGCCACCGCCGTGCCGGCCACGTCCAGCACGGCGTCGCACACGTCTTCCGCCGAGTCGCGCCCAGCCGCCACAGCTGCCACCGCATCCATGGCCGCATCCACCGAATCGAAGGCGTCGAGGAGTCCGTCGCTGAGAACCAGAAGGGAATCCCCGGGCGCCAGCAGCAGCCTGCCAGCGGTCCACGTAGTTCCGGGCACCGCCCCCACCGGCGGGCCGCCCGACGGCAGGCGGCGCAGGCCGCCGTCGTACAGGTGCAGCCCCAGCCCGTGCCCTGCATCCACGTAATCCACGGTTCCGCTGCCTGCGTCCAGCCGGGCATGGAAGATGGTCACGAAGGAGGAGGACTGGGCCAGGTCCCACTCCAGCGCTTGGCTCGCCGCTTCGAAAGCCCGGTTGAGGTCCGCATACCGGTTGGAGGAACGCAGCACCGCGCGGACGGTGGCGGCGATCAGGGCGGCACCCATGCCCTTGCCCATTGCATCCGCGACGGTGACTTGCAGGCCGTTTTCGGTGGCGGACCAATCGAAGAAGTCGCCGCCCACGTTGCGGGTGGGCCGGCACCGGCCGGCCATGTCGTAGTCCTGGATCCGCAGCGGTTCGCCGGGCAGCAGGCTGCGCTGGACCTCGGCCGCGCGTTCCTGGTCGGCGCTGGGAGCCGGATCGACCGGCTGGGAGCGCGGGCGGCGGAACAGCGCGGCGATCCGCGCCTGCAGCTCCCGGGGGCTGAACGGCTTGCTGATGTAGTCGTCGGCGCCCGTTTCCAAGCCGCTGAGCCGGTCAACTTCCTCCACGCGCGCGGTAATCATCAGAATGTAGGCGTCAGAAAAAGCCCTTACCTGGCGGCATACTTCGATGCCGTCCAGATCGGGCAAATTCAAATCCAAGGTGATGAGATCGGCGCCGCCGGCCCGGATTAATTCAAGTCCGTCCTTGCCGGTTTCCGCTTCCACCACGGTGAAGCCTTGCTCGGAAACAATCTGGGCCAGCAGCCTACGAATGTCGGCGTTGTCCTCGACTATGACGGCGCGGCGGTGGGTGGGGACTGCTGGCATGCTTTTATTAAGGCGGTTATCTTCTCGTTTGTCACTTCCGTCACTGCAGAAACCGCCCGTGACGACGATATTGGAGTCGCCGCCGTGGAAAAAATCCTCGATGCACTGATCTTAAACCGGGTGAGGTTTCACAAGCTCTCGCTGCGCGGGCGCGTCGTGATGAGCCAACTGCCGCTGTCTATCACCATGTTGTTCCTGTGGGCGGGAACGTGGATCTTATACCCGCCGCTCCTGGCGGACCCGCAGTTCGGGCTGAGCATGGTACTCAACGCCGTGCTGCTGGCGGCCTGCTTCCTCGTGCCCTGGGAGAAATTGCCGTACCCGTCGTTTCTGGTCATCCCCCTTCTGGACTTTGTCCCGATTGGGCTGCTGCGCGAAGGTACCGGGTCCATCCTGACCGGGGTGGGGCTGCTGGCCGCCTTCCCGGTGATTTGGTTGGCGGCTTCGGGACAACTGCCGAAGCTATCGGTGATCGTCGGCGCACTGGCCTCGCTGGCGATGGTCTGGATCCCTGTGTTCTTGGGGGACTCCGCCGTCACCTCCAAAGCCTTGGCCCACCCGTTGCTCATTCCGTTCATGATGCTGGCCATCGGAATAACGATCCGGGTGATGACGGCGAGCATGATGGAACAACAGCGCGTGGTCGAAGCCAAGGACGCGGAGCTGCGCAGCCTGCTGGACGCCAGCGGCAAGCGGGAACGGCTGCTGTCAGCCGTTGTGAGCGCGGTGAATGTGGGAGTCCTCGCCGTCGATGAAGAGGGCAACACGATCCTGCGCAACCGCCGGCAGGAAGAGCTGCGCCGGTTGGCGCTCCCTCCGGGGGAGGAGGAGGCGCCGGAGTCCCGGCTGGAGCTCTACACCGACGGCGGCAGTACGTGGATCCCCGCCGAAGACCGGCCGATCAGCCGCGCCGTGCGGGGCGAGTCGTTTTCCGAGTACCTCCTGTGGATGGGCCGGAAACCCCAGCAACGGGTGCTCTCCACGTCCGCACGGGCCATGGTTGACGACACTGGCAGGCGGGAAGGTTCCGTGCTGGCCCTCAGCGACGTCACCGAACTGGTGGCCGCGGTGGAAGCGAAGAAGGATTTCCTGTCCAGCGTGTCGCACGAGCTGCGCACCCCGCTGACCTCCATCCAGGGGTACGCCGAGTTGCTGGCCATGGCGCCGGACTTGCCGCCGAACATGGTCTCGGGGCTGGAGACCATCACCAGGAACTCGGAGCAGCTGCTGAAACTGGTCAACGATTTGTTAGGCACGGCGGCCGGATTCTCGGAGCTGCAGCCGGTGCAAGCGGACCTCGGAGATATTGCCGCACAGGCCGTCGCCGCAGCCGAACCGAGGGCTGCCGGCGGCGGAGTCACGCTCACCACGCAGTCGCTGGGGGACTTGGCGGTAGTTTGCGACCCGGCGCGGGTCCGGCAGGTGTTGGACAACCTGATTTCCAATGCCATCAAATACTCTCCGCAGGGAGGAGACGTCACGGTCAGCTGCGTCGGAGGCGACGGCTTGGTGGAGTGCCGGGTTGCAGACACAGGGATGGGCATGAGTGCCGAAGAGAGCCGTAACGTGTTCACCCGGTTTTTCCGCAGCCCAACGGCCCGCCTCGGCTCCATTCCGGGCTTGGGCCTCGGGCTTGCCTTGTCCAGGGACATCGTGGAACGGCACGGCGGGACCATTGGTTGCGTCAGCGAGCCCGGCGCCGGCAGCATTTTCACGTTCACCCTTCCGGTAGCTGGGCCGCCGCGCCGGGGTGAATCCGGCCAAGGCAGCCCCAGCGACCGGGTGGTCCCGGCCGGCGCACCGCCGAAATCCTGATTACCGGCCGGGCTCCAAAAGGTGCAAACAACGACAGCGGAGCTCACCTGCGCTCGTGCGCTCCGCCGTCGTATGGGGTTGGCTGTGCATCGGCTGCGTTCAGTCCTTGGGTGTCTCCTTGCTGGGATCGAAGAAGGGTTTCTGCACTACCGTGCCTTCGCGGATTCCCTCGGGTGTGTGGATGGACAGCGAGGTGCCCTCTTCGCTGAGGTCGAACGGCACCATGGCCAGGCCGATGTTGCGTTCCAGCCGCGGCGAGTTGCAGGCGCTGGTGACTTCGCCGACCTGCGCGCCGCCGCCGCCGACCGAGACCGGGAATGGCTCGATCATGGAGCCGTCGTTGTAACTGCCCAGCGGTTCGCCGTCGATGTCCACTCCGACCAGCAGCCGGTCGATGCCCTTCTCGCGGATGCGGCCGAGCGCCTCTTTCCCGACGAAGTCCGCCTTTTGGTCCAAATCCACCATCCAGTCGTAGTCGTAGCCGACCTCCAGCGGGTTGGTTTTGAGCGTGATGTCGCAGCCGTAGGCGAGCATGCCTGCCTCGATCCGGCGGATGTGGCAGGGGCCGATGACGCGCAGGTCGTGCGGCTGGCCGGCTTCCCAGACGGTGTCCCAGAGGCGGCCGGCGTTTTGGGTGGCGTTGTATAGGTAAATTTCGTAGCCGATTTCCCCGGTGTAGCCGGTCCGGCTGACCACCACGTCCATGCCGTTCAGCGTGTGGTGCTGCATGTAGTAGTACGGCATGTCCAGGATCTGCGGGCCGAACAGGTCGGACATCAGCCCCTTGGCCTTGGGGCCTTGGACCTGGACCGGGGCCACGTCCACTTCTTCCACCGTGACGTCCCAGCCGCCGGCGTGCGCCAGGCCCATGGCCCACAGGTGCACGTCGCTGTCCGCCAGTGACAGCCAGAACTTGTTCTCTTCTACGCGCAGAATGATCGGGTCATTGATGATCCCGCCGTCGGCCGCCGTGATGAAGGCGTACTTGCATTGGCCCACCTTGCACTTGCTGAGATCGCGCGGGGTCAGCATGTTGGTGAAATCGAACGCCTGCGGGCCGCTGATCTGCAGCTGCCGCTCCACTCCGACGTCCCACAGGGTAACGTCGTTCAGCAGCGACCAGTACTCGCTGACCGGATCGCCGTAGTGGCGCGGATGGTAGGTGTGGTTGTAGACGCTGTAGGCCGCGACGCCGTGCTCCCGCGACTTCCAAAAATAAGGGGACTTGCGCAGCCGGGTGTAGAGCGTAATGGCCGGATGGGGATTGACGCGTGAATCCGTGCCGTTGAACGGGGCGGAGCCCGAATCAAGAATCTCCGACATGAATGCTTCCTCCTTCGAGGTTCTGGCGCCAGCCGGACCTGAAGAGGTTGCGCAGGATGCGCAGCTCTGCGCCATGTGAGACATGGTGGCAGCTGGTTAACGGACCAGTCAAGGGTTCCGGCCGACCCTATGTGGGCACTCCTCCGGGGGGTTCTGACTGGAGCCGGGGAGGCGGGGGCGCAGCCCCTTGTTCCCTAACGTTTCAAGGAACATGGACCCTCGGCGTGAGATAATGGAGATAGCCAAGCTCGCGGGTTTCGGGCGTCTCCATCCGTGTGGAGACGATTCGGTCCGCGCGCTCACCATACCGTTCCTCCGGGCATTTGCACCGGGGTTTCCGTTGGTGGGACGACCGTCTGGCGTGAGGGCCCTCGGGGCACTCCGTCCACTGATGTCGAGTGTGGCGCTCGTGCAGAATCAGAGGACTCTTGAATGCAGTTTGCTGAAGGTCAAACCCTTGTCCATCCCCACCACGGTCCGGCCGTCGTCCGCGGCATCAGGACCCGGCACTCATGGCAGAACGCCGAATGCCGCTACGTCATGCTGGAAGTCAAGGACTCGAACCTCACTGTCGGCGTCCCGGTCGAGAGCGCCGAAGAAGTAGGACTGCGCACCGTCTTCGATGAGGTGCAGATGGCAGCCCTGTTCGAGGTGCTCCGTGCTCCCTGCCGCGAAGAGGACCCGCAGTGGTCCCGGCGTTTCAAGGACAACCAGGAACGCCTGCGCACCGGCGACGTCTTCGTCATCGCTGGCCTGGTCCGCGATCTGTCCCGGCGCCTGCGGATCAAGGGCAGCATGTCTCACGCCGAGAAGGACATGCTGCAGTACGCCAAGAAGCCGCTGGTGACGGAGATTGCCCTCTCCCAAGGCATTGGTCTGCAGGAGGCCGAACAGATCCTGGACGCGGAGGTAGCCCTGCCGGTTCCCGCGGCGTCGCAGTTGGTCAGCGCCTAGCAAACGTACGACGGCGGCCCGCACCTGGCCCTTTCCCTCACCTCCGGGTGCGGCCCAACAGCGTCAGAACAGCGCCGGCCGGGAAGATTCACGTCTTTACCCGGCCGGCGCCTCCTGCTTTAGGCAGGAGTCAGCTGGGACGCGGGGGACAGATCGCGGCTGCTGTGGTCGTACGCGATGGCGACCGGACCGCCGTCGTGCTGGAACTCGTGGTTGGCTCCGTCGAGAAGGCCGAAGGCCCCGTAGTTTTCCTCCCACGATCCGTTGAGCGCGAACTTGAAGGCATACCGGCCCGCAGGCAGTTCGCCGTCCAACCGCCACAGCCCGTCGCCGGGCTCGAAGCGCATCTGCACCGCGTCCGCGGCCGGATCCCAGTCCCGCTCGGCGCCGAGCAGGACACCGAAATCGCCGACTACCGCTACAGATGCCGGTTGGTCGCTGGGGTGTTCCGGCTCCGCCACCGCAGCGGTCGCGTCGGGCAGCGCGGAATCGGCCTCCTCCGCCGCCGCTGGTCCCTCCGGCGCTGGTCCCTCCGGCGCTGATCCTTCTGGCGCAGCGGGAAGCTGGGCTTCCGCCACTGGTGTCGGCTTTTCGGGCAGCGGGGTTCCTGCCTCGAGAGCTTCTGCGAACTCGGATGGGCTGGGGAAAGCGGCGATGGCCCGCAGCCCGTCCTCGGTGATGGCCCAACCGCCGCGGCCCTTGGACATCCAGCCCACCTTGACCAACCGGGCGGTCGCCGTCGTCAGGTTCTTAAAGCCGCGCGGCACGCCGCCGCTAAGCAGTTCCTGTTCGTGGGCGGTCGGCGGTACCCGGCGCAGCGCTTCGCTAACGACTTCGCGGGCATCGGGGCGAGTGCCGTTGGTGGCCGCGTCGGCCAAAATCTCAAGGACGGGTCTGAGTCGAAGATGGGCAGTGTTGGGCATAGCCGTGGCTCCTTCGCGGTGCAGCCGTAACGGGTGACGCTCCCAGTCTGGAACCCGGCCGTGTGAAGCGCCACTGTTTGGCGGTGTGTGTCGGAGCTGCTGATGCTTTTTTGTCCGTTGTCGAGGAGCAAGCCTGGCCGGGTGGCTAGATGGTAATGACGGCTTTGCCCCGGACCTCGCCGGCGTCCAGGCGGCCGATTGCCACCGGCATCTGCTCCAGCGGGTAGGTCCGGTCGATGCTCGGTGCCACCCCGCCCGCGGCGATCAGTTCACTCAACCGCTCGAGGTCGGCGGCGTTTTGACGCGCCATGAACATGACGAAACGTTGCCGGCTGAAGAGCGAGAGGAGCATGCCGCCGATCGGCCGGAACAACCCACCGGTCCAGCGGTCGCCGTGTTCGCCGCCGACGATGACTGCCGCACCGCGAGGAGCCAGTGCCCGGCGCAGGCGCTTCAGCGACGGGTTGCCGGCCGTGTCCACGATCAGGTCAAAGCGGCGGCCGGCAGCGGCGAAGTCCTCGCGGGTGTAGTCGACGACGGTTTCGGCGCCGAGGCCGCGCACCAGATCCGCTTTGGCGCCGCTGCACACGCCGGTGACTGTTGCGCCCATGGCGACGGCGATCTGCACGGCGTAGCTGCCCACGCCTCCGGAAGCGCCGGTGACCAGGACGTGCTGCCCGGCTTGGAGTTTGCCCGCGTCCCGCAATGCCTGCAGGGCAGTCAAGCCGGAGACCGGAAGCGCCGCCGCCTTCTCGAAGCTCAGAGCGGCCGGCTTCAGGGCCAGCAACGCCTCGGAGGCGACCGCGTACTCCGCGAAGGAGCCCTTGCCGAAGCCGAAGACCTCGTCACCGACGGCGAACCGCGTGACCGCAGCGCCCACCGCGGCCACCGTTCCCGCGACATCAAGCCCCGGAATGGGATTCCTGGGAGCCCGCCACCCTGAAACGGCGCGGACCGGGTAGGGCAGGCCGGTGGCCATATGCCACGTTCCGCGATCCAGCCCGGCCGCACGGACCCGGATGAGCACCTGGTTCTCGGCAATCTCCGGCACCGCCACGGTGGCCGGATGCAGGGCGTTCGCCAATCCGTACTCGTACTGCACAATGGCGCGCATGGTGCGCGCTTGTGGGGCGGCGCTGCTCGGGGGCGTCTGGGCTGCCGGAGCGGAGGATTCTTTCGGTTCCATGGGAGCTTCCTTCTCGAGGATGTGGACGGGGTGACGGCTGGCTCTGTCGTACTTTGTACGAAGTTATCGTACAAAGTACGAGAATGCTATAGTCTGCGGAACAATGAATGAAAAAACCGCTGGTCCCCCCGTGGAACGCGTTCCGCTCAGCCGCGAACGCGTCTTGCAGTCCGCCATGGCCATTGCCGACGGCGGCGGGCTCGCCGGGCTGACCATCCGCTCGCTGGCCCAGGCCCTGGAGACCAAGCCGATGTCCCTGTATCACTACGTGCGCAACAAGGACGAGATCCTTGATGGCATTGTGGATGCCGTCTTCAACGAGATTGAGCTGCCGGTGCCGGGCGGCGAGTGGAAAGCCGAACTTAAGCGCCGGGCAGCATCAGCCCGGGAGGTGCTGCGCCGCCACCCCTGGGCGATTGCCCTGATGGAGTCCCGGACCGTGCCGGGGCCGGCGAACCTCCGCCACCATGATGCGGTGCTCGGCACCCTCCGCGCCGCTGGCTTTTCGCTTCCGCTGGCTGCGCACACCTACGCCCTGCTGGACGCCTACGTGTATGGCTCAGCGCTACAGGCGGCGGCGTTGCCGTTCGATGGACCGGAGAGCTTGGCGGACGTCGCCGGGCCGATGGTGGAAATGTTCAGCGCCGGGGACTATCCGCATCTGCGCGAGTTTGCGCTGCAGCACGTGCTGCAGCCCGGCTACGATTTTGCCGACGAGTTCGACTTCGGTCTGGATCTGATCCTTGACGGCCTGGCCGCCCATCTGCCGGATCACGGGGGCGTGGAGGCAGGGGAGACCTAGCCGGCAAAGGGTTTGGTCCCGGCCGCGTGTTCGGGGAGGTTGGATCGGCCAGTAGATTGCGCACAAGCGAGTGAGGGCGGGGCGCCCATCGACGAAATGGTCGAAGGGAGCGCCCCGCCCTTTGTTGAAAGCGAACCCGGGTTGCCAGCCGGCTACGCGGCGGCGGCCAAGCTATCGGCTGCCACGTGGAGTCCGCCCTCTCCGGCGGTCACGCGGATGCGGCCGCCGTCGGCCACCGCTTCGGCCACCAACAGGTCCGCAATCCGGTCGTCCAGTTCGCGCTGGATCACGCGGCGCAGCGGCCGGGCTCCGTATTCCGGTTCGTAGCCGGCCTCGGCAATCCAGTCCACGGCGGCCTCGTCCACCGCCAGCGAGATGCCCTGGGCGGCCAGCCGGGCCTCGGACCTGCGCAGCTGCAACCGCACGATGGAACGCAACTGCTCCTTCTCCAGCTTGCGGAACAGCACAATCTCGTCGATCCGGTTCAGGAACTCCGGCCGCATGGCCTCGCGCAGCCGGCCCATCACCCGGGCGCGCAAATCCTGCTCGGAGGCGAAGCCGTCCACGTTGTTGTTGGAGGTGAAGCCCAAGGATCCGGTCTTGCTGGCCAGGAATTCCGAGCCGAGGTTGGAGGTCATGATCACCACGGTGTTGCGGAAGTCCACCGTGCGGCCCTGCCCATCGGTGAGGCGTCCGTCGTCGAGCACCTGCAGCAGCAGGTTGAACACGTCCGGGTGCGCCTTCTCCACCTCATCCAGCAGCACCACCGAGTACGGATGCCGGCGGACCCGCTCGGTCAGCTGGCCGGCCTCGCCGTAGCCGACGTAACCCGGAGGGGCGCCGACCAGCCGCGAGACCGTGTGGCGCTCGCCGTATTCGCTCATGTCGAAGCGCACCATGGCGTTCTCGTCACCGAACAACGACTCCGCCAGCGCCTTGGCCAGCTCGGTTTTGCCCACGCCGGTGGGGCCCAGGAACAGGAAACTGCCCACGGGCCGGCCTTCGTCGCCCATGCCGGTGCGGTTGCGCCGCACGGACTTGGCGATGGCGGTCACCGCATCGTCCTGCCCGATCACCCGGGCATGCAGGTCCTCCTCCAGCCGGGCCAGCCGCTGCCGGTCGCCCTGGGTCAGCCGGGCGGCCGGGATGCCGGTGGCGCGGGCAATGATTTCGGCGATCTCCGCCTCGCCCACCACATCGGAGGGTGCGACGCCGCGGCTAGCGCCGCCGTCGTTGTCCTCCCTTGCCTGGGTGGCTGGCTGGGCTGCTGAATCGATCTTCGCCTTCAGCGCCTCGATCTGATCACGCAGCGTGGACGCGTCCTCGTAGCGTTCCTCTGCAACGGCCGCGTTCTTGGCAGACTCCAGCGCCGCCAGTTGGCCGCGCAGCGCCTCCACGTCAATGCGGGGGCCGCGCCGCAGGCTCAACCGGGCGCCGGCCTGGTCGATCAGGTCGATCGCCTTGTCCGGCAGGAAACGGTCGGTGATGTAGCGCGAGGACATCTCGACGGCGGCCCGGATGGCTTCGTCGGTGTAGGTCACCTGGTGGTGCTCCTCGTAGCGGTCCTTCAGGCCGGCCAGGATCTGCACGGCGTCCTCGATCGAGGGCTCGCCGACCATTACCGGCTGGAACCGGCGCTCCAGGGCCGGATCCTTTTCCACCTTGCGGTATTCGCCCAGCGTGGTGGCGCCGACCAGGTGCAGCTCGCCGCGGGCCAGCCGGGGCTTCAGGATGTTGCCGGCGTCCATGCCGCCCTCGCCGCCTCCGCCGGCACCGACCACGGTGTGCAGCTCGTCGATGAAGACGATCAGCTCGCCGCTGGCGGCGCTGATTTCATCCATGGTTTTGGTCAGCCGCTCCTCGAAGTCACCGCGGTAGCGGGTGCCGGCCAGCATGCCGGGCAGGTCCAGCGAGATGACGCGCTTGCCGTGCAGTTGCTCCGGAACGTCGCCGGCCACGATCGCCTGGGCCAGTCCTTCAACGATGGCTGTCTTGCCGACGCCGGCCTCGCCGATCAGGACCGGGTTGTTCTTGGTGCGGCGGGCCAGGATCTCGATGGTTTGCGCGATCTCCTCGGCGCGGCCAATCACCGGGTCCAGTCGGCCCTCGCGGGCCTGTGCGGTCAGATCCAGGCCGAACTGGTCCAGCATGGGGGTCTCGGAGCCGGGGTTCTGTTCCTGCTGGGTGCCGGCGCTGCCGCCCGGGCCGGCCTGGGCCTGGGCTGCTTCTGCCGCGTTGGCCTGCTGCAGAGCCTGTGGGGTGACGCCGGCACCGGCCAGGATCTGGCCGGCTGCGGCCTCCTGGTTCAGGACGAACGCGGCGAACAGGTGCTCCGGGTCGATGTAGGTGGAGCCGAATGCCCGGGCCACCTGGTGCGCATCCAGCAGGGCGCGCTGCGCCGACGGGGTCAGTGACGGCGCCTCGCCGATTGGCTCGGCCTTTTCCGGCAGGCTCTGCTCGGCGGCGCGGACGATGTCCTGCGGATCAGCGCCGGTCAGCTTGATCTGGCCGGCAGCCGGTTCCTGTTCAGCCATGACGCGCAGAATGTGCAGCGCATCCACCTCCGTGTGGCCGAGGCCGGCGGCGAACGCGGCTGCCTGTGCCAACACTTCATGGGTGCGGCGGCTGAGCAGCCGGGTGATGTCGACCGTGCGGCGGGACTGCGCCGCGCGCTGGCCCTGCAGGTAGCGGACCAGGAACTCGTCAAATGATCCGTTGCCGGATGCGGGTCCGAAGAACAATGGCATTGATGATCCTCCCGTGGACTTGAGTGCCTTTCGCTCATGTTAACGCCTTGGGGTGCAGTTTATTCCAGAAGGTGGGGAAAGTTGAGTCAGGCTCGCTCATGTCGCGAATTGCGCGGGCAAACTATGCGGCGCCTGCCCTGCAGTCGAAGGAAGCGGAATGCTACTGTTGTCTTCGAAGCTTTGTTCGAAGAGGGGGCTTGTCATGTTCGGTTTGGAGCGGCCCTCCGGCACGTCTGCCGGCCCGGAACTGGGCGGCGGGACGCCCGAAGACGCCCGCGGCTTTCCCTCCCCGGCACGGGACTACTTCCACGGCGGCATCGACCTGAACCGGCACCTGATCCGGGACCGGACCAGTACCTTTGTGATGCGTGTGGCCGGAAACTCGATGGCGGCGGCCGGAATTTGTGACGGCGATGAGTTAATCGTGGACCGGTCGCTGGAGCCGCGCGATGGATCGGTGGTGATTGCCGTGCTGGACGGCGAGCTGGTGGTGCGGCGGCTGCATCTGGCCGCCGATGGGGTGCGGCTGCAGACGGACGACGGCGGCGCCCCCACCGAGGTGCGCGAACTCGGCGACCTGAGCATTTGGGGCGTGGCGACACGCTGCCTGCACCATGTCTAGCCAAGGACGGGCCGAAGCGACGACGCTGCGTGAACGGATCGCACTGGTAGACGTGAATAACTTCTATGTCTCCTGCGAACGGGTGTTCGATCCGTCGCTCGAGGGCCGCCCCGTCGTCGTGCTGTCCAACAATGACGGATGTGTGGTGGCGCGCTCCGAGGAGGCCAAACAGCTGGGGCTGAAGACCGGCACGCCTTGGTTCCAGGTGGCGCCACGTGCCAAAGCCTGGGGGCTGGTAGCGAAATCCAGCAATTACGAGCTGTATGGAGACCTGAGCGCCCGGGTAATGGAAGTGTTGGGCCGGTTCGGCGCCTGGCAAGAGGTGTACTCGATCGACGAGTCGTTTTTGGGGCTGCCGGGGGACGAACCGCAACTGCACGAGACGGCAAGCCGGATTCGCGCCGCGGTGGCCCGGCAGGTGGGCGTGCCGGTATCCGTGGGCGTGGCCAGCACCAAGACGCTGGCCAAGTTCGCCAACCACGTGGCCAAACGAAACCCGCAGATGGCCGGAGTCTGTTCGCTGGGTTCCATGCCCGCGCCGGACATTGAGTGGATCCAGTCGCGCGTTCCCGTGACCGGGCTGTGGGGCGTGGGCGGGCGGACCGGGAAACGGCTCAACGCCATCGGGATCGAATCGATCGCCGACTTGAAGGCTGCGGATCCACAAGTAATCCGCAAAAAGTTCTCCGTGGTGCTGCAGCGCACTGTGCTCGAGTTGAACGGGACGGCCTGCATCCCGCACACCGAGGAACGGGCGGACAAGCAGCAGATCATGTTTTCGCGCAGCTTCTCTACACCGGTGACCACGCTGGAGGAGATGGACCAAGTGATGGCTGTCTACGCCCAGCGCGGCGCGGCCCGCATGGCTGCCGAGGGGCTGCGCGCCTCGGTGCTGACGGTGACCGCCGGGACCAGCAAGTTCGCCGGCGGAGAGGCGTCGTTTCCCGCCGCCAGCGTGCACCTTCCGGCGCCTACGCAGGATCCCATCCAGCTGACCAAGGCCGCGGTGGCCGCCATGCGCAACTGCCTCATTCCCGGCGCCCACTATGTCCGGGCAGGCGTGCTGCTGTCCGGGCTGGAACCCGCGGCCGGCCAGGAGGCCTTCGATCCGTTCGTCAGCGATCTGGACCAGCGGAACATTAGCGACTTGCTCGGTGCCGTTCGGTCCAAATTTGGCGAAGCCGCCATCGGGCTCGGCCAGGGCGGTCTGGCAGCGCCGGCAGCGTGGTCGATGAAACGCGAATTCTCCTCGCCGCGCTACACCACCGAGTGGGCGGAACTCCCGGTGGTCAAGGCGTAGGTATCAGCGTCCGTAGGGCTCAGCCGTAGGCGGAGTCCTGCCGCAACGGCGGCACGCGGGTGTGGCAGATGCTTTCGAACGTAGTCGGGTCGGTCAGTTGGATGGGCAAGGCAACAGCAGCGGCATGCCGGGGGCGCTCTGGCCGTGCCAGCAACGTCAAGGAAAGGCAGGAAGGCGCCCCGGCGAAGGGCGCTTCGCGGGCCAGCGCCCACCAGCCGTCGTCGTGATGGGAAATGCCCAGCAGTTGGCGCATCTCAGGCACCCGGAGCCAAGCCAGGGGCGTTGTCCCTTCGGCCGGCCCGCCGCCGACGGCGTCCAGGTGTTGTCCGTCGGCTGCGGTGGCCAGCATCCCCACGAGAAGAGGTTCGCTGGGGACGATGCGGGTCAGCAAGCCGATCCAGATGGCCTCTCCGTCCGGGGAAGGCACTGTCAGGCCCTCGGAAGCGGCGCAGAACGGCAACGTTCCCAGGCTGGCAGGCGCGACGTAAACAATACCGTGGTCGGGGTAACGGTATCGCTGGAACGAGACCGACAGTTGCGGTGTCAGCTTGTACTCAAACACCGCGGTTTATCCGCATCGCTGCCGCCCACCGCACCGACATGGCCGCCGGCGTCGTCAAGAAGGAGGGGAATGTTCTTGGCCACGGCTCACGCTTCTGTTCAGCAGTTCCGAGCACCTCGTTAACCGCGAGGAGCGCCACCGCTTCGGGGCGTGGGATCGGTTTAGTCCTGCCGGCGTTACTGGGTCGTTACTGCGTTTGGGCAGCGGATCTAGTCTGGCAGGCGGAAAATCTCCTTCAGGGCAGGGTATATCGGTGAGGACAGGGCCCGTGGACCCTGCCCTCATCGATATACCCTGCCCTCGCGCAAAAACCACACGGACCGCAGCAGCCTAGCGGCGCAGCTGCCGTGCCGGCCGGATGCTCAGCGGCCGCCATACCCGGCCGACGCGCAGCTGCCGTGCCCGACCGGACGCCCAGCGGCCGCCATACTCGGCCGACGCCCAGCTCCGTCAACACGCTGGCTGCAGGCTGCCGGTGCCTGCAGCCGAACGGTCAGTCGCTGGGACTGGTGTCCGTGGTGAGGCCGCGGTCGTCCGGTGTTTTCCGGTCTTTCTCTTCAGCCGGTCCGGCCGGTGCGCTCATGTCCTCTTTCTCCCCAGACTTCTCCGCGGACTCGGTTTGCGGCGCCTCTTCGGGAACGCCCGCCTCGGCCGAAGGGTCCTCTGGGTCGCGTGGCGTCTTGTCTTCGCTGCTTTCAGTCATGCCCGTCCCTCCATCAGTTGATTGTGTAGTCCGACGCCGGCCGCTGACTTGCGTTCCGATGAGTCAGGCGCCGGGGCCGGGCGGCCGCAGATCACCGGTGTCGCCGGCGGCCGGACTGCCCGGCATGCCGCCGCCCTCGTCCCCCACGGTGGTCGGGGTCCCGGTGGAGGCCCCGCCGTCGTCCTTCCCATGCTTCCCGGGCAACTTGGATGCCGCCGCGGAGCTGGCCTTTTTGGCTGCCTCTGTGAGCTGCTCAGCGACTCCCGGGGCCTTGTCCTTAACCGCGCCAGTTGCTTCATGGACCTTGTCCTGCACGGTTGGGTTGTGCCAAAGCTCTCGGCTCTTGGTTTTCAGCGATTCATAAGCCGACCGTCCCGACTTTGAGCCCAGGACGAATCCAAGGGCCAGACCGGTGCCAAACACGAGTTTCCCTTTCACGGGGTGCTCCTTTCATAAGGTGTGGGTGATGGAGGTGCTCTGTCTGGGGCCTAGGGGAACGGCGCGTTGGGAGTATCGGCTTCGCCGTCGTGGTCCTTGTCGCCGTAGGCCTTTTTGGCCAGATCGTCGGCCAGCTTTTCGTCGCCGTGAACCGGGATGTGGGCTTCATGGACGTCGTTGTCGTCCTTGTCGCCCGCGCCGGTGTGTTGGGATTCGTCTTCCAGGTCGTCCGGGTGTTCCGAACGAGGATTCTCGCTGTGGTCCATCAGGTCCTCCTTCTCGAGTGTGTCGTTCTGGGGAGCAGATAGGGCCCCGCGTTTTTTTGCGCGGCGCTCTGCGGCTCAGACTACGCGCCGGTCCGCGGCTTCGCACGGGTCCAGCGGCTCCGCGGGCGCATCGCCGGCGATTCCGGAACGCCTCCTGCAGCGGCCATGCCATGGAGCACCTCCCGGATCGCCGAGACCGAATCAACCCGCGGGTTCCACCCGAGTTCCGTCCTCGCCCGGTTGGTGTCCATCACCGGCGCAGCGCGGGCCATGTCCACCCATCCCGGGTCGCTGGCCAGCAGCCGGGCTGACCAGGCTGCGCCCACCAGCAACCTGACAAGCGGTACGGGGACGGGCAGCCAGCGCCGGGCACCGAACAGGCCAGCCACCAGCCCGGGCGTTATCACGGGTTCGGCGGCCACGTTGAAGGCTCCGCGGGCACCTTGATCCAGCACGCGCCAATAGGCGTCCGCCACATCATCCGCATGCAGCGCCTGGAACACGAACTCCTCCGGAAACGGGAACAGCGGCAGCCGCAATCGGTTGACAAAGAACTTCGGGATCCACGGTCCCACGAAGTAGCGGCCAATCTGGCTGCCGGCCTTGGCTTGGAAGATCAAGCCCGGCCGCAACCGTGCCACCTTGATCTCCGGATGGTCGTCGGCAAACTGGTCCAGCAGTTCTTCCTGTTGTCCCTTGAACCGGCTGTAGTGCGACGTTTCGATGCCGCGCGCCGGCCAGTCTTCGCTAACCCGGGAGTCTTTCGGCCCGGGGCTGTAGGCGCCCACCGAGGAGGCGCACACCACCTGCCCGACGCCGGCGTTGACGACAGCGGCCAGCACATTCGATGTGCCGTCCACGTTCACTCGGCGCATCTGCTCTTCGTCGTGGTTCGGCTGCAGTACCCAAGCCAGGTGGACGACGGCGTCACACCCCTTGAAGGCCTCGGCTAGCCTCTGCCGCGCATCCCCGGCGGTGATGTCCAGCGCAACCCAGGTCACGCCGTCGTACGGTGCTTGCGTGGCATCCGGCAGCCGCCGGGCAATCCCGACGATGTCCAAGTCGTCCGCGCGTTCGCGCTGCGCGGCATGCAGGCGCCGCAAAAGCGCTGTTCCCACGTTTCCGCTGGCTCCGACCACCGCAATTCGCATGCTCCAGACGCTACCCGGCGATGCCGGGGCTTGGCGAGGGCCGGATGCGGGCGACGTCTGTCGGAGGAGGTGTGCTTCCCGGATTGGTCCACGGCGTAACTGCAGGTCAGAGGGCTGATTTACGCCGGACGTTGTTGGTGTCCGTGGATCGCGAACCACTTTGTTTTGCCGGCCGGTGAGAAGTTCGCGGTGGGAGCCCCGCGCGGCTGCTGACCGAAGCTGTGCGCTCAGCGTCAAGTCCTCGGCGCGCAAAGTCTACGGAGCACCGCCGGCTGTGCGGCAAGGTGGAGGCAGTTGTCGTCAGAGACGGGGAGGAAAACCATGACCACCGAGACCACTGCTGAAGGTGCTTTCGCTTCAGCTACCGATTTGCTCGCAGCAATCCAGCCGGCCGAGGGCGGCCGGGAGATCAAGGATCCGGCCACCGGTGAGCTGGTCGGCCGAGTGGCGGAGCCGGGTGTCGCGGAACTGGACGCCGCCGTGGAGGCCGCGCGCCGGGTGCAGCCGGAGTGGGCCGGGCGCGGCCACGCCGAGCGCAGCGAGTACCTGAACCTGGCCGCCGATGCGGTGGAAGCGAATGCCGAGGCTCTGGCCGAACTGCTTTCGCGCGAGCAGGGCAAGCCGCTGAACGGTCCGAACGCCCGGTTCGAGGTCGGCGCCTGCGCAGGCTGGCTTCGCGCCACGGCCGCGTTCGAACTGGAGCCGGAAACTTTGGTGGAGGAAGACGGCAACCACGCCCAACTGCACTACCGGCCGCTGGGCGTGGTGGGCGCGATCGGGCCGTGGAACTGGCCGATGATGATCAGCATCTGGCAGTTGGCCCCGGCACTACGGATGGGCAACACCGTGGTGATGAAGCCCTCCGAGTACACGCCGCTGTCCGTGCTGGCGCTGGCAGAGGTGCTCAACACCGTGCTGCCGACGGACGTGCTGCACGTGGTGCCGGGCGGCCGCGATGTGGGCGAGGCGCTGGCCGCGCATGAGGGCATCGACAAGGTCATGTTCACCGGTTCCACCGCCACCGGCAAGGCGATCATCCGCTCTTCCGCGGACACGGTGAAGCGCCTGACCCTGGAACTGGGCGGCAACGACGCGGGCATCGTGCTGCCGGACACCGACCCGAAGGCCGCCGCGCAGGATCTGTTCTGGGGCGCGTTCATCAACACCGGCCAGACCTGTGCTGCGCTGAAGCGGCTTTACGTGCACGAGGACATTTACGACGACGTGTGTGCCGCGCTCACCGCGGTCGCCGAGCAGATGCCGATGGGCGTCGGGCTGGACGAGAACAATGTCCTGGGCCCGCTGCAGAACAAGGCCCAGTACGACATCGTCGCGAAACTGGTGCAGGCGGCGAAGGATTCAGGCGCCCGCGTGCTCACCGGCGGCAACCCGGACGAGGGCCAGGCCGGCTACTTCTACCCGGCCACGCTGGTGGCGGATATCGACAACGACAATCCGCTGGTGGCCGAGGAGCAGTTCGGTCCGGCGCTGCCGATCATCAAGTACTCCACCGTGGAAGAGGCAGTGGCCATGGCCAACGGGCTGAAGGTCGGGCTGGGCGCCTCGGTCTGGTCCTCCGACCCGGCCAAGGCCCGCGAGGTCGCAGCCCGGATCGAGGCCGGCACGGTCTGGATCAACAAGCACGGCGCCATCGACCCGCGCGTCCCGTTTGGCGGGGCCAAGCAGTCCGGCTACGGCCTCGAGTTCGGCGTCGAGGGTCTCAAGCAGCTCGGCGCCCCGCAGGTCATCGCCGGCTAAACCACGGCAACGCGGCGGGCGCGGTCGGAACGGTCCGGGCCGCCACGTTGGCTATCGACACCTTCGCAGACGAGACAACGACGGCGGGCGAGCCCCGCCGTCGTTGTTCTTGCCGTGATTCCACCTCCTCGGCTGGGAGGAGGGAAAGAGTTCGACGGCGGTATGGCAGGGCCTCGCGGCGAGCACCGTCAGTCTCGCGTTTTTCGCTCCCACGTCTCGGCGAGGGCTTCAGACGTTTCGCCTAGTCAGCGGAATTTGACGGTCGCCAAAGATGGGAAGTTACTCCTATACGTGGGAGCGAATCCAGCGGGCAGGCAGCACCGGCATCGCCCTAAGGCAGTGCCCGGCATCGCAGCGGGGCGGGCAGCGCTTTGGCACCGCCCAAGGGAGGGCCCCGGCATGGCCCTAGGGCAGCGCGGCAGGCCCAGACCCCGGGGTCACCGGTGGGCGAAGTTCAGGCCCAGCCGCTTCTCGCTCAGGTACAGGCTCAGCCCGATCCCGAGCAGGGCGAACGTGCAGGTCATCCACCAAGTGGACTGCCAGCCGCCGGTGGCGGTGGCCAGCCAGGCGACCATGGCCGGGCCGGTGAAGTTGCCGACGTTGAAGATCTGCTGCATCAGGCCCATCGCGGCCGGGGTGGAACCGTCCGGCGGTGCCAGGTCCACGGCCATGCGCGTGAGCGTGGACGGGATCACCGCGCCGACCATGGAGAACACGGCCACGCAGGCGAACTGGATGGCCATGCCCCCGGGCACGGCGGACCAGTCGACGGCGAAGGTGAGCACCGTCGTCGTGCCCATCAGGATGAAGGTGGGGATGAGCAGCAGCCGGGGCGGGACGCCGCGCTGCAGCAGGGGGGCGGTGCCGATGGCGCCCACCGCGTTCAGGCCGCCGACCACGGCGGACAGGATGCCCGGCCAGATGCCGGTGACGCCGTTCTGCTGGTAGATGGTGGGCAGGAACCCGACCACCGCCATCCACTGGACGGTGTAGCAGCCGAACACCACGCCGGCGATCCAGGGTTTGGGGGAGCGGACGGTGCGGCCGATGCGGCGCGCGGCCGCGGGCAGGCCGGAGCCGTCGCGCGGCGGGTCCTGCGGCACGAACTTCAGCACCAGCGGGATCGGCACCAGGGTCAGGGCGGCCATGATCCACCACCAGACGTGCCAGCTAGTGGCCTGCAAGATCAGCGCGCTGGCCACCAGCCCGGTGAACGTGGCGAAGCCCTGGTAGGCGCTCCAGAAGCCGACGGCCATGTTCACCCGGGCCAGCGGGGTGCTGGCACGGATCAGCCCGGGCGCCACCACCGTGGTCAGGAGGAAGCCGGCGCCTTCCAGCGCGCGGCAGGCCATCAGCACGACGGCGGAGTCGGCGAAGCCGCCGATGACCGAGCCGGCGATGAGGAGCCAGAGGCCGATCAGCAGGCAACGTCGTGCGCCGATCAGTTCCGCCAGCAGCGAGACGGCCAAACCGCCCGCCATACCGGCCACCTGCACCACGCCCAACAGGACGCCCGCCTGCACCAAGGACATGTTGAGCTCGTGCTGGATGACGGGAATGGCGGTCGGCAGCTTCCAGATGTGCATGGCGGCGGTGACGCCCGCAAGTACGACGACGATCCACGCCGCGTCTGCCCGCTGCCGGGTGGCGATGGGTGCGGTCATGGTGCTCCTTCCGCACGAGTGCCGATTTTGTTGCCTGACCAGACTAACCGGGCGCGGGGGGAAGGTGACGCACGGCACGTAAGACGGGCGCCGGCGTCGTAATAGTTGACTCCGATCCGGGCCCCGGACGCGTGGTGCGGAAAGGTTGACTCGGCGCAGGCGCAGGCAGGGAGTCCACGGGACGGCTGGCACGGAAACCAAGGGGCGCCCGCACGGGAACCATGGGGCCGCCGGCGGCGTGGCGGCTGTGGATAGACTGGCTGAGGCGGCAAAATCGCCGGGAACCACGGGAGGGCATAAATGTTTGAACCTGGGGCGCCGATCGACGAGGTCGAGCGCGACGTCGAATCCATCATCATGGACTTGGTGCACGAGCTGGGCGAGCGGGCCGACGCGGATCCGGAGCCGCTGGGCGCGGAGGAGCGGGCCTACATCGCGGCGTTCTCCGACGCGCGGGCCAACAACGACCGCAACCAGGCGGGCCTGCTGTCCACAGCGATCCGGCAGCCGAACCTTGCCGAATCGCTGATCTACCTCAACCAGCGGCTGGACCGGCAGGACCTGGATCCGCGCGAGCCGGTGGGCATCCTGGGGATCATCGTCCGGCTGGCGATGGACGGGCTGTGGGTTTCCGACATCCTGGACAGCACGCGGTTCAAGCCCGCGGACCGGCGCCGGATCACGGACGTCCTCACCGGCATGACCTATCTGACCGACGAGCGGCTCAAGGAGCTGCTGGCCGAACTGCAGCCGAAGGTCCGGGGCGACAAGAAGGACTAAGCTGCCGGGCCGTCACGCACCAGCGACGTCGTGGCCGCGCTGCCGGGCCAAGGCTTTGACCACCCGGGCGATCAGGTCGTATGGAACAGCTCTGCCCAGCGGAAACTTCAGGGTCCCCTTGGCTGCAACGTAGGGTTCCATGTCGTGTTTTAGCGCTGCATCGGCTTCAGGCAATGGGTAAAGCGAGACGTGATGCTTCCAGCCGGCGAAGTAAACGAGGTAGTGACCCTCGAACATGATGGCGGGGATGGCATAGCTGATCTGTTCGCCGGCTCCGGGGATGGCGTTGTGAATGGTCCGCCGGACTTCCTGCAGAATGATCTGCACGTCTTCCGGAAACGACTCGATGTAATCGTCGACATTGGAGAACTTTTCCGCCATACCCGGGTCGCCCCCTTAGGTCATGCCACCTGATTCCGGCGTGCCGCCGTTCACCCGGCGTGCTGCCGCCTACCCGGCCTGCCCCGCGAAAGGCGTCAGCACGATCTTCCCGGAGGCGTGGCCTTGCTGACTGTGCCGCATGGCGTCCGCTGCCTGGTCCATCGGAAAGGCGCGGTCGACGTCCACGGTGAGCTTGCCGGCATCGGCCAGTTCACTCAGCCGTGCCAGCTCCGATCCGTATGGACGCACCCAGATGAAGCGGCCGCCGTGTTCGGTCACCGCCGGGTCGGCGATGGAGGCGTGCCGTCCGCCGTTGCGCAGCACAGACTGGGTGTCCTGCAAGACACCGCCCACGAAGTCCGCCACCACATCCACGCCCTGCGGCGCCAGTTCGCGCACTCGATGCACCAAGCCGGAGCCGTATTCCACCGGCTCCGCGCCCAGTTCCCGCAGCCGCTGGTGGTGGTTCTCGGAGCCGGTGGCAAGCACCCGGAGACCACGCTCGACGCCGAGTTGGATGCCGATCCGGCCCACCCCGCCGGACCCGTTGTGGATCAGGAGGGTTTCGCCGGTGGACGGTGCCAAGGCATCCAGGGTCCGCTGCGCCACCATGCCGGTCAGCGGCAGGCCGGCGGCTTGTTCCCAACTCAACGATTCAGGCTTGCGAGCCACCATCGAAACCGGCAAGGCGACGAACTCCGCATAGGTGCCACCGGCCACCGTGTCCCGGCGGCCGTACGCGTACACCTCGTCGCCGGGCGAGAATTCGGGGGTGTCCGGACCGACCCGCTCCACCACGCCGGCCACGTCCCAGCCGGGGATCACCGGGAAATGGACGTCCAGCATCCCGTCCAGGCCGCCGGACATCACCTTCCAGTCCACCGGGTTCACGCTGGCGGCCTTCACACGGATGAGCACCATCCCCGGAGCGACTTTCGGCTGCGGGACCTCGGACTGTTCCAGCACCTCCGGTCCGCCGTAGCGGGAGTAGGTCATCGCACGCATGCTCTTGGCCAAGGGGAACCGCCTTCCTGCTGCTTCCTGTTTTGGTCCACCCTAGTGGCGGGCAGCGGTGCTTTCCATGGGGTCGCCGGGGCGCAGGCAGGTGCACAAGACTGGACGCCGCGCGGGGCCGCACTCGTCCAAGAACTGTCCACGTCTTGAGCGGGGTGAAGAAGTTTCCGCAGGTCAGGGCGGGTCGGCCTCGCAAAACATGGACAGATCCTGCAGAACATGGACAGCCACCCAAGCAGACGGAGGCCCACGCGCGGCTCCGGTGTAGCGAAGATCACTCCGCCCGGAGAAATTCAGGCACCACGCCGCGGCGTTAACCCAAGCAGACACAACACCCCCAACTTAGGAGTCCCATGAGCGCCGAAACCGCTGAGGTTAACCTGGAAAACCTGCTGTCCGTGGACCGCGAGGCCGCGGACCAGCTATTCCTGGAGGCCCGCACCGCGAACACCTTCTCGAACGAGCCGGTTTCGGACGAGCAGCTCGCAGCGATTTATGAGCTGGCCAAGATGGGGCCGACCATGATGAACAACCAGCCGCTGCGCATCACCTGGGTTCGCTCCGCAGAAGCCCGCCAGAAGCTTGCCGCACGCATGGCCGAGGGCAACCGAGCCAAGACCGAGACCGCTCCGATGGTCGCCGTGCTCAGCTACGACGCCGACTGGCACGAGCACTTTGGAACGTTCTTCCCGCACGCGCCGGAACGCAAGGAAATGTTCGACGGCAACGCCGAAATGCGGGCCGAAGTAGCCAAGAACAACGCGTGGCTGCAGGCCGGTTACTTCATCATGGCCGTCCGCGCCGTGGGCCTGCACGCCGGCCCGATGGGTGCCTTCGACGCCGCCGGCATCGACGAGGACTTCAACGCCGGAACCGCCAACCGCACCTTCATGGTGGTCAACGTCGGCACCCCGGGCGAGAATCCCTGGTTCCCGCGGCTGCCGCGCCTCGACGCCGAGATCGCCGTCCAGACGGTCTGATTCTTACCGCTGACGACGGCGGTGCCCACCCTGCCGGGGCTTGCGAGCTTCCCGGGGCGGGCACCGCCGTCGACATTTAAGCTACGCGCCGAGCATGCCCGGCGGGGTGCCGTTACTGTGGCCCTCGGGAAATGCCGACGGCGGCGTCCCGGGTTTGACCGGGGCGCCGCCGTCGCTGCAGAGGAGCCGGATCAGGACAGCGTGGCGCCGCCTTGCCACAGGGCGTCGAACGGAGCGTTGGAGGAAACCCGGGCCTTGATGCCCTCGGTCACGAAGGCCTTGGCGGTCTTGGCGGCCTGCAGCGGGGTGGCGCCCTTGGCCAGCTCCGCGGTCACCGCGGCGGCCAGGGAGCAGCCGGCGCCGGAGACGGCCACTTCGCCGACCTTCGGGGCGGAGAGAACCTCCAGGGTGTCGCCGTCGTAGAACACGTCCACCGCGTCTGCGCCCGCCAACCGCACGCCGCCCTTGGCCAGCACGGCCGCGCCGGAGGCGTCATGGATGATCTTGGCGGCCGCCTTCAAATCTTCGACGTCGTTGATCGTGATGCCGGACAGGGACTCGGCTTCGAAGTGGTTGGGCGTAACGAAGGTAGCCAGCGGCAGCATCTGGGCCTTGAGCGCCTGGTCGGTGTCGAGCGCGTGGCCGGGTTCCTGCCCCTTGCAGATCAGCACGGGGTCCAGGACCACGTGGTCCCACTGCTGGTTCTTTAGCGCCGCGGCAACCGTGTCGATCGTCAGGGGCGAGCCGAGCATGCCCAGCTTAACCGTCTTGAGGGAGCCTTCGTAGCAGGTCTGGATGGCTTCCAGTTGGTCCGCGATGACGTCGGCGTCCACCGGGACAAAGCGGTGGTTCCAGTTGTCCTTCGGGTCGAAGGAAACAATGCAGGTCAGGGCGGTGATGCCGTAGGTGCCTAGCGCCTGAAAGGTCTTCAGGTCGGCCTGCGCACCTGCGCCGCCGGTGGCTTCGGAGCCGGCAATAGTCAGCGTGATGGCGGGCCGCGTGGTTTCGTTGATGGAAACAGACATGCGCTTATTTTCCACCCGTCGCCCTCCGGTTCCTAATGACGACGGCGGCGCTCACCTCTGGGCGAACGTGCGGCGGCCCGCGGGACCGGATCCGGTCAGCGGATGTCCATCATTTTCCACACACTGAGGCGGCCGATCGCGGCGGCCAGCCCAATCAGCGCTGCCAGTTCGAGTGTGCCGATCGGGTCGCCACTGGAGAGCGACACCAGGATCAGGAACGAAGCCGCGGTCATCACTAGGAAGAAAGCCAGTACGTGCAGCCACTGGTTGGCCAGAGGCCGCAGCAACAGGCCCAGCACAAACGCGATAGGCACCCCAACAACCAGTCCGACACCGCCGGCATACAGTCCGACGACCAGTGCCAGGAGTGCTGCCGACGCCAGCTGGTGTCCGTTGACCGGGCCGCCGACCAGGGTGAGCAGCAGTGCCCCCAGCGTGAAAACGAAGATCGCCACCAGGAAACCGACCACAAAGGCCCCGAACCCGAACGTCACCCGGTGGCGCGGGTTGTTCCGCTCGAACTCGTCGAGCTCCGGTTCCTGGCTCATAGAGCAAGAATAGGGCGGCGGCTCAGGAACTGCCGCGCCGTGGGACAATGGATGGCGGTCCGGGTGGCAGTCGGGCCCACTAGTGCTAATACAGCGGACGTTTCGTCAGGCCCCGGACGGGGTGAAGCGTTGCGCGAACCACTTCTACAAGGGTGAATCTCCACAATGACTGAACTGCAATCCCGGACGCCTGCCCGCTTCGCCTCGATCGGCAGCCCCTACTTTGGCATCATGCTTGCCGTCATGGCCGTGGTCCTGATCCTGTCCAACATCGGCGCCGCCAAGGGCGTGGTCATCGGGCCAATCATCACCGACGGCGGGTTTTTCCTCTTCCCGCTGGCCTACATTCTGGGTGACGTGATCAGCGAAGTTTACGGTTTCAAGGTGGCGCGCAAGGCCATCGTGACCACCTTTGCCCTGTCGGCCTTCGCCTCGCTGTGCTACTGGGTCATCATCGGACTTCCCGGCTTCGACGACGACTACGGCCAGATGAAACAGCAAGCCCTGGAGGGTGCGCTCGGCCCGGTGCCGCTGATCGTGCTCGCCAGCCTGCTGGGCTTCCTGGTCGGCCAAACGCTGAATTCCTGGGTGCTGGTACGGATGAAGGAACGCTCGGGCGAACGCCGCTTGTGGGCGCGCTTGATGGGCTCCACCGGAGTAGGGGAATTCGCCGACACACTGATCTTCTGCTCGATTGCGGCGTCCATCATCGGCATCAACGACTTCCCCACCTTCGTGAATTATGTACTGGCAGGTTTCATCTACAAGACCTTGGTGGAGTTCCTCTTCGTGCCCGTCACCACAGCCGTCATCGGCTGGCTGAAGAAGCGTGAACCGTCCTACAGCGGGCTGGCCTCGGATCCTTCCGCAAGCTGATCGTCGATAGCCAGTGCCGGGACGCGCTCGCTGAGTTCCGACGGAGTCAGGTTCGCAGCTCCGAGGATCTCCTCCGGCGCGGCCCCGGCTTTGAGGGCCATATCAATGGCCACGTCAAGATGCGTTTCCGCCTGGTCCATCTCCACCTGCAACCCCTCGACTGCTGCCGAAGCGGTCCATACATCCTTCAGATGTTCTTCCATCGTGCAACTTCCTATCTGGCCAGACGAAGGTCCCTCTGCCCTAGCCGGGCCTCTCCCTCGGATGAAGGAACGGCCCCAAATCGCCAGCTTACAGTGTAAGGTCCGCCCTTGGCATCCCCAATCGGGCTCTTTGCCGGGAATTTTCCCAACCTTCTCCCACAGCGGAAAACCGCAGCCTGAAGCGGAAAATCACGCACCGGCGGTACGGGATTCGGGAAGAGGGGGGTCACGCGGGCTGGAAGCGAGGGGGGGACAGGGCGAATCGCGGCGCGTAGGCTGGTGCGCAATCGCAGGAGGGAGTGCTCAATGGCCGAGTCCGAAACGTCCGCTTCGCCAGACGGCGACCATCCCGGTGGCGACAGGCAGAGGCTGGATCGGCGGCGTATTCTCGAGGCCGGCGCCGCTTTTATCGAGAAACACGGGGTCCGCCAACTGAGCATGCGGCGCCTGGGCGCCGAGCTGGATGTTGAAGCCATGTCGCTGTACCGCTACGTGCCGTCACGCGAGGACCTGCTGGACGGCATCGTGGAGTTGGTGGTCGACGAGTTGTACAGCGATCCAGAAGTCTACGTGGAGCCGCGCCATGGCTGGCAGGATTACCTGCTCCGGCTGGCCCATGGTCTGCGCAGGATGGCCGTGAAACATCCCCAGGTCTTCCCGCTGATTGCCACCCGGCCCGCCGAAGCGCCGTGGGTGCGCCCGCCATTGCGAAGCCTGCGCTGGGTGGAGTCCTTCCTCAGGGCGATGACGAATGCGGGGTTCAGCAATGAGGACGCGGTGGAGGCCTACCGTGCGTTCAGCAGCTTCCTGATCGGCCACCTGCTGCTGGAGGTCGCGGCGCTCGGGGCCGATATCGGCCCGGTCGATGACATCAGCCATTCGCCTTCCATCAAGGCCGACCTGACCGAGTACCCCCTGCTGCAGGAACTGCAGGGCCTGCTGTCGGAAGACCGGTCCAAACAGGAGTTCGACGCAGCGCTTGATGCTCTGCTGGACCGCTTGGACAGCCAGCTCGGCTGACAGCCGCATCTGCCCGTGACTCTCCGCGACCAAAATTCCCCTTCCGGCCGACAGGAATTCACCGGCTGACTTTGCAGAATGATAGTAAGCATGCTTTGCTTACATCGTAAGCATGGTTAGTTTTTGGCTCCGGTCCGCCGGAGACATGGCTTCGCAGCAGGTGGGCCGGCCTGGCAAGGCCTCGCCGCCGGACTGCGCATGGATGAGGAGAAGGCATGCAGGTTATACGCGACAACTACGGCGCATCACGCTTCGATGCCTACGTTGATGGTGAAGTGGCGGCGTCGCTGAAGTACAAGATCCAAGACGGCGAAATGTGGCTCCTCGAAATCGAAGAAGACCGTTGGCACCGCGGATCGGGACATGGTGAGGCCTTGGTGCGGCGTGCGCTGGCGGAGGCGCATCGACGCCGCCTGCGTGTCTTGCCCTTCTGCCAGGAGGCCAGGCAGCAGGTGTTCGGCCATCCAGTGTTCCTGCAGTTGGTTCCGCGGGAGCAGCGCAGCCGGTTCCACAAGTCGTGGGCGCTGGAAGGTAAGGCCCGCGCCGCACGTCGCCGGCGTCGTGTTCCGGCCAGCGCGATCCGCTCCTCGGCGGCGGCCACGGCGGCAGCACGGTGAGTGGCAAACTCAAGGTCACCGTCCGAGTCGACTTGGAGTTCTCAGCGGTGCACATCGACGTGCGCGGGCGGGTCGACGAGCGCAACGTGCTGGCCGTCTATTCGCTGGCGCAGCGGGCAAACTCCTTGGCACCGGGTCTGGAAGTGGCCATCGACCTGACTCACGCTTCTGTGGATGGAGCCGTCCTCTGGCACCTGCAGGCTTGCGCGGTGTCTGGATTCCTGCCCGAATACGCCGACCCGCTGCAGGCTGAATGCAGGCTCAAGATCCTGGCGCCCGAGGCGCAGGGCGAGCATGCCGACGTCGTGCTTGCCGCTTAATCGGTAAACACGGCACTCTTCGCGGAAGGCCGCCGTCGTGATCTCTTGGATCCGACGGCGGCCTTCGTGTTGGGCGGGGGGTTGCCGCGGGGTCAGGCGTAGTAGCGTCCCAGAACCTCTGCCTTGAAGTCGAAAAAGGAACCGTCGTCGATGGCCAACCGCGCATCGTCGACCAGCTTTACCGTAAAGCGTTCGTTGTGGATGGAAATCAGCGTGTGGCTGACCATCTCGTTCGCCTTGTAGAGGTGGTGGATGTAGGCGCGGGTGTAGTTGGCACAGGTATAGCAGTCGCAGCCGTCCACCAACGGAGCGAAGTCCAGTTTGAACCGGCGGTTGGACAGGTTCTTGCGGCCGTCCGGAGTATAGAACGCCGAGTTGCGGGCCACGCGCGTGGGGGAGACACAGTCAAAGGTGTCCGCGCCGTTCTCGATGGCGGTGAAGATGTCGTCCGGTTCGGAGATGCCCAGCAGGTGCCGGGGTTTGTCCTCGGGGAGCTCCTCGGTGCACCAGCGCACGATGGTGCCCAGGTTCTCCTTCTCCAGTGCGCCGCCGATGCCGAAGCCGTCGAAGTTCATCGCCCCCAGGTCCCGGCAGGCCTTGCGCCGCAGGTCCTCGTACTGGGCGCCCTGGATGACGCCGAACAGCGCCTGGTACGGACGGTGCGACCGCTCGTCGGTGAGCCGCTCATGCTCCGTCACGCAGCGTTCGGCCCACAGCCGGGTGCGCTCCAGCGACTCTTCCTGGTAGCCGCGCGAATTCATCAGCGTGGTCAGCTCGTCGAAGGCGAACATGATGTCCGCGCCCAGCTGGTGCTGCACCTGCATGGAGATCTCCGGCGTGAAGCGGTGTTTGTCACCGTTGAGGTGCGACTTGAACCAGACGCCGTCATCGTCCACATGGGCCAGCCGCTCCTTGCCGGGGGCCACTTGGTCATCCGAGCCGGTGCTGGCCGCGGCGGCGTCCATATTGATGACCTTTTTGAACCCGGAACCGAGGCTCATCACCTGGAAGCCGCCGGAGTCGGTGAAGGTGGGGCCGTCCCAGTTCATGAACTTGCCCAGGCCGCCGGCCGCATCAAGCACCGCTGCGCCGGGCTGTAGGTACAGGTGGTAGGCGTTGGCCAGCAGCGCCTGGGCGCCGAGTTCCTTCATAGCTTCGGGCAGCACCGCTTTAACCGTGGCCTTGGTGCCGACGGCGATGAACGCCGGGGTTTGGATCTCGCCGTGCGGTGTGCTGATGGTGCCGGTGCGGCCCTGGAACCCGCCCCCGTTCTTTTCTATCCGGGCAGGGGAGGGGCTGGCGGTGTTGGCAAGGCGGTTGCCAACGCGGAAGGAAAAATCAGACTGGGGCACTCCACCATTTTGCCTTACCCAATGCAGGGCAGGGCGCGGGTATGCCGGCGGGCACCGCCAGAGACTGCCCGTTGTGGCGAGGCGGACACCCGTCTGTCCGGCCGCTCACAGAATGATGGTTGCCTCAAGCAAGCGAATTAGGGTTGGGAGTGGCCCTCCTGCTGTAGGCAGTCCCGCGCCGGTGATGGGTTGAGGCATGGCGGATATTGTGGCAAGCGAAAGGCGGGCAGCATGGTGACGCAGCACGTAAGGGAGTTCTTCCGGGTCGGTCCGGCGCGCCAGGATCATATTGTCGCCACCCGTTGCGGAATCAGCGTGGGGCTGCCGTTGCTCGCCCTGCTGGCCATGGGCCGGTTCGATCTGATGATTTTCGCCGCCTTCGGTGCCTTCACCGGTATCTATGGCCGGGGCGAGGCCCACGGCGCCAGGCTGCGGCACCAGGGCGAGTTCGGCGTACTGATCATGCTGGTGATGTTCCTCGGCGCGCTTACCGCCCTGGCCGACCCCGGACCGTGGGGGATCGTTTTCGGCACCACCGTGGTGGCCGGCCTGTGGTCGCTGGCGGTCAACTATTTGCAACTGCGTCCGGCCGGCGTCATTTTCTTTACCTTCGGCTATGCGGCCATCGGGTCCATAACGCTGACCGCACCACTGTGGCAGGCCATGTTGACCGGCTTGGTGAGTGTGGTGTTGGCCATGCTGATCGGGATCAGCAGCAGGTTGGTGCCGTCCTGGCGCACGTCCATGGCGCCGCCGGCCAAGCCTCACTTTAGCAGCGAACACTGGCGCGAATTCGGCGTCGAAGCCGGCGCCAACGCCGTGGCGGCCCTAACCGCTGGAACTCTGGCCACCATGGTGGGGCTGGGCCACAATTACTGGGCGATGGTGGCGGCCGTGGCGCCGATCGCAGGCCCTAGCCTGGCGCAGCGGGTGAAAAAGGGCGTGCACCGCATCTTGGGGACCTTCGCGGGCGTGGCGGCAGCCGGGCTGCTGCTGGCGCCGCACCCGGAGCCCTGGGTCTTGGTCCTGATGGTGATCGTGCTGCAGTTCGCGGCTGAAATGTTCGTGCTGCGGCACTATGCGCTGGCGCTGATCTTTATCACGCCTTTGGCCCTGATTATGACCGAGCTTGCCGCCCCCACAAATCCGCAGGAGCTCATGGTGGACCGGGCGCTGCAGACCGCCATTGGCGCCCTGGTCGGGCTGAGCCTGGTCTACCTGATGCACCAGCGGACGCTCCGCGAGAAGAACCGACGCCGCCTTCGCAGGCACCAAGACGGGGCCTGAAACGGTCGCCTTTCCAATGAGGAACCGGCGCCGAGATGGAGTGCTTACTCGCCGCTGACTCCTGCAGTGCTGCCGGGCACCAGCCGGTCGGCGTCGGGCAGTGCGTTGTTGCGCCACGTCTCCCAGCCGTCCCGTATTTCGGCCAGTCGCCGGGCGCCGAGCCCGTAACAGCTGATCAGCACCTGACTGCCGCCCTCGGGCCTGCCGTCCGGGTGTGATGGAGTTGTTGCAACAATCAGCAGGCCGCCGCCATGGTCGGCATAGCCATCAACGGTCAACCCCACCTGGCGGTCCGACCGGAACCACACCTTTCCGGAAATGTCCTCCCCGGTGGCAAGCCTGGCGCTGTACGCTTCGCCCGGCTCCGGCAGGTTGCCCAGGCCAAGGCTGGAGAGCAGGCCGCCCGACGGGATGGAATCAGCGCCGAGGTACGTGGTCTGGCGGTGGTCATTGGGATGCCGTTCCAGCGCGAACCGCAGCTGCTGCAGGAAGGTCAGCCAGCCTTCGCTGACGTCCTCCCACCACTCGTCGGACTGCTCGCCTGACTCCGGGCCGCGCTCCAGGGTGAGCCGGACGCCGTCGCCCACCGGCTCCAGGACGAAGGCGTCGCTGTCGCCCATGGTCAGCCGTTTGTGGTCTTCGGCCTCGATGGCATCGGTGAAGTAGATGTCGCGGATCTCCTCGTCCAGCCCGGCCATGTCCCAGCCATGCCACTGGGCGATGCGTTTGGGCTCGCGCAGCATGGTCCATACTTGGCGGGCATCCGCATTGATGTGGACGCTGAGTGAACCGGGTTCTGTTGCCGCACCGCTCTCCGTCATGCGGCCGACTCTACTCTCGGGCCTCCGGAAGTGGCCAGAGCCCGGCGTCGGGCTTAGGAGTTCCGTTGTTGAACGTCCAGGGCGCGGATAGCGACTAGTTCGTTGCTGATCCGGCGGTCCAGTTCGATCGGTTCCAGGGTCTCCGACCCGCCGTGCGTGCGCAAGTACAGCAGTGCGGTCAGCCGCAGTTCGCGCCACTCACGTTCCGCCGTGTGGTCCGCCGCAGCCATCGCCCGGTGGATTTCTTTGTCATAGAGGTTCGGCTCGTTCAACTGGCGCTGGCGGACCTCGGCATTGATTTTCGCGCGGAAAGGATCCTCGTCGGCGTCGTCCGGCGCGCGCAACGCTTCGGCTAGCTGCAGGGCTTCCGCCCTCTCTTCCTCGCCGCCTGATTCGCGCAAGATGTAGGCGGCCATAGCCATCGAAGACTCGATCCATTTCCACCGGCCGAAGTTCCCGTCGAAGGGCTGGTCGATGATCAGCCGGCACACCGTGAGCGCGCGCTCGCGGTCGTCCAGTTCCACGAACAACGTATGCGCGAGGTCCCGCACGTCCTGCAGATGGCTGCCGGCCTTGGTGTTCAGGCCGCGGCTCAAGCGGGCGGCCAGCCGCTGGACCCCGGCATGTCGGCCATGCGCCCGGGCCACCGCCACCACCACGGCTTCCGGTGTGCCTTCCTCCGCCGGAATCAGTTCTAGGTCATCCTGCGCCAACGCGCCAGGCAGTTGGGCGGGCCTGCGCGAGGAAGCAATGCGGATGCGCGATCCGTGGGCAATGCGCACACGGCTGCCGTCTTCCAGCGTGGCCACCACCAGCGCCGGTGTGCCGAAATCGTCGGGCACGACGGCGGTGTCTGCCACGGGGGCGGAATGCTCACCGGAGCGCGTCAGGAACCGGGCGCCAGCGCCTACGCTTTCGGCTTTGACATGGTGAATGAATGTCTCTGCCTGTTGTTCCGTCATGGGTAAATCCTTAGTCACGCTCGCGATCGTCAGATCAGTATATGAAATCGTTACCTTTCGGACGGGAGGCCCGCTGTGGTGTCCCGCGTGCCGCGATGATGAAACGATGGATCGTGGTGGTCATCTCAGCGGCGCCGAGCAGAGCGGCGCAATCCCAACTCCCCGAACAAGCCCGTCACCCGCAGCACAACCATGCCCGCCGAACCCATTTGACGCGCCCGCCCTGCTCTCGCGCGGGGTGCCTGCCGGGCTCTTGGCGGAGTGGGCAACCGGCGCCACGTTTCTGGCAGAACCACCGCCGCAAGCGCCGTTGGTCCGTCCCCTAGCGGGCTTCGGAACACGTGCGTACAGGATGCGCCACATTGCCTTCCCTCTGGTGAGCGCTACTGACGCTAGTTGCTCTTGTATGCCGGGGGCTGGAGGGAACTTTTCAAGCATGACTAAGGAACGCTGATCAGTCCTCGCGGAATGTGGCGCATCCTGTACGCCACATCTGTGGCGCCTTACACGCGGCGTCCGCTGCGCACGCTACGAACGTGCACGCGATGAACGGTGACGCCTGCCTCACCGGCCGGGGGACAGCGCCGTGGCAGCAGGGGCACCGGCCGGCGGGGCCGGGCCAATGGACGATGTGCTTGCTCGAACTATTTGAAATTCGGAGCAGGATCGCGGACCAGACGTGACCGCGATGGTGGATAGCGTCTAGATATCGAAAAACTCCCGGAACCGCGTTCGTCCTAGGCCTCCGGGGAAGCCGCACCCACGCACAGCAGCCCTACGTTCTGTGAAAGTTGAATCCCGCCATGAGCGTCATTCTTGCCCCCGAGGCCCGCGCCGGCCACGTGCCAACGCACGCACCCGTCCAGCCCGAACAGTTCCGCAGCAGGAGCCGCCTCACCGTTCTGCTGCGCGTTGCGGGCCTGATCCTGATGGATTTTGCCAACCGGCGCAGCCAGCGGCCGGTGACCCTGGAGCGGCTGCGCTGTCAGGACCAGCATCAGGAGCAGTCCCGGGATCTGGCCGCCCAGATGTACACCTGGACGCTGCCCAGATAGGAGCGCCGCCGATCAACTCGACGGGCTCCGTCCGACCGGGCCGGATGCCGCCGGACCATGTTCTGCTGGAGCCCGGCCGCTGTCGGACCGAGTGGGCCGAAGGACCAGGAGCCCGTCGGATTGCCGGGCCGCCGCCGGACCAGGAGCCCGTCGGATTGCCGCGCTCCTGTCGGACCGGGCTCCCGCCGGACCTGCGGTCAGCGGCACCAGCCTGCGTGGGCCAGCGCCTGGCGCAGGAGATTGCCGCGGCCGCCGATGAACTCGGACTGGACCGCCGGGCTGAGGGCATCTTCCGGCGTCATCCAGCTCAGCTCCAATGCGTCCTGGCGTGGATTGCATTCGCCGGTGACCGGGATGACGTAGGCCAGTGCCACGGCGTGCTGCCGGTCATCGGTCAGCCCGGTCTCGGACGGAGAGGGGAAGTACTCTGCCACGGTGAACGGCACCGGGCTGGCCGGCAGCTGCGGAAAGGCCAGCGGGCCCAGGTCCTTTTCCAAGTGGCGCAGCAGCGCGGCGCGGACCGTCTCGCGGTACATCACCCGTCCGGATACGAAGGTGCGCACCATCTCGCCTTCGGCGGAAGCCTGCAGCAGCAGGCCGATCTCCGTGACGTACCCCAGCGAATCCAGCCGCACCGGCACCGCCTCCACGTAGAGCATGGGTAAACGTTGCCGGGCCTCGTGCAGATCCTCGTTGGAAAGCCAGCCGGGATACGGGTCGGGAGTGCGTACGCTCATGTACTTGTTCTACCCCACCGCTGCGATGCCAGTCACGCCAGCCGCCCGCAACGGCGCGTCCCCGCGGGTCAGTCGGCATCAGCGGGGCCGGCCGGGGCATCCGCTCGGACGCTGAACCGCAGCCGCCCCCAAGCGGCCGCACCCGCACCGTCTGGATGCTCCACGAGCAGTGTCTGAATGACTCCCTCCTCCGCCGGGGTGCAGGCGATTCCCGCCGCGGTGAGACGGTCGCGCAGGGCGGTCAGGTCGTCGTCGTACTCAAAGGAAAGTTCCAGCTGCTCTTTTGCGCCGTGCCGCACGGCGACCAGCCCGCCGTTCTTCGCCGCGAAGTCCGCCCATTCGCCGGCGTCGCCGAACCGCGCGTGCGCGCCGATCCCGCGGAGCGTGGCAACAGCACCCGGGACATCAGGCGTCACCCAAGCCGGCATCACGGCCAGCGCCGGATCCGGTTGGTCGGGGCCGGGGTGGTTGCCGAAAAACGGGGAGGCGGGATCGGCCAGGAAGCTGAACCCCGATGGCGCGGTAATCCTTGCGGTGCGGCCGTGCTCGGCGTCTTCGATCGCCACTTGGGTGCCGTCGGCTGCGGTGCGGCGGGCGAACTGGTCCAGGTCGCGGACCTCGAAACCCAGCTCCAAGCGGCCGTCCGCGGGATCGCCGGCATCGACCCGGTGCAGTCCCAGCCGGCCGGAGGCGGCATCAAACTCCAGCCAGGCCCCGCCGTCGTCAACCGCGCAGACCAGCCCGGCCGTGGTCAGCAGTTCCCGCCACGGCTCGATCCGAGACGTGAACACAACGGGGCGGACACGCAGCACAGCAGTCTCCTTCAAGTCAGCAACGAAGATACTTCCGAAACTACTAGACGGCGGGGCCCTGGCATGCTGGCATAAGGCATGCCTGCAGAACTTCCCGAATTGTTGTTGCCCGACGCAGCCGCCTGGCGGGCCTGGCTGGAGGAACACCATGCCACGTCGCCCGGTGTCTGGCTCATCCTGCACAAGAAGGGCGGCTCGGTGACGGCGCTGGACTACGCGGGTGCGCTCGAAGAGGCCCTGTGTTTCGGCTGGATCGACGGCCAAGGCAAACGCCGGGATGCGGAAAGCTCGTTCCAGCGGTTTACCCCGCGCGGCAAGCGCAGCATCTGGTCGCAGCGCAACGTCCGGTACATCGAAAAGTTGGAACAGGCCGGCAAGATGCACGACGCCGGCCGGGCTGCTGTGGCTGCGGCGCAGGCCGACGGTCGCTGGGAGAAGGCCTACGCCGGCCCGGCCACGGCCCAAGTTCCCGCGGACCTGGCCGCGGCGATCGCCGCGGTGCCGGAGGCGCAGGCGATGTTCGACGTGCTCACCTCGCAGAACCGCTACGCCCTGATCCACCGGCTGGGCCAGCTGAAAACCGACGCCGGCCGGCAGCGCCGGATCGCCGAGTTCGTGCAGATGCTGGCCCGGCATGAAACACCGTACCCGCAGCAGAAACAGCCGTCCTGACCTTCGCTCGGAGTCCGCACCTGGCTGCCGCGGTCAACCAGCCAGCGGTCAACCAGCCAGCGTGGCGGCGGCCTCCAGCGTCATCCACGCCTGCAATTGCGTGGAAAGTTCGACGCCGGTGCCCGGCTCCGGTTTCCCCGCCGCCGGCGCCGCCGGGTCGGCGGAGAAGACCAGGACCTCCCAGCTGCGGTGGTTCTCGATGGCCCGTCCGGCCCAAAATCCTGCGGCGGTGTCCGCGACCATTCGCGCGGCCAGTTCGCGCACCTCGCCGGGCAGCTGGTCGGACCGCGCCGCCACCGCCAGGTAGCGCGCCAGAATCCCGGTGAACAGTCCGCCGTCGCCGGCACCGTGCGTGCGCAGGACCAGTTTCCGGCCCTCTTCCTCGGTGACTTCGGGCTGCTGCACCAGGCCGGCCGCGATGCCGTGCACCAGCTCGGCGGCGCGCTTCAGATCGGTGTCCCGGCCCACCGCCAGCAGCGCCCCGAGCACCGGCCCCTGGTTGTAGGTATAGATGTCCGGCACCAGAACGGGCTTCCCGCCGGTGATGCGCACGCCGTCCAGGTACAGCCGCCGCTCCGGTGCGTACAGTTCGGTATCCAGCCAGTCCAGCAGCCGCGCGGCCTGCCCGGTGTCGCCCGTGCGGGCCAGATACAGCGCGGCCGGCGCGGTGGCCGGTGTGTTCTTGAAGTCCCGGGCAGTGCTCCAGAACAAGCCTCCGCCCAGATCCGGGGTGTGCGCCGATTCCAGCTGCGCCAGCAGCCGGGAGGCAGCGGTCCTGTTCCGAAAGCGCGGCTTGGCCGCCTCGGCTGCCAGCGCATCCAGCCGCTGCGTGGCCAGCGCCAGCCAGGCCATGTCGTCGTAATAGTCGTTGGTGAAGCGGAAGCCATTGCGCCACCGCACCGTGCGCAGCAGCCGGGCAGCCAGACGTCCCGCGCTCGGTCCGTTGCCGCCGTCGTAATGCTGCCCCCGGCGCAGCTCCCGCCGGCCGGCGTCCACCAGACAGTCCAAAAAATGCGCCTGCCACCAGTAGTGCCACGGTCCGCTCTGGCCGTGCGAGGGCCGGCGGACGGCGCCCAGCAGGGTGAAGGGCAGCCCCAGCCAGCGGTGGCCGAAATGGCGGACGACGGCGATCGCTGCCTCATCCGCGCGGCCTGCCGCTAGCGTCGGGTTGGGCGGGCGGAGGGCTCCGCCGCCGGGCGGGGTGCGCATGGGCATTAGCCTAACGGCGGATGGGTGCTCCAGCAGGCCGGGCATGCTGGCCGGGGCCCCGGACCCCGGGCCGCGGACCCCGGCCGCAGACCCCGGCCGCAGACCCCACCGGTGACCGCGGTGTGCGCCGGGCCACACTAGGCTGAGGTGAGCGGTGCGGCCGGTCGGTGCGCGGCCGGCCTGCCGGCTGGCGGCGGCACCGCACACCGGTGCTGCCGGTTTGGCCGGCGGCGGAAAGAAGCACGTTCAGAGGATGAGGAGGACTCAGTGGAGGTTTCCGGAGCTGTTGCCCTGATTACCGGCGGAGCATCAGGGTTGGGTGCGGCGACCGCCCGCCGGCTGCATGCTGCCGGCGCGTCGGTGGTGCTGTTGGATCTGCCCGGTTCGAAGGGGGAGGAGTTCGCTGCCGAACTGGGGGAGCGGGCCCTGTTTGCACCCGCCGATGTGACCGATGTCGACCAGGTGCAGGCAGCGGTGGACCGCGCGGCGGGGATGGGGCCGCTGCGCATACTGGTGAACTGCGCCGGCGTCGGCACGCCGGGCAAGGTGCTGGGGCGGGACGGCGTGCTGCCTCTGGAAGCGTTCAGCAAGGTGGTCCAGATCAATCTCATCGGCACCTTCAACGTGATCCGGCTGGCGGCAGCCGCGATGGCTGCAACCGAACCGGTAGAAACCGAACTGGGCGGCCCGGAACGCGGCGTCATCATCAACACGGCTTCGGTGGCGGCGTTCGACGGCCAGATCGGCCAGCCTGCCTACGCCGCCTCCAAAGGCGGGGTGGCGGCGATGACGCTGCCGCTGGCCCGGGAACTGGCGCGCTCGCTGATCCGGGTGGTCACTATTGCGCCCGGCATCTTCGAGACCCCGATGATGGCCGGACTGCCGCAGCAGGCGCAGGAGTCGCTGGGCCATCAGGTGCCGCACCCGTCCCGGCTAGGCCGGCCGGCGGAATACGCGGAACTTGCCGCGCACATCGTGGCCAACAGCATGCTCAACGGCGAGACCATCCGGCTGGACGGGGCCATCCGGATGGCACCGAAGTAAACCGCGCGCAGGCGAGAGGTGTGGCACCACCTGTCCTGCGGCGCCTGGGCGGTGGTACGGGAGGCGACGGGACCGCGGTCGGAGGGCGCCGCCGTCGTACGCTTGAGGGGATGACGCGCTCTTGCTGCGGAATCCGCCCAGCCGGCACCAACCGGCGAGCCCTGTAGGACGCGAAAGGACCAGGCCCATGCCGCACGCCGCCCGCGATCGGGAGCTCGACGCGAGCCTGCGCGCCGACGTGCGCCGGGTGAGCACGCTGCTGGGCGAATCGCTGGTGCGCCAGCACGGGCCGGACCTGCTGGACCTGGTGGAACAAGTGCGGCTGCTGACCAAGGAATCCAAGGAAGCGGCCCGCGGCGAGGGCGAAGCGACCGGACCGTGGACCGCGCGCGACGTGATCGATCAGGTCCGCGAGTTGCTTGCCGGCCTGGACGTCAGCGAAGCCACCGATCTGGTGCGGGCGTTCGCCTTCTACTTCCACCTGGCCAACGCCGCCGAACAGGTGCACCGCGTGCGCCAATTGCGCGTCCGGCCCGAGGAGGACGGACAACTGCTGCGCACCGTCGCGCAGATCGCCGATGAAGCCGGGCCGGAAGCGCTGCAGCGCGCGGTCAACCAACTGGACGTCCGGCCGGTCTTCACTGCCCATCCCACCGAGGCGTCGCGCCGGACCGTTTTGGACAAGCTACGGGCCATCTCCGATCTTCTCTCCACGACGACGGCGGAGGGCAGCACTGCGCGGCGGCGGCAGGACCGGCGTCTGGCCGAAATCATCGACCAGATGTGGCAGACGGACGAGCTGCGGCATGTGCGGCCCAGCCCGGTGGATGAGGCCCGCAACGCGGCCTACTACCTGGGCAACATCCTGACCAACACCATGCCGGAGCTGATGGGCGACCTGTCCGAACTGCTCTCCGAACACGGGGTGACACTGCCCGACGACGGCGCCCCGCTGCGCTTCGGCTCGTGGATCGGCGGCGACCGGGACGGCAATCCCCACGTCACCGTGGACGTGACGCATGAGGTCTTCCAGCTGCAGAACCAGCACGCAGTGCGGATCAACATCGATTTTGTGGACACCCTGATCGCGGTGCTCTCCAACTCGACGACGATCGTGGCCGCCAGCGGCGAGCTGCTGGAATCCATCGCCAAGGACTTGGACAACCTTCCGGGCCTGGATGGGCGAGTGCGCGAGCTTAATGCGAACGAGCCGTATCGGCTGAAGCTGACCTGCATCAAGGCGAAACTCCTGAACACCGGCGCCCGGATCCAGCGCCAGCTGCCGCACGAACCGGGGCGGGACTACAGCTCGACGGCGGAGGTGCTGGCCGATCTGGCGCTGATCGAGCAGTCGCTGCGTGCGCACACCGCGTCGCTGGTGGCCGACGGTTCGCTGGCCGCGGTGCGCCGGGCGGTTTCCACCATCGGACTGCATCTGGCCACCTTGGATTTTCGAGACAACGCGGGCAAACACCACAAGGCCGTCGCGGCGCTGCTGGCGGCCCGCGACGCCGAACGGGTGGCGGCGGGTGGGGCGGCGAACGGTCCGGCTTGTGACGGCGCACGTGTAGCCGCCGGTGCGCCGGTGGGTGGGCCGGCTGCTACGGCGGCACCGGTCACCGCAGCGGTGGATGATGCCGGGCCCGCAAACTACCTGGAGCTGGCGCCAGGCCCGCGGCAGCAGCTGCTCTCCTCGTTGTTGCTCTCACCCGGGCCGCTGGCACCGCCGTCGTCGTTAAAAAAGAAGCGCGCGCGCACGCTGGAGGTTTTCCAGGCGATCGCGGACGCGCTCCGCCAGTACGGCCCGGACGCGGTGGAGACGTACATCGTGTCTCGGGTGCGCGGCGCGGACGACGTGCTGGCGGCGGTTGTGCTGGCGCGCGAGGCCGGACTTGTTGACTTGAGCGGGGCCGAGCCGGCGGCGGCGATCGGGTTCGCGCCGCTGCTGGAAAGCGTGGAGGCCCTGCGCAGCGGCGGGCAGATCCTGGACGATCTGCTCTCGGATCCGCAGTACCGCCGGATCGTGCAACTGCGCGGGGACCTGCAGGAAGTCATGTTCGGCTACTCCGACTCCAACATGGAAGCCGGCGTGGCCACCAGCCAGTGGGAGATCCACAAGGCCCAGCTGGTGCTGCGGGATGTTGCGGCCAGGCACGGCGTGCGGCTGCGCTTCTTCCACGGCCGCGGCGGATCGGTGGGGCGTGGCGGCGGGCCGACGTACGACGCGATCCTCGCCCAGCCCAACGGCGCGCTGGCCGGCGAGATCAAGTTCACCGAGCAGGGCGAAGTCATTTCGGACAAGTACACGCTGCCTGAGCTGGCCCGCGAGAACCTGGAGCTGGCGCTGGCGGCCGTGCTGCAGGCGTCCGCCCTGCACCAGGAGCCAAGGACGTCGGAGGCCGAGCGCGGTCGCTTTCACGCCGCGATGGAGGAGATCTCCGGCGCGGCGTATGGGCGGTACCGTTCGCTGGTGGAGCATCCGGATCTGCCAAAGTACTTCCGGGCGTCAACGCCGGTGGAGCAGCTGAGCGCCGTGAAATTCGGTTCGCGTCCGGCGGATCGTCCGGAAGCTGGCCCGGCCGCCGGACCGGGCTTCGGCAAGCTGCGGGCCATCACCTGGGTGTTCGGCTGGACCCAGTCGCGGCAAATCGTTCCCGGATGGTACGGCGTGGGCAGCGGCCTGCGGGCAGCCCGGGCCGCCGGGCTCCAGCCGCTGCTGCGCGAAATGATCAGCAACTGGCACTATTTCCAGTCCTTCATTTCGAATGTGGAAATGACGCTGGCCAAGACCGACTTGGAAATCGCAGCGCATTACGTCTCCACGCTGGTTCCCGCCAAGCTGCGGCACCTGTTCGACGACATCCGCGCCGAGTACGAGCTCACCGTGGCGGAAATCCGCATGCTCACCGGCGAAAACCAACTGCTGGACAACCAGCCGGTGCTGCAGCGCTCGCTGGATGTCCGGGACCAGTACCTGGACCCGATCTCCTACATGCAGGTGGAGCTGCTGCGGCGCATTCGGGCGTCGGAACCGGACGAGGCGCTGCAGCGGGCCATGCTGATCACCGTCAACGGGATTGCCGCAGGCCTGCGAAATACGGGCTAGTGGCGGCTGAGCGCGCCGGCGGGGTGGCGGCGTGGAGGGGGCTGGCGCGCCGGGCGTGGGTACTACCCGGGGAGACTCCTGCCGTACAGATCGGGACTCCCCATGCGAAAGCGGCCGAGCGGCCGGGCTTGAGGGGCTGCCGAGCGGGCCGAGCGGATGCGGAATACGGGAGGTTACGGCGTTCGCTCCCAAGTATCGGCCTAACTTCCCACGTTTCCGAGGGTCCAAATGGCCCTGACTTGGGACGATGTCGACGAGCCCTTTCAAGACGTGGGAGCGAAATGAACTGGCGGCCGGCTGGGGCGCGCCCGGCTGGGCCCTCCCGGCCGGGCGCTCCCTTCCCTGCACGCTGTCCCGGCTGGCCCTCCTGCAGCGAAGCAACTGTCCACGTTTAGCTATAAATGTCCAAGTTTTGGAGCGCGGACCCGCTTCTGACTAGGCATGATGCTTAAGCATCCGGTAAAACGTGGACAGCTCGCCGAACGGTGCTGCCTCGGCGGGTGCTGCGGCGGGCGTGGCGCCTCCTCCAACTGCGTGCGCCGCTACCGTGCCTGCGGCACCCGCTTCCCACAGGCGCGCCCCGCCCTAGTCGAAGCCCGCTACCACCACCTTCCACCCAGCGGAAACCGGCGGTTGCCCGGCGCCGTTCGGCCCGGCATGCTGTGGAGCATGACCAAGCTGAAGCCTGCCGGAAACCTGTACGGCCACGACGTCACCGCCGCGATCGAGGCTGATCCGGATGGAGTGCTGCAGTTGGAGGGGCATCTGGCCCGGATCTGGGAGCAGGCCGCCCCGCTCCTGGCCGTCCGGGACAACGACGCGCACACGCTGTACGCGTTCGGGCTGGCCCAAGCCATGCTGGCCGCGCATCCGGAGGCGGACGCCGACGTCGTGCTTCCGGCGATCATGCTGCACGACGTTGGTTGGTCCCAGGTGCCGCCGGACGAGGTGCTCTCTGCCATCGCCCCCGGCGGCGGCCGGCCGGACCTGGTGCTGCTGCACGAGAAGGAAGGCGCCCGGCTGGCGGCGGGCATCCTCGAGGACGCCGGCCACCCGGCGGAGCTCATCCCGCGCATCCTGGAGATCATCGACGGGCACGATTCGCGCAAGGAAGCGCTCTCGATCGAGGACGCGATCGTTAAGGACGCGGACAAAACCTGGCGGCTCAGCCCGCACGGCGTGGATACGGTGATGGAATGGTTCGGGCTGGACCGCGGCCAGGCCCTGCGGCTCTGCAGCCAGCGCGTGCTCGGCCACCTGTTCACCGAGGAGGCCGAGGCCATGGCGCGGGCGCTGTCCGCGCTGGAGTCGGCAACGCTGTGGCCACAGCGCCAGGTGCTGCTGGGGCGCTAGACTCGGTGTCGGCCGGCTGCCGACAAGGCGCCGGCGGTGGAGCCCGGAGGGAATGACGACGGCGGTGCCCGGCTCCACGAGTCCGCCTGCGGAACGTGGGAGGCAGCTATGGCCGGCGGTAGCCGCGAGTCGGGGCGTTCGGTCACGTCCCGGGTGCTGGCCATTCTGGAAGCCTTTGAACAATCGCGGTCCGCGCTGAGCCTGACCCAAATTGCCGAAGGCTCGGGGCTGCCGCTGAGCACCACGCACCGGCTGGTCGCCGAACTTACCGACTGGGGCTTCCTCACCCGCGGCGCCAACGGCCGGTACCAATTGGGCATCCGGCTCTGGGAGCTGGCGCAGAATGCCGGCCGCCAATTGCGCGACGCCGCGCGGCCGTTCGTGCAGGACCTGTTCTCGCTCACCGGAGAAACCTCGCAACTGGCCGTCCGGGAAGGCCACGAAGTGCTCTACATCGAGCGCATCTACGGCACCAAACGCGTCCCGCGCGCCTCCAGGGTGGGCGGCCGGCTGCCGATGCACGCCACCGCCGTCGGGAAAGTAATCCTGGCGTACGAGGAGGAATGGGTTCGCACCGCGTACCTGAACCGGCAGTTGGAGCGGCCCACGGCGCACACCCACGTCGTTCCCGGGCGGCTGGCCGAGGAGCTGGACCAGATCCGCGAGCAGGGGTATGCCACCACGCTGGAGGAAGTCCGGCTTGGCTCCTGCTCCATTGCCGTGCCGGTTTTCCATACCGGCAGGATCGGGGCCGGTCTGGGGCTGGTGTTGCTCACCGCCCAGGCCGCGACGATGACCCGGCACCTTCCCGTCCTGCGCGGCGTCTCGGCGCAGATCGAGCGGGCAACCGCGCACATCCCGCTGGAGTCGCTGCTGGGCAGCCACGCGGTGCGCACAAGCTGAGCCACCCAGCGCATTGACGGCGCTGCAGCCCCGCCGGCTTGCGGACTTCACGGCGAGAAGCTAAGCACTATTCGTTTCCACTCAGTGGAAGAGGTAGATGTGCGTCACAGGGTGACGTGGGCAACACTGGAGTGAGATCAACCCGCCGGAGCCGGAAACGGCCGCCGCGGGAGCCGACCCCAAGGAGTTCCAGATGTCATCCTCAACCGAAACGGCAGCTTGTCCGTTTGGCCACGGTGCCGAGGCCCCTGCCGGACACCACGGCTACGAGCCGTTCCAAATGAAGGACCCGTTCCCGGCCTACGCCGAACTGCGGAATGAACAGCCCGTGATGTTCGATGAGCGGGTCGGCTACTACGTTGTCTCCCGCTACGACGACATCAAGGCCGTTTTCGACGACTGGGAAACCTTCTCCAGCGAGAACGCCCAGGCCCCGGTGCGCAAGCGCGGTCCGCAGGCCACCAAGATCATGGAAGACGGGGGCTTCACCGCCTACTCGGGGCTGTCCGCCCGTCGGCCGCCGGAGCACACCCGGATCCGCGCGGTGGCGCAGAAGGCCTTCACCCCGCGCCGCTACAAGGCGCTGGAACCGTTCATCCGGCAGAACGTGGTGGACCAACTGGAGGCGATGCTGGCCCGACCGGAGCGCCGCGGCGAACTGGTCCGCGACCTGGCCTACACCGTCCCGACGGTCACCATCCTGACCCTGATTGGCGCCGACGTTTCGCAGGTGGACACGTTCAAGCGCTGGTCTGATTCCCGCGCGGCCATGACCTGGGGGGACCTGAGCGACGAAGAGCAGATCCCGCACGCGCACAACCTGGTGGAGTACTGGCAGGAGTGCCTGCGCCTGGTCCGCGTGGCCCATGAGGAAGGCGGCGACAACCTGACCGCCGACCTGGTCAAGGCGCAGCAGGACGGCGCGGAGATCAGCGACCACGAGATTGCCTCGATCCTGTACTCCCTGTTGTTCGCCGGACACGAGACCACCACCACCCTGATTGCCAACTCGCTGCGCGTGCTGCTGGCCCGTCCGGAGCAGTGGCAGCAGCTGGTGGAGGAACCCAAGAAGATCCCGGGAGCCATCGACGAAGTGCTGCGATTCTCCGGATCGATCGTCGGCTGGCGCCGGAAGGCGCTTAAGGACACCGAAGTGGGCGGGGTCAAGATCCCGGAGGGCGGCGAACTGCTGCTGCTGATGGGCTCGGCCAACCGCGACGCCGCCCGGTTCGAGGACGGCGAGGAGTTCGACATCTCCCGCGGCAACGCCCGCGAGCACCTGTCCTTCGGCTTTGGCATCCACTACTGCCTCGGCAACATGTTGGCCAAACTGCAGGCCAAGATCGCGCTCGAAGAGGTGGCCCGGCTGGCACCCAACCTGAAGCTGGAGAGCCCGGAGGGCATCGAGTTCCGCGAGAACATCTCCTTCCGAGTCCCCGAAACCGTTCCCGTTAGCTGGGAGGCCTGAACACCATGCACAGCAATGAATTCATCCAATTTTTCGACGGCGGCGTTGAACCCAAGCTCGAAAACCTCGGCGGCAAGGGCGCATCCCTGGTCACCATGACCTCTGCCGGCATGCCGGTTCCCCCAGGCTTCGTGGTCACCACCGCCCAGTTCGACCGCTTCATGCAGGAAGCCGGTATCACCGGGCACATCAACCAGCTGCTGGCTGGCCTCGATCCCGAAGACGTCGCCCAGGTGGACGCGGTGTCGGCCGCCATCCGCGAGGACATCTGCTCCCGGCCGGTTCCGGCCGACATGCGCGCCCAGACGATCGAGGCCTACGAGGACCTGATGTCCCGCTTCGACGCGCCGGTGCCGGTGGCAGTCCGCTCTTCCGCTACTGCCGAAGACCTGCCGGACGCGTCTTTCGCCGGCCAGCAGGACACCTACTTGTGGCTGGAGGGGTTCGCTGCCGTGGGCGAGCACATCCGCAGCTGCTGGGCGTCGCTGTACACCTCCCGCGCCATCATCTACCGGCTCAAGAACAAGATCCCGGACGAAGGCCTGTCCATGGCCGTGGTGGTGCAGAAGATGGTCAACGCCAAGGTTTCCGGCGTCGCCATGACGCTGGATCCGGCGAACGGGGACCGCTCCAAGATCACCATCGACGCGTCCTACGGCGTCGGCGAAATGGTGGTCTCCGGGCAGGTCACGCCGGACAACATGGTGCTGGACAAGGTCACGCTGGTCCCGATTACGGAACACATCGGCGACAAGCACGCCGAGCTGGTACCGGATGCCTCAGCCCGCAGCCTGGTAGAGCGCGAGGTCGACGCCGAACGGCGCTCCCGCCGCTGCCTGACCGACGACGAGCTGAAAGCCGTTGCACAGATGGCCAAGCGGGCGGAGAAGCACTACAAGTGCCCGCAGGACATCGAGTGGGCGCTGGACCACGACCTGCCTGACGGCGAAAACCTGCTGCTGCTGCAGTCCCGTCCGGAGACCGTCCACTCGGCCAAAAAAGCCTCCTCCGCGGTAACGCCGGGATCCGGCGGCTATGCCTCGGTGCTCGGGGCGGGCATCTCCTCGCCGAAACCCGCGGACGGGAACTCCGCCTCCGCGAGCAGCGCCTCCGGCACGTCGGGTTTCAGCCTGGGCAGCATCACCGCCTCGCTGATGAAGGCCTCCATCTGATCGCTCCACGCACTACCTGCTCCATCCGTTTCAGGCAGTACCGTTCCACTGTTCGAACCGTCCCAGGCTCAACGCAGAGCCGCCACCGAAAGGACCGCCATGTCCATGAAGTCCTTCCCGAAGCCGTCCGAATTGCCGGTTCCCGCCGGCGCCGAAGGCTGGGAGAAGATCTACCCCTACTACCTGGTGTTCCAGGACAAGCTCAAGGAACAGGAAGACGCCAAGTTCTGGTTCTGCGACAGCCAGCACTGGCCCACCGTCTTCAAGCCGTTCGAGACCATCGGCGGTGAGTTCGCGGTCAAGTGCCTGGGCCAGTACAACGCCCGCCACCTGATGATTCCCAACGCCAACGGCATCGAGTTCCGCGTGCATCTGGGCTACCTGTACATGTCCCCGATCCCGGTTCCCGAGGACCAAATCGCCGACCGCGTCCCGCATTTCGAGCAGCGGGTGGGCCACTACTTCCAGAACTGGGAGGAACTGCTCAAGCAGTGGCACGTGAAGGTCCGCGGCACCATCGAGGAGATGGAGACCATCTCCTTCAAGAAGCTGCCGGACATGGTGCCGATGGAGGACATCACCACGGGCAAGGCCAAGGACGGCTCCGAGGTGCTGCTGGAGAACTACGACCGGCTGATCCAGCTGGCCTACCAGAACTGGCAGTACCACTTCGAGTTCCTGAACCTGGGCTACATCGCCTACCTGGATTTCTTCAACTTCTGCAAGGAAGTGTTCCCGAACATCCCGGACCAGTCGATCGCCACTATGGTCCAGGGCGTGGACATGGAACTGTTCCGTCCGGACGACGAGCTCAAGCATCTGGCCAAGCTGGCGGTGGAGCTGGGCATCCAATCCGCCTTTGCCAACACCGACGACGTCGATGCCACCTTGGCCACGGTCCGCGCCTCCGCGGGCGGCGAGCGCTGGATCGCCCGCTACGAGGAAGCCAAGGACCCGTGGTTCAACTTCACCGTGGGCAACGGTTTCTACGGGCACGACAAGTACTGGAACGAGCACCAGGAAATTCCGCTGGGCTACATTGCCGACTACATCCGCCGGCTGGACGAAGGCCAGGAGATCATGCGCCCGGTCGCGGAGTTGGTGGCGGAGAAGGAGCGGATCGTGGAGGAATACCGCGACCTGCTTGAGGGCGAGGCCCAGTCGGTGTTCGACGCGAAGCGCCAGCTGGCCGCGACCGCGTACCCGTACGTGGAGAACCACAACTTCTACATCGAGCACTGGACCATGGGCGTCTTCTGGCGCAAGATCCGCGAACTCTCCCGGATGATGCACGCCGAGGGCTTCTGGACGGAGCCGGATGACCTGCTGTACCTGAACCGGAACGAAGTCCGCGACGCGCTCTTCGATCTGGTCACCGGCTGGGGCGTCGGCGCCGAACCGATCGGGCCCACCTACTGGCCGGAGGAAATCGAACGCCGCCGCGGGATCGTGGACGCGCTCAAGACCGCCCGTCCGGCGCCGGCGCTGAACACTCCGCCGGCCTCCATCACAGAACCGTTCACCCGGATGCTCTGGGGCATCACCACCGAGCAGGTCCAGCAGTGGCTGGGCGAGGGCGAAGAAGTCGAAGGCGGCGGGCTGCGCGGCATGGCCGCTTCGCCAGGCGTGGTGGAAGGATTTGCACGGGTGATCCACGATTCCGACCAGCTCGCCGAGGTCCAGCAGGACGAGATCCTGGTGGCCACGGTGACCGCACCAAGCTGGGGCCCGATCTTCGGCAAGATCAAGGCCACCGTCACGGACATCGGCGGCATGATGAGCCACGCGGCCATCGTCTGCCGCGAGTATGGCTTGCCGGCGGTGACGGGTACCGGCTCGGCGTCCACCACCATTAAGACCGGCCAGCGGCTGCGGGTGGACGGCACCAAGGGAACCGTACAGATCCTGGATGCCGAAGCCGAACCGGCGGTCGCCGGACCCGGCGCGCACAGCCACAGCCACGTCTGAGCACGGCGCCGCTAACAGGCGCACCCAGTGCCGGACCGGGCGAGCCCGTTCCCCGGGCCCCGGTCCGGCACATCCCAACAGGAAAGTTTGACCATGACACAGCCTCCTCTGGATTCCGCAGCTGCCCGCCACGGCGGGCACCCCGGCTCCGACACGCGGACCGTGCTGATCACCGGCGCCGCCGGCGGACTCGGCCGGGCCTTCGCCCTGGGCTTCGCGTCCCGCGGCTACCGGGTAGCGGCGGCCGACACCAATCTGGCCGGCGCCGAAAAGACCGCGGCGCTGGTCCGCGAAGCCGGAGCCGAAGCCGAGGCCTTCGAAGCGGACGTCACCGACGTCGCCTCCACCGAGGCCCTCGCCCAAAGGTGCGCCGACTTCGGGCAGGGGAGCATCGACGTCGTGCTTAATAACGCCGCCATTTACGCCACGGTGACCCGGACTCCGTTCGAGGAGATCGACCCGGCCGAATGGGACCTGGTGATGAACGTGAACCTCAAGGGCCCGTGGCTGGTAACCCGCGCCGCGAGCCCGTACCTGCCCGACGGCGGCCGGGTCATCAACCTGTCCTCCGCCACCATCTACTCCGGCTCCGAGCAGTGGCTGCACTACGTGGCGTCCAAGGGCGGGGTGGTGGCGATGACCCGGGTGCTGGCCAAGGAACTGGGCCGGCGCAACATCACCGTCAACGCCATCGCGCCCGGCTTCACGCTCACCGAGGCCAGCTACGGGCTGATGGAAAACGCCGAGAACTACGGCGTGGACCGCGGCGCGCTCAAGCGTGCCAGCCAGCCCGAGGACATTGTGGGCGCGGCGCTGTTCCTGGCCGGGCCGGATAGCTCGTACATCTCCGGACAAACCATGGTGGTCGACGGCGGCCGCCAGTTCATTTAGGCACTGCAACCGAAAAGGAGAACCCATGCCTACGGTTCATTTCACCGACGCTGAAGGCGTCGTCCGCGACGTCGAAGGCAACCCCGGCGACTCGGTCATGGAAACCGCGGTGCGCAACGGCGTGCCCGGAATCGTCGCCGAGTGCGGCGGCTCGCTGTCCTGCGCCACCTGCCACGTTTTTGTCCGCGAGGATACCCTCGACCAGCTTCCGGAGATGGAAGAGATGGAAGACGAAATGCTCTACGGCACGGCGGTGGACCGCGAGGACAACTCACGGCTGTCCTGCCAGCTCAAGCTCTGCGAGGGCCAGGACATCTACGTCACTACCCCGGAAACCCAGATCTGATGATGGATACCACCACCACAACGACGACGGCGGTGCCCGCCGAGACAGCGGACGGCGCCGTGCGCACGGGACTGCTGATCATCGGCGCCAGCCAGTCCGGTGTCCAGTTGGCCGTATCGCTGCGGGCGTTGGGCTTCGACGAGCACATCACGCTGCTGGGCGAGGAAGACCACCGGCCCTACCAGCGTCCGGCCCTGTCCAAGGAGTTCCTGCAGGGCACGGTGGAGAGCGAATCGCTGATCTTCCGGTCCAACCAGTACTGGGAAGACCACAACGTGGCCCTGGTCAAGGGCGAGCGGATCGAGCGGATCGACAAGGAAGCCGACGGCTCCGGCGTGGCGCACGCGGTGTCCGGCGCGGAGTTCCCGTTCCGCCGGCTGGCGCTGACCGTGGGCGCCCGGGCCCGCAAGCTGCAGGTGCCCGGCGCGGAGCTGGAGGGCGTGGTCTACCTGCGCAACGCCGACGACGCGCTGGCGCTGAAGGCCCAGCTGGACGGCGTCCAGGACGCCGTGGTGATCGGCGGCGGCTTCATCGGGTTGGAGGCCGCCTCCAGCCTGCACAAGATGGGCAAGAACGTCACCGTGCTGGAATACGGTCCGCGGCTGATCGGCCGGGCGGTGGGCGAGGAGACCAGCGAGTACTTCCTCACCGCGCACCGGGAACGCGGCCTGGACATCCGGCTCAATTCCCGGATCCAGGAGCTGGTCGCGGGCGACGGCGGCCGGGTGGCCGGCGTCGGGCTCGAGGACGGCACCGTGGTGCCGGCCCAGCTGGTGCTGGTGGGCATCGGCGTGGTGCCGAACACCGAACTGGCCGAGCAGCTGGGCCTGGAGGTGGACAACGGGATTGTGGTGGACCGGCACGCGCTGGCTTCCGACGGCACCACGGTGGCGGTGGGCGACGTGGCGAACATGCCGAATCCGCTGCCGGGCTCGCCGGAGGGCGAACGGATCCGGCTGGAGAGCGTGAACAACGCGATCGAACACGCCAAGGTAGCCGCGTACTCGCTGATGGGCCGGCGCGAGGACTACGCGGGCATCCCGTGGTTCTGGTCCAACCAAGCCGACCTGAAACTGCAGATCGCCGGGCTCACGCTCGGCTATGACCAGACCGTGGTCCGCCGTGACGACGAGCGCGGCAAGTTCTCCGTGCTGTACTACCGCGGCGGCCAGATCATCGCCGCCGACTGCGTCAACGCGCCGCTGGACTTCATGGCGGTCAAGAACGCCCTGGCCAAGGGCCAGAACATTCCCGCGGAGGCCGCGGCGGATCCCGCCGTCGTCCTCAAGACCATTGCAACCGACGGCTGATCAGCCGCCTCCGGCATTGCAACACCGCAAGGAGACCCTTCCATGAGCACCCCCGAGACCCAAACCCCGGAGGCCGCAGACAAGGCCCCCGCGTGGGCCAACGCCGAGCCGTCCAACTACGCCGACGATCCCCGCGCGCAGGCCTTTGCCGCTGACCATCCGGTCCGGCCGCTGCCGGCCACCGGGATAGTGGACACCACGCCGATCTCGACCACGCCCGCCGCCGTCGGCGACCTGGATCCGATCTGGCGTGCGGTGGTGCGGGAGACCCGCAGCCGCGGCAACGACATCCACCTGCCGATCTCACTGGCCTTCGCCGAGCGCCTCTGCCGGGCCTACCCGGAAGCCGACGCCCAACTGGTCCGGGTGGCGATCCTGCTGCACGACACCGGCTGGGCGCATGTGGACGAGTCCCGGATCCTTTCCGAAGGCTTTACCGGTGACTGGCGCAAGGCCGCCATCCGGTTTGAGCATGAGGCCGAGGGTTGCAACGTGGCCCGCCGGGTGCTGCCGGAGTTGGGCTACGACGCGGAGTTCATCGACCGGGTCTGCGAGATCATCGACGGGCATGACACCCGGCACGTGGCGTACTCGCTGGAGGACGCGCTGGTCCGCGACGCCGACCGGCTCTGGCGGTTTGACCATGCCGGCATTGCGCTGGCGTCGACCTGGTTCGGCATGACGCCGGCCGTGTACACCGACCGGCTGGGCGTGGAGATCATTCCGGAACTGATCACCGAGGCCGCGCTGGCGATGGGAACGGCCGACCTGGAGCGTTCCCGGGCCCTGCTGAAGACAGGAGTCATCCGATGACCACCACCCCGAACAGCACCGCCGCGGCACCCGGGGGAGCCCCGGCGTCGTCCGCCAGGCCTGCCCTGGCCGCGCGCGAGGCCCTGGACCTGCCCTACACCCACGTGGACGACGTGTTTGTCGACGGCGCTTGGGTGCCGGCACGAGGGACCGGCCGCAACCCGGTGACGGACCCGGCCACCGGGGAGGTCTGGGGATCGGTGCCGGATGGGACCGCCGAGGACATCGACGCCGCGGTGGCCGCCGCCCGGCGCGCCTTCGATGCCGGACCGTGGCCGAAGCTGGCGCCCTCCGAGCGCGCGGCCTATCTGCTGCGGATCGCCGACGAGGTGGAGAAGCGGGCCGAGGCGTTGTCGCTGACCAACACCCGGGAGAACGGGTCCCCGGTCTCCGAATCCTCAGGTGCCGCGGCCAACGCGGCCGGCATCTTCCGCTACTTCGCCACGCTCGCGGAATACCTGGAACGCGACGACGTGCGCCCGTTCCCGCGCGGCGGCGGCGAGTCGGTGGTGCGCCGCGACCCGGTAGGGGTGTGCGGACTGATTGCACCCTGGAACTTTCCGATCAACCTGATGGTGATCAAGCTGGCGCCCGCGCTGCTGGCCGGCTGCACGGTGGTGATGAAGCCGGCCTCGCCCACGCCGCTGTCTTTCCGGTTGATTGTGGATGCCGTCGCCGCCGCGGGAGTGCCCGCCGGTGTGGTCAACCTGGTCACCGGGTCCGGGCGGCTGGGCGACACCTTGGTGAAGCACCCCGGCGTGGACAAGGTGGCCTTCACCGGATCCACCCCGGTGGGCCGGAAGATTGCGGCGGCGTGCGGCGAGCTGCTGCGCCCGGTCACGCTGGAACTGGGCGGCAAGTCCAGCGCCGTGGTGCTCGAGGACGCCGACCTGGACGAAATGTCCAAGGTGCTCATCCGCTCCTGCATGCGCAACACCGGACAGACCTGCTACATCTCCACCCGGATCCTGGCCCCGGCTTCGCGCTATGACCAGGTGGTGGACATGGTGACTGCGACCATCGCCGCCGGGGTGCAAGGCGACCCGCTGGATCCGGCCACCGTGTTCGGGCCAGCGGCCACCGAGTCGCAGTACCGGACCGTGCTCGACTACCTGAACTCCGCGCGGTCGGAAGGCGCCCGCGCCACCACCGGCGGACAGGCGGCGCGGCTCGGCGGCGGCCTCGAAGGCGGCTACTTTGTGCAGCCCTCAGTCTTCGCCGATGTCACGCCGGAGATGCGGATTTCGCGCGAAGAGGTCTTCGGGCCGGTCATCTCCGTGTTGAAGTACACGGACGTGGACAACGCGGTGGCACTGGCGAACAACACCGAGTTCGGGCTGGGTGGGATCGTGTTCGGCCAGGACCAAGAGGCGGCGCTCGCCGTGGCCGACCGGATGGATACCGGTTCGGTGGGCCTGAACTTCTTCGCGTCCAACCACTCCGCCCCGTTCGGCGGCCGGCACGATTCCGGCCTCGGCACCGAGTACGGAATCGAGGGGCTCAACGCCTACCTGAGCTACAAGTCCATCCACCGCCGTTAGGACGCCCGGCCGGCGCACTGGCCGGCCGGTGGCCTCACCGCTGACTTCCCCGCCCTGCGTGTGCATTGGCGCGCAAAACCTGTTCTGCTGGTGGGGGAGGTCGATAGATGAAGAAGTGGCTGCTCCTCGCCGGGGCGATCGTGTGTGAGGTGGCAGCGTCGCTGTCGTTGAAGGCAGCGTTGGAAACCCCGGCTTTGTACGCCGTGGTTGTCGTTGGCTATGCGATGTCGTTTGCTTTCCTCGCTGCCGTACTGCGCGCAGGAGTGCCGGTGGGCGTGGCTTACGGGATCTGGGGTGCGCTGGGCGTTGCGCTAACGGCCGCCCTGGCGGCTGTCCTGTTCCACGAGCCGCTCACCGCCGTCATGGTGGCGGGCATGGCGCTGGCCGTTGCCGGGGTGCTGCTGGTGCAGTGGGGCGCGCACCGGGCCACCGCCGGTACCGACGAGCAGGCATCCACCTGATGGGATGGGTGTTTCTGAGCATCGCGATCGTGGTTGAAGTAGCGGCCACCCTCTCGCTGCGGGCCAGCATCGACGGGCGCAAAAGCTGGCTTGCGGCCGTGGTGGCCCGGCTACATCATCGCCTTTACCTGCCTGTCGCTTGCGTTGCGTGAAGGGCTCGGGCTGGGGATGGCCTACGGCATGTGGACTGCCTGCGGGGTGGCCCTAACCGCGCTGATCGGCAAGTTCCTCTTCAACGAACCGCTGACCAAGCTGATGGCGGCCGGCATCGTGCTCATTGGGGCAGGCGTGCTGCTGATCCAACTCGGTACATCCTGACTCGGAACGGCAGCCGTAGGGTACCGGTTTGCTGAACCAGGCGGCGGCCTACCTGCTGAACCAGGGCACCGGGGCGCGGCTAGAGTTGAGGGATGCCGTCTTTCCGCGCCCAGTTGAACATCACCGGCCTGCGGCCCGGGAACCAGCCCGAGGCGGTGATGGAGGCTGCGGTGGCGGCCGTCGGATCTGCGCACATCGTGGAGGCCAACCAGCTGGACGTGGTCGCCGGCATCCCGCGAATTACCGTCCGCTTCACCGTTGACGCCAACGCTTACGCCGCCGAAAACCGCCAGGCGCTGCAGGCCGCGGCCAACATGCGGCATGCCGTTGAAGAGGTAGCCACCACAGCCAAGCTCGCGGTGCTGCGGCGCTCCCGCGGCAAATGGGGGCCGGTCGGCTGACACCGCGCCGGCAGCCATGGCCGCACCCGGGCAGCCATGGCCGCACCCGGGCAGCGGCGCCCGCACCCGGGCGACGTCCCCCGCGGAACCGGACGGCCGCCGTCGTTGCCTGTGGTTGCTCAGTCCAGAGGTTCACCGCGCCGCAGCGCGCGGCGTTCTGCATGCCCCACCTGGAAATGCCGGGAGATGCCGCAGACCAGCACGAAGAACAGGCCGAAGCCGGCGGCCATCGCCACCGGCGCGGACTGCGGGTCTCCTAAGAAGCGGTCGTAGGTCAACCAGCCCAGCCCCCAGGCCAGAGCCAGGACGGCAGAGATCCGGCCGCGGCCGGTCATGGCCACCACCGCCCCGGCCAGCGACACAACGGCCACCGCGATGACAGCCCAAAGCTCGCCGCTCCAACCAAACCAGTGGATCCCGCGGACGGTCAGCCAACTGCTGGCATTCAGGGCAGCTGCCAGCAGGACCCAACCGGTATAGAGGCCCAACGGCCCGTCTACCAGCAGCGCGTCCACCCGGTAGGGCGATGAGTAGCGCGTCAAACCGTCAATCACCCAAGCCAGCGCGGCAACCAGCAGCAGGATCAGGACCAGGGTCAGGCCGATGTTGCCCGCCTGGGCGGCCAGGATCCAGGCGGCGTTGAGCAGCATGGAGGCTGCCACCGCCCACCCGATGCGGCGCTGCCGTTGTGAAGCGCTGTCGGCGGGCCACCACTGGAAGATGGTGTAGCCCAGCAGGCCCAGGTAGATCACGGCCCAAATGCCGAACGCCCGGGCCTCCAGCGCCAGCAGGGTGAAGTCGGGGGCAAAGGCGCCGGAAGCGGCCTCCTTGATGCCGGTCCCGCCCAGCACGCCGGCTCCGTACATCCCGGCCAGCAGGCAGAGCAGCAGCGAGCCGGTCACGGCGCACTGCCGGGCCAGGTCCGTCGCCAGCGCGGCACGGATAGTGCCGGTTGCGGGTTGCGCGGCTTTGCTGGCGGGCTGGGCGACGGCGGTTTCCGGTTTCACTCGGCTCCTAGCTCGGGGAAAGGGGTGCTGGCGGTCTCGCGGACCGTGAGCGCGCCGCCGAGGCTGCTGCGGCGCCGCCGGAAGCCGATCACCATGGCGATCACCGAGGCCACCACAATGCCCACCCCCGTACCGATCAGGATGTTGACCCAGAACGGGAACATGGACACCCTGCCAGCCACGAAGCCCAATCCGATCATCCAGGTGGCCCACAGCGCCGACCCGGCAGCCGAGGCCAGCAGGAACGGCTTGAACGGGACATCCGCCAACCCGGAGGCCGCCACCGCCGCGGTCCGGCCGCCCGGAATGAAGCGGGCCGCCACTACCGCGGCGTAGGTGGAGGATTCGCCGGCTTTGCTCAGCGCCAGGGTCACGCCCCGGTCGAACCTGCGGCCCCAGCTATAGCGATTCAGCCAGGTGTTGATGCCGCGCTGGAAGAGCAGGAACAGCAGCAGGTCGCCCAGCCAACTGCCCAGCATCACGGCCACGACCACCAACGGCAGGACCAGTTCGCCATTGGCCAGCAGGGTGCCGCCCCCGATCACCATGAATTCCGAGGGAGCGGCCGGCATCGCGGCGTCGAGGACAACCAGCAGCAGCGTCATGGGATAGTACACCCACTGCAGCGGCCCCTCCGGAATCTCCATTGGCCCAATCTATCGGGAATCGCGGCGCGGTGGCAGACTGGCAAACGTGGAGATCCGCATCCTTGAAGGCGACATCACGCAGCGCCAGGTAGACGCCATTGTGAACGCCGCCAACTCCAGCCTGCTGGGCGGCGGGGGAGTGGACGGCGCCATCCACGCGGCGGCGGGTCCGCAACTGCTTGAGGCGTGCCGCCGGCTGCGCGCCACCGAGTTGCCGGACGGCCTGCCGCCCGGCCAGGCGGCCGCCACCGAGGGTTACTTCCTGCCGGCCAAGTGGGTGATCCACACGGTGGGGCCCAATCGGCGTGCGGGCCAGACGGACCCGGACGTGCTGGCCGGATGCTTCCGGGAATCGCTGCGGGTCGCCGACCGACTGCATGCCGAGACGCTGGCCTTCCCGGCAATCGGCGCCGGCGTCTACGGCTGGGATGCGGAAACCGTCGCCCGCCGCGGCATCGGCCAGGTCCTGGCGTACGACGGCGGTGTGCAGGTGGTCGAATTCGTCCTGTTTTCTGCCGGGCTGGCAGAGACCTTCCGCCGGGTGCACGCCGAATTGAGCGCCTGACCACTGTCCGGCCGTCAGGACGGCCCGCGGTCGATGGCTTCCCGCACTGCGGAAGCAATGCCGCTGCTGAAGGGCTCCCCATGGCCGGGTAACACCATGCTTGCATTGGTTTGCGCCAAGGCCTGGAGCGAGTCGAGAGCTTGCCGGGTGTCCGCAGTGGCCGCCGCAGCCACGATGTGCGGCCCGTGGGCGCCGGTGTACGGATCGAGCGTCACCAGCGCATCGCCGCTGATGACGGTGTCGCGCTCGGGGAAATGCAGGGCGCAATGGCCGGCAGTGTGCCCGGGGGTGGGCACGACCACCGGTGAGCCGGGCAGTGAAGCTGCTGCCCCGCCGTCGAGCGGCCGCAGGTCCGTGATTCCCTTGACCCTAAGCGCGCCGGCTGCGGTCATCCGGCCGAGGATGGGAATGCAGCGGGGGTATTTGACCGGGTAGACCAGGCGGCTTTTTTCATGCTTGTACCGGTACGGGTGGGCGGCGATGTAGTAGTCGTCGGGGTGGCAGTACACCGACACATCGAGGTCATGCTGCACCCGGGCGGCGAAACCCAGATGATCGAAATGTGCGTGCGTCAACACCAAGGCGCTGATGTCCCGGGGTGAGCGGCCGAGTTCCCGGATGGCTGCCACGGTTATCTTCCACATGGCCGGCAGTCCGGCATCGACCAGCATGATCCGGTCGCCGTCTTCGACGATGTAGAGGTTCACATCCGCATGGGCGACGCGGTGGATGTTTTCGGCAATGTTGCGCTGGAACATGGGGTGCCTTCCGGGGGAGGGGGCCATCCCCGCGGCGCTGCGGCCGCGGGGATGCGAGCCGTTATTCCTTGCGGAGCTTGTCTTGGACTGCCCCAGCGGTTTTTTCGACCAGGTTGGGAACCTCGGTGGTGCCGTAGAGTCGGGCGTCCGGATGCGTTGGCTTGGGCATCGGGGCGCTGGTGGTGGCGGAGTCGTGGTAGGTGAATTCGCCCTTGCCGTCGGGGGTAGGTCCGCTGGCCCAGGAGCCTTCTGCGGCCGCAGGACCATCGGAGAAGTTCTGGTACTGGTAGGCCACGTCCCGGTTCTCCTTCGACAGCGGGAAGTTGCTGGGCACGGGCAGGGTCTCGGAACCCTCCTCCTGCAGCTCCCGTGCGGCAGCGATCCACTGGTTCTGGTGCATGGTGTCGCGGGCGAGCAGGAACGAGAGCATATCGCGGACCCCGTGGTCGTCAGTCATATGGTAAAGCCGGGCCACCTGCAGCCGGCCCTGCATCTCGGCATTAGCGTTGGACGTGAAATCCGCCAGCAGGTTGCCGCTGGCGGTGACGTATCCGCCTGACCAGGGATTGCCGTTGCTGTCCACTGGTCGGGCTCCCGCGCCAGCGACGATGGCCTGCTGGACGTCGGTTCCGCCGATGACGGCGGCGATGGTCGGATCGGACTGGACCGCCTCGTCCGTGATGCCCAGCGGAGCCTTCTCCAGCAAGCGGGAGATCATCTTGGCCAGCATCTCCACGTGGCCGAATTCCTCCGCGGCGATGCCGTAGAGCAGGTCCTTGTACTTGCCGGGAATGTGGATGTTCCAGGCTTGGAAGCTGTACTGCATGGCCACGGTGATTTCACCGTATTGGCCGCCCAACACTTCCTGGAGTTTCCTGGCGTAGACGGCGTCCGCCTTGTCCGGTTCGGCTTTGTATTGGAGCTCTTGTTTGTGAAAGAACATCTGCGGCGACCTCCGCTTAGCGTGGCCCAGCGTCTTATTGCCAACTCGTCGGTCTGGGTTGGCCACCTCCGGGCCGGGTCCACCCCACGCTAGGCAAGGAAAATATAATAAGCAACCTTAGGGAAGTCGCTTGGGGGTCGCGGCCATCGAATAAAGTGCCTCAGCTATTTCTGGGAGCGATTCGTGGATTTCCGCTGGACCGTCCGGCAGAATGGGCTCACGTTCATCTCAAGCGCGGGAGGTGGCCCAATGAGCCCCGCGACGCTGGCCAGCGCACAAGGACTGTTCAATGTGGTTCTGGGAGTGTGGCCGCTGCTGCACTACCGCAGCTTTGAAGCTGCCACCGGCCCCAAGGCGGAGCCATGGCTGGTCAAGACGGTTGGCGGACTGATGGTCACCCTGGGCTACGCTCAGATGCGCGGCGCAATGACCGACGACGGCGTGGCTGGCGCCCGGCGGCTGGGCATTGGGTCGGCGGCCACTTTTGCGGCCGTCGACATCTTCACGGCCGGGCCGGGGCGGATCAGCCGGATCTATTCGCTGGATGCCGTGGTGGAGCTGGGCTGGCTGGCCGCGTGGGCTGCGTCGGCGCGTCGCCGGTGAAGGGCCGGCGTCGGTCCTATGGAAGCCGCCGTTTCATGCCCAACCAGCAGCCGGCTACGGTGAGCCCTAGGAAAGTTCCTCCGGCCAAGAGTCGGGTGCCTGGGGAGCGCCATCCGCCGTTGACCCTGTTTGACGGCGGATCGGGAGCGTAGACCGTGCCTGCTGTCGGTGCAACGCCGCTTCCGTGAAGGGCCACGGTGTTCATGAGTGGCCGGGAGAAGCGGTCGTAGAGGCCCGGAAACCTGTGTTGGAACGGAATGAAAAGCCGTTGTGTCCGGCCAACCACCACCTGTCGTCGGGGTTTGTGCGCGAGCCGGGCTATCACCTTGGCCACCCGGCGCGGACTTGCCACCGGCGGCAGCGGACGGACTTTGCGGCCGGTGTAGTTGGCGGCATGCTGGAAAATCGGGGTGTCGATGGTAGCCGGGAGCACGGTGCAGATGTGCACGCCCTTCTCATCCAGCAACTCCTGCCGCAACACGTTCGCCAGCCCCAGTAGCCCTGATTTGCTGGCAACATAGGCGGACACGTAAGGCGTGGTCATCTTGGAGTAGATGGAGCCGACTAGAATCAGGACGCCGTGCCGCTGTTGGCGGAACTGCGGCAGAACGGCGCGAATGCTGCTGGCTTCGCCCAGCAGGTTGGTCTCCACCATCTTTCGGAACACCTCAGCAGGTGTTTGCTCAAACGTTCCGTAGCCGTACACCGACGCGGCCCCGATCCACACATCAAGGCGCCCAAATTCCTCTACCGCAGCCTGAACCAGTCTTTCCGAGGCCCCCTCCTCGGTGATATCAGTGGGGACTGCGATGGCGCGTGCCCCCAGCCGAACGCATTCGGCTCTCACCTCGTCAAGGCTCGAGCGGCTTCGCGCAGCGAGCACCAAGGACGCACCGCGCTTGGCCAGCCGCGTGGCCGTTGCCCTGCCGATCCCGCTTGAGGCCCCGGTAATCACCACGACCTTCCGGTTGGCTCGGCCTCGCCGCAGCCCCATCTATCGATACCCTTCGCTCTGGGTCTGTTCGTCGGCCACCCTGACCCCGTAGTGATAAGCCAGCGTGCCGCCTAGGTATCCGGAGGCGCCGAGCAGGGCAAGTCCAACGAGGCTGATGATGAAGGCGGTAATGCTGACCGTCTCGTAGCCTGCCGCGAATCGGATGAAAAAAGCGATGACGAACAGTGCAGTCACCGTGAGGTTCAGCGCCATGTGCAGGGTGGCTGTCTTCTTGGCTCGTGTGCCTTGAGCCAACTGCGCATAGTCGAAGAGTCCCAGCGCGGCTGCGACCAGGGCGCCGATAATGCCAATACCTGTCAGCCACAGTGCGCCGCGCGCGAACGCCGCGGCGTCATCGGTGAAGATGCCCGCCAGGTCGAAGATGACCACGGCAATCCACGTGCCGATCGGCACCGTCACGAGAATCGGATGGAAAGGGTGTCCGTAGGGTCCGGCCACCATGCTGCGTGGGTGTTTGGCCCGCTGTTGGGCTGCCTTGTCTGTCAATGTTCCTCCTCGGCAAGGTCCTGCAGAGACTCATGTGACTGGCCTTAGCGTAGACGGTGGTGCCGCGGCTGGCTAGGAGCCCCGGCTGGCGTTCGCTGGGATGATGAGAAGTTCCTGACGCTGACCATTCTGGAGTTGCTGCCTCACCGGATCATGCGCGCTTTTGGGGTGAGGACCCGCTGGCCCCCTGGCTGCTGGCCCGTGCGGGGATTTCACGTTGAGGGTAGACGGGAGCCGCTCGCCGTTATTGCGGTGCCCCAGTGACTCCAGAACTGAATGGCACCCATAGGGGAGACCCTATTAACTCCTAAGCAGCCTTATTGTACCGTTGATGCTGTCAGGACCCATATCGACCGACGCCGAAAGGCACGTCGCTGACGGCGCCAGACGGGAAGATTGCCATGACTGCTGAACGCAACATCCAAGCTCGCGGGAAAACCCCTGTCCAGTTGACGGCGATGATCTTAGGTGCCGTCTTCTTGCTGGTGGGAATACTGGGATTCATCCCCGGGATCACCTCAAACTATGGCCAGATGATGGCCGCCGGCCACCAGTCCGAGGCCATGTTGCTGGGTGTCTTCCAAGTGTCCATCCTGCACAATATTGTCCATATCTTGTTCGGTATCGCGGGACTGGTGCTGGCCCGGAGCGTCCCTGCTGCCCGCAACTACCTGATCTGGGGAGGCGTGATCTATCTGGTGATCTGGCTGTACGGGCTGTTCATTGACCAGCAGAGCGCAGCCAACTTCGTGCCCCTGAACACTGCCGATAATTGGCTGCACTTCCTTCTGGGCGTAGTCATGATTGCCCTGGGTCTGCTGCTGGTCCGCAAGCGGGACACCGGCCTTCGGGGGACCCTTTCAGGCCACGCCTAGCCGACTTTCGGGTGGCGCGCCTGCTTGGCACTGGGGTGCTGGCCGGCTTTGCGCCTCGCCAGGCAGGCGTCCCGGTTCAGACGGCGCCGCTCCCTATCGTGCCGTCGGCGCGGCCTGCCCATTCGGACAGGTCCAGCCGGCTACGGTATTCCACCGGTTCGCCGCTGATCGGGTCGGTGAAGGAGATGCCGCGCGCCAACAGTTGCAGCGGCCGCGCGAAGTCGTCGGGGGCCTGGTCCAGCAACACTGGGTAGAAGGGGTCGTGCAGGATACCGATGCCCAAAGAGGCCAGATGCACGCGCAACTGGTGAGTCTTTCCGGTAAGCGGTTCCAGCTTGTAGCGGCCCATCCCGCCACGCTGTTCCAGCAGTTCGATCCGGGTCTCAGTGTTGGGTTCGCCGTCGACCACCTGGGCCAGCAGGTAGGTGCGGGACTTGGCCATCCGGTTCCGCACGGTCTGCGGGAAGTGCAGCTGCGGAACCACCGGCGCGATGGCCTCGTATTCCTTCTGCACCAAGCGCTTTTCAAACAGCACTTGGTACTTGCCGCGGGTGGCGGGGTTAGTGGAGAAGAGCAGCACCCCGGCGGTGAGGCGGTCCAGCCGGTGCATGGGGATCAGGTCCGGAATCTCCAGTTGACGGCGCAGCCGGACGAGTGCCGACTCCTGAATGTAGGTACCGCCGGGGGTGGTGGGCAGGAAGTGGGGCTTATCCACCACCAGGATGTGTTCGTCTTGGTGCAGGATGTTGATCTCCACCGGCAGCCGCTTCTCGCGGGGCAAGGTCCGGTAGTACCAAATGAAGGTGTGGGCATCCAGCGGAGTGGTCCGGCTGAGCACGGAGCCGCCTTCGCCCACAATTTCGCCGCGGTCGAACCGGTCCCTGATGCCGTCCGGATCCACATGGCCCCACCGGTGCAGCATGTAGTCCATCGCGGTTTCCCACGGGCCCTCGCCGGGCAGGCGCAAGCGGGTGGCATTGACGCCGTCGCGCACCGGGAGCGGGGATTCCATCACCCATCAAGGGTACCCGTTGACCGCCACTGGGCAGCCGGCACTGTTTAGGTGCAGCCGATGACCCGATAGAGTTTGGCGTCGCCTTCGGAATCCACCAGTTCAAAACCGTTGGCCTCGGTCAGCTCTTGCAGGCCCGGCACGGAAGACTTCTCGCCGGGATGCACGGAGCGGTTGCCGAAGTCCAGCACGAACTGAACATTTTGCGCCTTCACGGCCGGGCAGACGGCCGGATCGGTCCTCATCTTGTCCAGTTTGTCCATGATGAGCTTGCCGTCCACGCTGGGGGACGTGGTGCCCGAGGGGACCAGTGCGCGGCGTCCGGTGTAGGCGTAGGCAAGCGAGGACCCGGTCAGCGGATCGCCGGCGATCACCGCGCCTTCGGGCACGCGGTCAGGAAGCCGCTTGATCAGCGCGAGTTCATCGGCAGTGAGCAACTGCGATCTGTCCGTGAACCGGTACTTGGCGGCGGCCTCGGAGATGCCGCGCTGCACAGCAAACATCGGTACCACAACGAGGCTGATGACCACCAACACGCCGGTGGCAGCGGGGCGTAGCCATGCCGGCTGCTTCTTCTCGCGGCGGGCCAGCGACGCCCGGAAGAAGGAGCGCGCCGTTCCGGCCAGCGCGATGCCGCCGATGGACGCAATCAGCAGCCCGGCCACCGGAAGCATCGCGCTGATCCGGAAGAAATCGTTGTACCAGATGCCGGTCACCCACCAGCGCAGCTCCGGCATCGTCTGCCAGTTGCCGATCACGTACAGGGCGGCGCCCACGGCGTACATGGCCAACGCAAAGCGGTTTTTGCGCAGATTGAAGACGACGGCGGCGCCCACGATGGTCAAGGCGGTCGCCAGGATGGAGATGGGGCGGTCGAGCGGCGAATTCAGCACCACGTCGACCAGAGCGCCCGCGGCATTGCCCATGTGGTCCCAGTTGGCGCTGCTGCTGCGGGCGGGACGGAGGTTGATCCACAGCGCCACCAGAACCACCAAAAAGGCGCCGGTGCCCACCCAGGCGCGCAGCCGCCGTCGTTGTTCTGGGGCGCGCAGTGCCGGGTAGGCGGCCGCGATGACCGGCGGCACGGAGAGCGCCAGCAGCCCCATGATGGTGGCGGGATGGGAGAGCGCCATGCCCGGCAGCAGCCCGATCAGCAACAGCACGTTGCCTTCGGTGGACACGCGAGTGTGCACGCCCAAGCGGAGCAGCTGGAACACCACGCCCAGGGCGGCCGGAAGCATCGCAATGGAGAGCATGAACGGATAGACGACGCCGAATTCCAGCAACAAGTAAGGGAAGCTGCTGTAGGAGAGCGAGACCACCGCGGCGACCAGCAACTGCATAGTGCGCTCGCCGGTGATGCGGCTGACCATGAACAGGCAGCCGGTGCTCCAGATGCCGGTGATCAGCACCAGATTGGTGATGTTGATGGCGGCCGCCGGCTGCAGTCCGGCGGTGATCATCACCAGCGAGACCACATCGTGCCAGCCCGCCGGGTAGAAAACGCCCCGGTCCGTGGTGCCCAGATAGCCCAGTGTCAGCGAGGAGGCGTTGCCCGAGTCGGAAATATAGCGCAGCGCGTTGAGATGGAAGATGTTGTCGTGCGACTGCGCAATGTTATCCGGGGCACCGAAGATGAAGATCATGGCGGCGGCCAGCGGCACCGCTGACACCGCCCAGGCCAGTGCGACCGCCCGCCAGGGCGCCGGAACGCTCGGCTTCTCGGGATCCCGGTGCAGGCGGTGGCCCAGGCTGCGGCGGAGCAGCCAGAGTATCGCGGCGACCAGCACGGTGACGGCCAGCAATTGCGGCCACGCCCACCGCAGGCCGACCAAGCGGCTAAGTTCGGCGGCGAGCACAATGGCGGTGACGCCAAACGGGCCGGCTAGTGCCACCAAGGACAGCCGGCGCAAGCCGAGCACTGCGCCCCACAGCAGGCCGGGTCCGAAGACGAGGACGATGGCCACCAACACGGCCGGAATCGTCTGCAGCCAGCTCATGGGCCCCCTTCGTCTCTCGTCCTCTCCATATTACGGTTCGTACTGCCCGGCCGCCGCCGGGACGGGCTGGAAGGGGTCCGAGCGGGTTTACGCAGGGGGAGCAGATCGAGGGGTTGGGGGAACGCGCCGAGATACCCCGTTGCAACCTCGGATCTCGACGCTATCCGATGATCTCGGCGCGAAGTCGGGGGATGTGGAGGGTGACTGGGCGGCAACCTCTGACCTCGCGCCTGAAAATGCCGATGCTTCGGCGCCGGCCGGTGATCTCGGCGGCGACCCCTGACCTCGGCGCACGGAGGGCCAGGGCTGGGCCCGCAGGGACAAGGACGCACAGGCGCCTGTGGATTATGCCGCCGCGAGACCTGGCGGCAACGGCTGGCAGTGCGGGCAGAAGTAGACGTCGCGCTGGTCGGCGTCGGTATTGCCTTGGAGGTCGTGGACTATGGGGGTGCCGCAGCGTCCGCAGGGACGGCGGGCCCTTCCGTAGACCCAGAACGATTCGCGGCGGGTGGGCGATCCGGTGGTGCTGCGGCTGCCGCGGTCCTTGTTGACCTCCAGCAGTTGCTTGGACTTCAGCACCATGGCCGGGAGGTCCGGCACCTGGCCCACCGGGGTGGACGGGTGCACCCGGGCGATGAAGCAGACCTCGCAGCGGTAGACGTTGCCGATCCCGGCGAGATTGCGCTGGTCCAGCAGGGCCAGCCCGATCGGCCGGTCGGGATCCTGGCGCAGCCGACGCAGCGCTTCATCGGCGTCCCAGTCCGGCCCGAGCAGGTCCGGGCCCAGATGCCCCACCAGCTTGTCCTCGTCCGCCCGCGGCACCACATCCAGCGCCGCCAGCGCGAAGCCGACCGCCGCCGTCGTGCTGGTGGAGAGGATGAGGCGGGCCTGGAAAGCGGGTTTCCGCCAGCGCTCGCCGGGCTGGTAGACCTGCCAGCTGCCGTCCATGCCCAGATGGGAATGCACGCTCAGTCCGCCGATCCGCATCAGCAGGTGCTTGCCGCGCGACCGGACTTCGTCCACAGTCTGCCCGGACAGGTCCAGCGTGGCATAGCGGGGCACCCGGAAGTCGCTGCCGGTGAGCTCCTGCCCGGCCAACGCCGCGTGCAGGCGCCGGGCAGCACGCCAGATGGTGTCCCCTTCAGGCACGGAACCTCAGTCCCCGCGGCGTGGAGTAGAAGCCGGCATCCATCAGCGCACGGGCCAGCGGGGTGTCCAAAATGGGACCGCCATTGACCTTTTCCACCGCCATCTTGTCCGCTGCGCCGCGCCGGATCACCTGCACCAAGGCCCGGCCGCACAAGGCCAGCGACTCCTCGTCCTCGGTGAAGGCCAGCAGTGTCTTGCCGCCGCGTTCGGAATACAGCGCCAGCTCGCCGTCCACCAGCACCACCAGGGCGCCCGCCTTGCGCCCTGGCCGGTGTCCCGACTCCTGCGCCGGCCAGGCCAGGGCCGCGCCGTAGGGATTGGCCGGATCGGTCGCGGCCAACGCCACGGCCGACGGCGCCTGCTCGCCCAGCTGCGCATCGCGGCTGAAGGAACGCAGCCGGTCCACCGTGGGGGAGACGGCGAACTGGGCCGCGCCAAGATGTTCGATGAAGTAGCCGCGGCGGCAGCGGCCGGTCTCCTCCAGCTTGCCCAGCACCTTGTACATCAGTCCGAAGCCGCCGGGCACCGATTCGGCGGCAACCGAGCCGCGCGTGACCACGCCGTAGCGGTCCAGCAACAGTTCGGCGGTGGCGTGTGCCCGTATGGTGGGGTCGGCTTCCGGGGCCGGCAGCAGGGACCAGCGGCCGGCGGCGTTCGGCGGGGCGGTCCGCGGCCGGCCGGTGCCGGATCCAGCGTCCGCCCCGGCGCCCGGGCGCAGGCCCGCCCCGCTTAGTCCGTGCATGCGTCCGATCCTTCCCAGCCGTGCCGACCGTGCCCGCGGCGGCGCGTTGCGCTGCCGGTGGGCCGTGGTGCCGCCGGCCAGCAGCGTACGCACCGGGGCGAAGGTGTCGTTGGTGATCCGGCCGGCCCAGAGCAAGTCCCACAGCGCGCTGACGACGGCGTCGTCCCCCGGCTGGGTGCCGTTGGCCGCCAGCACATCGGCGAGTTGCCGGAAGAAGTAGGCGCCGCCGTAGCCGCCGGCGCCGGAGAGCGCGGCCAGCAGTTCGTATTGCAGGACGCTGGGCTCGAAATCGGATTGTGGATTCAGCGTCAGCGGCGCGGTGTCGGCCAGATGCAGGCTGATCCAGCCGTCGTTGCCGGGCATCGAGCCCGCGCCGGCGATCAGGATTTCGCCGGTGGCGGTTAGCTCGTCCAGCATGGCCGGCGCGTAGTCGGACACCCGCGACGCGAGGATGAGCGGTTCCCAGGCAGAGGCCGGGATGGGGACTCCGGAGAGTTGGTCCACCACCGTGACGACGCCGTCCAGTCCCCGCAGCTTGGCTCCGACGTTCTGCCAAGCCGGGAGGAACCGGCCGTAGGTAGCGGGGTCGACCGGTTCGACTTCCTTGCGCAGGGCGGCCAGCGAACGGCGGCGGATCTTACGCAGCACTTCAACGTCGCACCACTCGGTCTGGCGCTGGTCCGCTGTGCCAGCCGTTGCACGCTCGCCGCTGACCGAGCCGCCGCCGTCGTCAGTGTCCGGCGCGCCGCCGGGGCGGAATTCGCCTTCCACCACACGGCCGTCCTTGAGCAGGCGCTGCAACGCGGTCAGCACGACGGCGGGGCCCAGCCCCAGCCGGCGGGCGCACTCGGCGGCGGTGAAGGGACCATGGGTGCGGGCGTAGCGGCTGACCAGGTCACCGAGCGGGTCGGCCACCGGCTCGATGAAGGCCAGCGGCACGCCCACCGGCAACGGGACCCCGAGGGCGTCGCGGAGCCGGGCGGCATCTTCCACTGCGGCCCAGCGCTCGACGCCGGCGACGCCCACCTTCAGGGCGCGGTTGGCCTTGGCCAGTTCGGCGATCATCGGTTCGACCTCGGTGGTCGATGAAGGCGCGCCGGGTCCGGGTAGGGGCCCGGTCTCCGCGCGGGTCTCCACGCGCTCGCTGGCGCTCGCTTGGTCGACCACCGGGGCGCTCGCTTGGTCGACCACCGGTTGGTTGTCTTCGGTGGTCGAAGGAGGCGCGCCGGGTCCGGGTAGAGACCCGGTCTCAACGAGCTCGCTGGCGCTCGCTTGGTCGACCACCGGTTGGTTGTCTTCGGTGGTCGAAGGAGGCGCGCCAGCGCCGAGTAGAGACCCGTCCACCGGGGGCTGGACGCGGGCGGCGATCTCCGCCGTCGTGAGCGGTCCCAGCAGGCGCAGCAGGTCCGCGATCCCTTCGGTGCCCTTGACCTTGCGGTCCTCGGAGAGCCGCTGCAGTTCCCGCTCGGTTTGGGCGATGATGCCCTCGTCCAGCAGTTCCCGCAGTTCGGCGCGGCCCAGCAGGTCGTTGAGCAGGCCCGGGTCCAAGGAGAGCGCGGCCGCCCGGCGTTCGGCCAGCGGGGAGTCGCCCTCATAGAGGAAACTTGCCACGTAACCGAAGAGCAGCGACCGTGCGAACGGCGAGGGCTGCTGCGTGGTGGTCTCCACCAATCGAAGCTCGCGGCGTTCGATGCCGGCGGCGATGTCCTTAAGCGCGGGCAGGTCGTAGACATCCTGCAGGCACTCGCGCACTGTCTCCAGGATGATCGGGAACGTCGGATACTTGCGCGCTACATCCAGCAGCTGGGCGGAGCGCTGGCGCTGCTGCCAGAGCGGGCTGCGCTTGCCCGGGTTCTGCCGCGGCAGCAGCAGCGCGCGGGCGGCGCATTCGCGGAAGCGGGAGGCGAACAGCGCCGAACCGCCCACCTCCGCGGTGACAATCTGGTCCAGTTCCTCGGGGTCGAAGAGGAACAATTCGGCGCCCGGCGGCTCGTCCTCCATCATCGGCACCCGCAGCACAATGCCGTCATCGGCGGCCATCGCGGACCCGTCCAGGCCATAGCGCTGATGCAGCCGTGCGCCGACGGCCAACGCCCACGGAGCGTGGACCGGCATGCCGAACGGGCTGTGCAGCACCACCCGCCAGTCGCCGAGCTCGTCGTGGAACCGCTCCACCACCAGCGTGCGGTCGTTGGGAACGTCGTTGGTGGCCAGCTGCTGTTCGGCCAGATAGGCCAACAGGTTCCCCGCGGCCCAGTCGTCCAGCCCGGCGCCGGCCAGCCGCTCGCGTGCCGGTTCCTCCGCCGACCCGGTTAACTCCCGGACAAAACGGCCCAGCGCCCGCCCGAGTTCCACCGGCCGGCCCAGCGAATCACCCTTCCAGAACGGCAGTTTGCCCGGCTGCCCGAAGGCCGGCGAGACCAGCACCCGGTCGTAGGTGATGTCCTCGATCCGCCAGCTGGTTGCGCCCAGCGCGAAGACGTCGCCGACGCGGGATTCGTAGACCATCTCCTCGTCGAGCTCGCCGACCCGCCGGCCGCCGCGATTCTTCTCGTCCTCGGACCCCACCAGATAGACGCCGAACAACCCGCGGTCCGGGATGGTTCCACCGGAGGTCACGGCCAGCCGCTGCGCGCCCGGGCGGCCGGTGATGGTCCCTGCCAGCCGGTCCCAGACAATGCGCGGCCGCAGCTCGGCGAACTCGTCGCTGGGGTAGCGTCCGGCCAGCAGGTCCAGGGTGGCCTCGTAGGCGGAGCGCGGCAGCGTGGCGAAGGGCGCGGATTTACGCACGACGTCGAACCATTCCTCCACATCGACGGCACCGAGCGCCGTGGCCGCCACGGTCTGCTGGGCGAGGATGTCCAGCGGGTTGGCCGGGATGAACAGCGGCTCGATCCGGCCGGCGAGCATCCGTTCCACCGTGACGGTGGTGTTCACCAGGTCCTGCCGGTGTTTGGGGAACAGTACGCCCTGGGAGGTTTCGCCGACTTGGTGCCCGGCGCGGCCCACCCGCTGCAGGCCGCTCGCCACCGACTGGGGTGATTCCACCTGCACCACCAGGTCGACGGCGCCCATGTCGATGCCCAGCTCCAGGCTGGAGGTGGCTACCACGCAGCGGAGCCGGCCGGACTTGAGGTCGTCTTCGATCTCGGCGCGGGCCTCCTTGCTGACCGAGCCGTGGTGGGCGCGCGCCAGCACCGTATCCGCGCCGGACGTCGACCCGGCCTGCGCCATGATCTGGGCCGGCGGCGCGGTCTGGGTGGTGGTACCAGCGCCGGTACCCGGGAGGGTGCCGGTGCCGGGGGCGCCACCGCCAGCGGACCCCGGGCCATGACCGGGCGCGGGGTCCTGGAAAGACCCCTGGTCCTGGCCGGGCGCAGAATCCCAGACGCCGTCGTCGGCAAGGGACAGGGACTGGCGTTCGCTCCAGATTTCGTTGAACCGGGCGGTGAGCCGTTCGGCCAGCCGGCGGGAATTGGCGAAGACGATGGTGGACTGGTTCTCGGCGATCAGGTCGACGATCTTCTCTTCGACGTGCGGCCAGATGGATGCCGGCTGCGCGCCCGGGCCCAGTTCTTCCTGGCTGGGCGAGGCCAACGCCGTCATGTCCTCCACCGGGACGGTGACCGTCAGATCCCACGATTTCTTGGCCGGCGGCGCGACAATCTCCACCGGTGCGTTGCCGCCGAGGAACCGGGCAACAGTATCCAGCGGTTCGACCGTGGCGGAGAGGCCGATCCGCTGTGCCGGCCGCTGCAGCACGGCGTCCAGCCGTTCCAGCGTGACCGCCAGGTGGGCGCCGCGTTTGGTCCCGGCCACGGCGTGCACTTCATCGATGATCACGGTGTCCACCGAGGCAAGGGTCTCCCTGGCCTTGGACGTCAGCATCAGGAACAGCGATTCGGGGGTGGTGATCAGGATGTCCGGCGGATGCGTGAGCAGCCGGCGGCGCTCATTGGCCGGAGTGTCGCCGGAACGAACGCCCACCGTAATGGAGGGGGCGGGCAGACCCAGCCGCTTGGCGGTTTGCGTGATGCCGATCAGCGGCGCCCGCAGGTTCCGCTCCACGTCCACGCCCAGGGCCTTCAGTGGAGAAATGTAGAGCACACGAGTGCCGCGGGATTCCTTCTGGCTCCGTCCCCGCTTGGGCGCCGGCTCCGGCAGATCAAGCGGAAGCGCCGGCTCTGCGTCAGCGGCGGCGATGAAGGTGTCCAGCGCCCAGAGGAAAGCGGCCAACGTCTTACCGGAGCCGGTCGGCGCCACCACCAAGGCGTGGGAACCGGCGGAGATGGCGTTCCAGGCGCCGGTCTGCGCGGGGGTGGGCGCGCTGAAAGCGCCGGCGAACCACTCGCGGGTGGCCGGACTGAAGCGTTCGAGCACAGACGTCGTCATACCGATGGTTTGAGCCTAACGCCCGACGCCGACAGCGTGCAGTTCCGCGGCGACCGTATCCCGGTTACGGGGCCTGGAACGTGCCCACCGTCATCAGCACCACCGAGTCATCCGAGCAACCAACGGTCTCCTGCTTGGCGATCAGTGAATCCTTGCGGTTCGGCGGGTAGACCTTCACGCCTGCCACATCCGTGAGCCCGCATTTTTCACCGTAGTTCTGTGCATTCGTCTGGCGCAGCTGCGCTCCGGCGGTGCCGCCCGGCGCCACCGTGACCTTTACCGTTTTGGCGTCCGGGTCCCGATCGGCCGCGGCACCCACCTGCTTGCCGTTGGCGTCGACGTAGGAGACACCCGGGTAGCCGGCCAGCGTGCAGGCTTTGTCGCCGGTGTTGGTGAGCACCAATGTGCGGTACACGCTGCCGGCGGCGCCACCGCCGGGTTCGGTTTCGATGGCAGCGGAGAGCTGGCCCGCGCTGCAGGAACCGTTATTGGCGCTGCCGCTGCCCTCCGGCACCGCGGCGGGGCTTTCGCTTCCGGCGGCGCTTCCGGCGGCGCTTTCGGTTGCCGTTGCCGGTGCCGAGGACGACGGCGGCGCGTTGTCCGTCGAGCCGGCGGACGCCGGCGCAGTGCCGGGTTCCTGGGCCGCTTGGCCGCAGCCGGACAGCAGCAGGGCGGAGCCAACGAAGAGGGCCGCGGCGGCCGGCCCCAGCCGAAAACGATTCATCATGCTCACATTAAACACCTCCGGCCGGTGGTCTGTCCGCAGTGGACAGACCACCGGCCGGAGGCGGCACTACAGGTGGAAAATCAGCCCTTCTTGCGCGTTCGGGCCAGCGCAGTCACGCCGGCCGCCAGGCCCAGCACGCCGGCACCCAGCCCGGTCCAGCCGGCCACCGCCGCCGCTCCGGTGCCAGGTGCCTCGGTGCCCGCCGTTTCGGTACCCGCTGCCGAGGTGGTTTCGGCACCGTGGGAGGCACCGCCGTCGTGCCCTCCGTGGTTGTCGGTGGATGCTTCGCCGATCACGAACGAAGGAGCCGGGGAGTCCAGATCATGCGGGTCCTGGCCCTCCGCAGGGATGTCGGCCCAGTTGGTCTCGCCCTTCTCGCAGGTCTGCAGGACCGGGAACGCCAGGGTCTCTCCGGCGGACTCAGGCAGCAGCACCTGCAGCTGCAGCGTGTCGCGCAGCCCGTCGGCCACCGGTTCCTTGGCGGTGTAAACAACCTGGCTGACCCGCTCGGTGACGGTGGCCCCGCTGTCCAGGGTCTTGGGCGCATCGAAGGTTTCGCTGACCTTTTCAACGTCCCAGCCGGGGTGCACGGTGGGCGTGGCGTCGACCAGCTGGTCGGGCAGCGAGATGGCGATCTTGGTGGTCGGCGAACCCTCGCAGCCGTGCGCGAACGCGAAGGTCAGCACCGAGCTGCCGCCGGCGGCGTTCTCCTCCGGGGTGACGTGGACATGCGCGGAGGCGCCGCCGGCGCCAGCGGCCAGCAGGCCGGCGGTGGCCCCGGCGGCGAGGACAGTGCGGAGGGTAGTGCGGTGGATGGTTTTCACAAAGGGTGCCTTTCAGGAGGCGCTGGGCAGGTCGCGGCAGCACCGGAAGAAGTGGGAATTCAGACCAGGTGTCGGTCCGGAAGCGGAGAACTCACCGGCACCGGTGGTCCGCGCAGCGGCACCAGCGTGACCAGATACGCGGTGTGCAGGGGCAACGGCGCCTGGCCGGTGACGGGCAAGAAAGCGCGGATGGGCACCGCGGGGGCGGCGGGCAGCTGGACCAGCGGACGCAGCCAGGCGGCCAGCGCCCACAGCGCGGCCTCGCCGCGAGCCAGCATCAGCGCGGTCAGGGCGGTCGCCAGCAGGTGGGCGGCGAGCATGCCCGGCGAATTCCCGGTGTGCGGCGCGGCTACACAGTCCAGTGCCACCGCCGCGTGCCCGGCGTGCCCGGCGTGTCCGGCGTGGCCGGCGTGTTCGGTCACGCCGGCCGGCGCGCACTGGACCGTTCCGAACAGCTCAAAGGCCTGGTGCAGCGCCAGCTGGCCGCCGGCCAGTACCGCCAGAATAGTTGCCGGCTCCAGCTTCCGTCCGGCCAGGATCATCACCGGCAGCCAAGTGAGCGCGCCCAGCGCCAGGACGACGGCGGGCGGTGGCAAGGTGCCGCCGGCAGCGGTATGCGCGGCGGCGGCGAGGCAGAGCACGGCGGCGGCGACGACGGCCGACCGGCCGAAGCGCAGCGCGCTACCCACGGCTATTCATGGTGGTAGGGCCGGCCGCCGGCAATCTCCTGGGCGCGGTAGAGCTGCTCCATGACGATCAGCCGGACCAGCTGGTGCGGAAAGACCAGCTTGGAGAGGGACCAGACAAAGTCTGCGCGGCGGTGGATCGAGTCGTCCACGCCGTAGGCGCCGCCGATGATCAGCGTGATGTTGCGGGAGCTGTCCAGCGGCTGCTGCAAGGTGCGGGCCAGCGTGGGGGAGTCGATGTTCTTGCCGCGTTCGTCCAGCAGGATCACGAAGTCGTTCGCGTGCTTGCCGGCGAGCTTGGCCAGCAGGGTTTCCGATTCTTCCCGCCGCGCGGCGTCATGCTCCCGGGAGGAATGCGGAATGGGCTGCCAGCTGACGTCGAAGGGCTTCTTCATTCGCTTTTCGTAGCGGTCGATTCCCTCCGCCACCCACGACTCGTGCTTGCGTCCGATGGTGAGGATGCGCAGGCTCATCCGCTGGCTGCCGGGAACTTGCGGACGGTCAGGATCTGCGCGGCGCGGCCCACCGGACCCTGTTCATCGAACAGTTCCGTGTCGGTCATGCCCACGCCGCCGGCGCCGAAGGTCACGCGGGTGTCCAACCCGGTCCATTCGCCGTGCGGTTGGCGGAACAGGTGGATGGTCAGGTCCACGTTGGGGAACATGTACTCGCGCGGGTTCTGGCGCACTGCCACACCATTGGCGGTGTCCACGATGCTGACGAAGCGAGCCAACGGGTGGATGTCCTCGTCCTGAACCAACGGGTGCAGCGGCCGCGCCCACACGGTGCCGTTGCCGGGCCCGCGGTCAGCAACGGTCCGGAACTCGGTGGCGCGGATGAAGCCGCCGTCCCAGACGCCCTGCATCGGCGCCGGCGGCAAGCCGTCCGGGTCCGGCAAGCCCTGGTGCACGGGGCCTGCGACCTCCGCGGTATCTCCGGCCAGCAGCCGCCAGGCCTGGGCGCGGATGGCAGTGCGGCCCTGGGCGGTGAAAGTGGCCTCCAAGAGTTCGATCGTGCGGCCCGGGCGAAGCACCCGGGTCTGGATCTCGAACTCGCCGCCGTGGATGATGCCCAGGATTTCGAAGCTGATCCGGCTCATCGCCATGTCCGCGCTCGGATGGTTGCGCAGCAGTTCGTGCACCATCAGGCCGGACGCCGGGGCCATGTGCTGTTCGTGGTCGTTCCACGCGCCTTGGGCATGCAGGGTGGAATGGAAGCGCCCGCCATCCAGCCGGACGTAGTAAGCGTCCGGGACCGCACTCCCGTCGACACCCAGATGCTCGACGGCGGCAGTGGCAGTGGATTCGACCATGCCACCACTCTAACTAAATCCGCACCGACCCATGGTTGGGCCGGCTTAGCGCTGGTCCTTCGGGCGGGGATCGGCCGGGGTGGCCGGGGCAACGGGTTTGGCCGGCGGCGCCCAGTCCAGGATGGCCGGCACCGGTACGGCGGCTTCACAGTCCACGGGCTCAGGCTCTGCGGGCGGCTCCGGCGGATCCTCGTCGTTCTCCTCCGCCTCGTCCACCGCGTCCTGGTAGTCCTCTTTCGCTTGGCGGTAGTCCTGCTCCGCCTCACGGTTCTCCGCTTCACAGGCAGCCAGGTCACCGCGGTAATTCGCCCGGGCGTTGTCCCGCCGCGCGAAGAATGCCGAGCGTTCCGCCAGTGCCTGTTGGTAGAGGGCATAGTCGCCCCAGTAGTCATCCCACTGCGCCGCGATCTTGTCCCAAGCCTTGTTCACCTTGGCCACGGTGGCAGCGTAATCCTTATACTCCTCCACTTTGGTTTGGTACCGGTGGTAGGCGGCCCAGTAGTCCAGCACGCTTTGCTGCCATTTTTCGACTCCGGCGGCGAGCTTTTCCTCCGCGGCCTGCGTACGTTTCCGGTTGGTGGCTGCAGCGGCGTCGGCGTCATAAGGCACCGGAGCCATCCCGGTGAAGTTCCAGCCGCAGCCCGGGCCGGAGGTGTCTCCGGCCAGCACCCTGACCTTGGCCGAGGTGGCGGGCTGGTCCGCCGGACTCTTGGGCGGCTTGGGCACCTTTCGGGCCGCGGGCATCCGCGGCCAGACGGGATAGCTGGGCTCAGCCGCCGGGCTGGCGGGTTTGACCTTCAGGTCGGGCGCGGGCATCGGCACGGCGTGGTATCCGGCGTCTGAGGGTTCCTGCGGGGGCGCCACAGCGCGGATGGCCACCGTGCTGGTGCGGTGGAACGGCTTGTACCCTTGCGTCGACCAGGGCGAGCGGGCGGCGTCGCCGGCGTCCGACTTCTGGTCGGTGCAGACGTCTTCCAGCGTGACGGCCAGTTTCTTGTCGAGTTGCCCGGCCAGCTTCCGCAGCCGCGCGTCGGCCTTGCCAACGACGAAGGTCAGCACGTCGCCGCGCCGGAAGGTCACTACCTGCATGGTGCGGCCGCCCTTGGCGATGTAGGCCCGGTGCGCCTGGACGCCGGGAGTGTCCAGATCCTCGCCGTCGACGTCGACCGAGCTCCCGGCACAATCGGACGCCTTGTCCAACAGCAGGTCCATGGCTTCGGCGCCTAGGCCGGCGGTGAAGGCGGCGCTGACCACCTGCACTTTGACTTTGCCGACTTTGAACGGACGCCCCAGGGCGACGGACGGCGCCTCCCCGATCTCGCACGAGTACGGCACCGGCAGCGCAACCCCGCGCTCCACCGGGCCGTCCGGCTTCCACTTTTCCGGCGGTTCCTCCAACAGCGCGGTCAACGACGTGGACGCCGGGCTGTCCGCGAGCACGGCGCTGATGGCCACCGGCGACGCTGCCTCGGCCACCGCCGGCGCCGGTTCGCGGGGGAGGACCATGGGCATGCCGGACAGCTGCAGTGCCACCAGCCCGGAGGCGGTGACGGAAGCCAGACAGAGCGCACCGGCGGCGAGCGCAACAGCCGGATGCTTCTCGAAGATGGACATCGGGGCTCCTACTGCTGGTCGGGGACCGTGATGGCGGTGTTGCTGCCCGCACTGAGCGTGATGGTCACTTCCTGTCGGTAAGCCAAGGGGCTGCCCGGCGGGGCCGACTGTTTCGTCACCACGTTCTTGCCGATTCGCGGATCCGGTTTTGCCGTCTTCTGTCCAATCACGGGAACCAGGTTGTTGCGCAGCAGCACGGTGATGGCCTCGTTGACACCTAACCCGCGCAGATCGGGCATCGATCGCGACACGGCCACGCTGCTGGTCAGCGGATCGGCTTCAGGCATCGGCTCGGCCGGCAGGCCCTTGTGCAGGCCCTCCATGGTGTCCTTCCACACCGGGCCGGCCAGTTCGGAGCCGGTGAGGTCGCGGAAGATTTTGCCGTAGGCTTTCACCTTTTTCAGCGGGTACTGCGCGCCGCCGCGCGGGTCGCCCAACCACACCGCCGTCGCATATTGCGGCGTAACGCCAACGATCCAGTTCGCGGCGAAGTCGTTGGTGGTCCCGGTCTTCGCGCCGGCCTTGCGGCCCTTCGGCATGCCCAAGGCCCCGAGGGTGCCGGCGGGGTTGAACGGTTCCTTGAGCGCGTCGGCCACCGTGGCGGCCACCGAGGGGTCGATGGCCTGGTGGCAGCCGGCCTCGGGAACCGGGATCTTCTCCCCGGTATCGCTGCGGACGCCTTCGGTGATGGTGACCGGCCGACAGAGAACTCCGCCGCTGACAAACGTGGAGTAGGCGTTGGCCATCTCCAGCGGCGAAATCTCGTACGCCCCGAGAGCCAGCGACGCCTCCTTGCCGTGCAATTTGTTCGTGGGGATGGTGGTGATGCCCAACTTTCCGGCAAGCTCGGCCACCTCCTTCACCCCGGTACGCTCGATCAGCCGCACGAAGTAGACATTCACCGATGCCCGGACGGCCTGGTAGGCATCGATAGAGCCGTAGTTCTTGTTGCCGTAGTTGTGGAAGCCGCCCGGCGGGTTGTCCAGGCGGGAGTAGTAGGGGCCATTGGCCAGCAGCTTCTCCCGCGGTGAAATCCCCTGGGACAGCGCCGTGGCCAGGACGATCGGCTTCATCGCCGACCCGACTTGGAAGGGACTGTCGGCGAAGACCACTTCGGTCTTGCCCTTGCCTTCGCCCCACGCGCGGTTCTGCGCCACTGCCGTGATGTGCCCGGTGCCGGGTACAACGACGGCGGTGCCCAGCGCTGCGCGGTTCTTGTTGCCCATCGCTCTGCCCACCGCTTTTTGCGCCGCGGCCATCGCCTTGCGGTCCATCGCCGTCGTGAGGGTCATGCCGCCGCGGGAGAGCCGGTCCGCCCGTTCTTCCTGGGTCTGGCCGAAGGCCGGATCGGAGAGGATTTCGTCCCGGACCAGGTCGCAGTAGAACGGGTAGTCGGAGTCGGCGCAACCGGACGGCACGGAGCCCGGGTCAAGGCCCAGTCCGCTCTGGCGGGCCGTCGCAGCTTCCGCAGCCGTGATCGCGCCACGTCCCTGCAGCACGTCCAGCACAGTATTGCGGCGGTCAAGCGCGCGGTCCGGGTATTTCATCGGATCGTAATAGCCCGGGCCTTTGAGCAGCCCGACCAGCAGCGCCGACTGCGGCAGGTTGAGTTTGTCCGCCGTCGTGTTGAAGTAGATTCGGGCCGCCGCCTGGATGCCGTAGGCGCGGTGGCCGAAGTAGACGGCGTTGACGTACATGTTCAGGATCTGGTCCTTGCTCAGCCGGTTTTCCAGCTGGACCGCATACTTGGCCTCGCGGATCTTGGCGTTGTAGGTCTCGCCCACCGCCACCGACTGCTCGGTTTCGTCGCGCGCGTTGTTGACCAGGATGTTCTGCACCAGCTGCTGGGTGATGGTGGAGCCGCCTTGGCGCTCGCCGCCCACGGAGTTGGTCACCACGGCGCGCGTGACCCCCAGCGGGTCCACGCCGTGGTGTTCGTAGAACCGGGCATCCTCGGTGGACAGCAGGGTGTCCAGAAAGGTACTCGAGACGTGGTCCAGGTCCACATCGATCCGGTTCTCACTGTAGAAGCGGGCGAACTCCTTGCCGTCCTTGTCCAACAGGACCGTGTGTTGCGGCAAGGCGGTGTCCAACGGCAACTCGGCCGGCAGCTCTTCCCACAGATCCAGGACCGAATCAGCGGCTGCGGAGAAGGCGATCGCCCCAGGTGCGACCAGGGATCCTGCGCTGAGTGCCACCACGGCGACGGCGCCGGCCCAGGCGGCGAAGCGCATCGCAGTGCCGTGCCGGCGCTCCGGTGGGAAAGCAGGCGACAGCAGGTCGTCCAGCCCCACGGTGTCTTTCCGACGGCGCCACCACGGTTTCTGGTCGCTCTGCGCGAGCGCGGGATCCCGGTCCGGCGGCGCTGGTGCTTGCCTGGCGGGGGTATTCCCCGCGTCTAGGTTGGCGCCGTCGCCCTCCGGATCGCCCGTTGATTCGTCCACCTGTGGTCCCCCGTCCCCCTGAGCAGGCCCCGGACGTCCCCCAACGTCACCGTTCCCAACCTGCCGACGAATTACCTCCAGGAAGCCGCTTGGTGTAGCCGCCGCTACCAGAGAGGTGGTCTTAGCGTACGGCTTAACAGCCGTGCCGCAACCCCTTTTTCCGGCGGTTTGCCAACGCTGCAGAAATGTGACGCGAGTAATCTAATGTGACAGACGTGAAACAGGGAATCTGACCGAAAAGCATTGACAGGGGCGCTTCCCGGTATTACGCACAGCGCCCCCGCCGGCGGGGTGAAGCTGAGCCAGCGGCCTTCCGTCAGGCCGCATCGAACGGGACGCGCGGTAGGCCTTGACCGTGATGAGTGCGAAGACCAGCAGGACGGAGCAGTTGAGTCAGGGTAGGCGGCAAAACCCCGCCGGCACTGAGGGCTGACGGGGCGTTGGGTTTGCGGCTGCGGTCGCTAGACAGCCCGCTGGTGAACGGATACAGACCCATCGGCCGGCACTTCGATTGGTTGTCCAACTCCCTGCAGGTAAACCAGGAACCCCTTGCCGTCCTCGGTGCGGCGGAAAGCAGCCAGGGCACCTACGTACTCGTCCCCGTTGGCTTTTGTCACCGAAACGATCCGGCCTATGGTGGTCGGCTTCAACGTCTTGGCTGGGTCGGCCACGTTCTCACCTCCTGTGCGCGCGGACGTTTATGGACCAAGGCTACGCCCGCTGGGGCGAGTGGAATCAGCCTGGTGATGAAAGTTCCCATCCGGCCGTCCACGGCCCGCTCCGCCGAAGGGTGTGTGACCGGTGTGACCAAACAGATAGTCGTCGGGCTGGACAACACCGTCAGAGCGAGTGTTTGAATTGAAAGGAACTATTCGACGCCGGCACGGAACGGCGGGCGCTGAGCCGCCCGACTGCGGGGGAGCCGATCTGCGGGCCGGGCGTTCGGCTGTCCACAGGGCTGCTATTACCACCCTCCTTAGCCTTCGCGCGCCACGTCGCGCGCCAGGAGTACCGCCATGAACTCTCTGTTCTACTACGACAACCAGGGCCATACCCCAACACGGCCAGCCCTGGTCCGTGTCTTCCCCAACGTTGCGCCCACTCCGGCGACTCCCGCCCCGAGCAGGTGGAACCATCCGGTCGGAGTCCTGCTCACCGCGATGTCCTGCGCAGTCGCGCTGACCTTCATCCCGGTCATTCCGCCCCTGGCCGGGGTGTTCACCGCTCTGATCGGCTTCGCGCTTGCTGTCCTGAGCGTGGTCAGCCGGTGGTGGTGGTGGGCCGACAGCCGGGAACGCGCGGTAGCCGAGGGGGTGTGGGTAGCACGCCAGTCCGGCTACCGGGCAGACGCGGACGGCAACCACCTGCGGTGGCTCGATCAGGACGGCAAGGTCAAGCGCGCGACGATCGTGCTCGGCGACCGCGGCTGGAACCTGATGCTTTACGGTCACGCGGCCGACGGCGGCACCCACCACCGTGGCTGACCGGCCGCTCTCACGCACCGCGGAGGAGGACCCGCGCCCATCGCGAGGCCATGAAACACCGCGAGGCTAAGAGAAACCGCGAGGAAATACAGACACCCTCGCCACTCAGGAGTAAAATGCCCCTAGAGAACCGAAGCTGGGCGGAGTCGCCCGTTTGACGTCGGTGCGAGTGAGGCCACGCTTTCGTTTTCGCCGCGAGTCATGTCCTTCCTGGACGACGACGCCCGGCGCGCCGGCGGCCAGGTACAACCGCCGGTTTGCTGAGCAGACCAGCGCGGGGAGGACCGCCTCAGGGCCGGATTCCTCACACAAAGTCGAACACCCGTCATGGTCGAGGCCGACTCAGGGAGCCTCGAGGTGCACGTCGATCGACTGGAACATAACTTCCGGTCGGCCCCTGGGCGAGGGCGCGGGGGAACGGCCTCTTCACCTTGGGACATCGCATGCGACCTCTCGTCATTCGCAGTGCTATCGTCGCCGCGCTCGGCGGCCTGATCTTCGGTTTCGACACCGCCGTGATCTCGGGGACCACCGTTGCGCTGGCCCAAGAGTTCCACCTCAGCCCCGCAGGCCTCGGCTTCACCGTGGCCACCGCGCTCATCGGTACCATTCTCGGCGCCCTGACTGCTGGGATACCGGCGGACAGGTACGGGCGCAAGAAAATGCTCTTTGTGATCGGTGTGCTGTTCGTGGTCGGCGCGGTGGGCTCCGGACTGGCTACGAGCGAGATAATGTTCATCATCTTCCGGTTCCTCGGGGGCGTCGGGGTGGGCATGGCCAGCGTGTGTGCACCCATCTACACTGCCGAGATTTCTCCGGCAGCCCACCGGGGGCGTCTCGTGGGCCTGGTCCAGTTCAACATCGTGCTGGGCATCTTGCTGGCGTATCTGTCGAACTTCCTGATCCGGCAGGCACTGCCTGCCGATATTGCGTGGCGTTGGATGTTCGCCGTGATGGCTATTCCGGCGATCGTCTTCCTGCTGCTGCTGTTCACCGTGCCCGAAACGCCACGCTGGTTGTTCAGTGTCGGCCAGGACCAGCGGGGCAACGAGATCGCGCGCCGGCTGTCCTCCAACGAGGCCGAATTCGAGTTGGAAATCACCGAGCTCCGCGCCTCGCTGGCTGCAGCCGAGAATGCCCCTACTGTCCCGTTCTTCACCGCCCAGCACCGCAGGGTCATCCTGATGGCCGTGGCCATCGCCGCCTTCAACCAGCTGTCGGGCATCAACGCGATCCTGTACTACGCCCCCGCGGTGCTCATCAAGGCGGGTGCGTCCGCGGACACCGCCTTCCTGATGGCGGTAGCGGTGGGCCTCATGAACCTCATCGCCACCATGGCTGCGCTGGCGGTTATCGATCGGTTCGGACGGCGCCGGCTGATGCTGGTCGGGTCGATCGGCTACCTGGTCAGCCTTGGCTTCCTCGCCTCCGTGATGTTCTATTATGAGCCGGTCTTCACGCCTACCTCTAGCGTCCTTGTGCTGGTCGGCCTGCTGGTGTTCATCGCAGCCCACGCCTTTGGCCAGGGCGCAGTGATCTGGGTGTTCATCTCCGAGATCTTCCCCAACCGCATCCGCGGCCGCGGCCAGTCGCTGGGCAGCCTGACCCATTGGGTGTTTGCGGCTATCACCTCGTGGGCGTTCCCTCCGGTGATCGCGATACTGGGCGGCGGCTGGGCCTTCTCGCTCTTCTTCATCTGCATGATCGGGCAGCTGATCTGGGTTCTGAAGGTCATGCCGGAGACCAAGGGCGTGCCGCTGGAAGAGATGGAAGAACAGCTTGGGCTCGCGCATTGGCGCGCCTCCGCCTGAGCAAAATATAGGAGGCAGCCCATGAATAACCCCCAGGTCCTGTCCTTGGGCGAGGCCCTCATCGACGTGGTTCGGCACGACGGCAAGTCAGAGGAGCATGTAGGGGGCAGCCTGCTAAACGTCGGCTGTGGCTTGGCACGGTTGGGCCATGACTCGACAGTTGGAACGTGGTTCGGCCGCGACAACAGGGGCGAGCAAATCGTCCAGTGGGCACGCGCCGCAGGCGCCCGCCTGCATGCAGGCAGTGACAGGGCCGAGCACACGTCGGTAGCTTATGCGACGCTGGACGCCGCAGGCAGCGCGTCCTACGACTTCGACCTGACGTGGCAACTTCCTGCCCTGGAGGACCTAGACGCCGTCAACCACCTGCACACCGGGAGCATCGCGGCCACTCTCGAGCCGGGTGGCACCCAGGTGCTGCAGGCCGTGCGCGCCGTCAGGGATCATGCGACAGTCTCCTATGACCCAAATATCCGCCCCGCCCTCATGCACTCCCCTCAGGCCATCATGCAGCGTATCGAGGAGCTGATCTCGCTCTCGGACCTGGTTAGGGCGTCCGATGAGGACATCGAATGGCTTTACCCGGGGAAGCCGCTCCAGGCAGTGATACGACGCTGGCGCGCTTTGGGGCCTGCCATGGTCGTGATCACCCGTGGTCCCTGGGGGGCATGGGCGGCATTGGGGTCGGACAGCGACATGCTGGTCGTGGATCAGATGAACGTCGAGGTCGCCGACACCGTAGGCGCCGGCGACTCCTTTATGGCCGGACTCATCTCCGGATTGCTGGACGCCAACCTGCTCGGCGGCAGCCAAGGACGCGACCGGTTCCGTCAGGCCCGCTGGGCCGACGTTCAGCCTGCCCTCCACCGGGCCGTCGCCACCTCAGGCCTGACCGTCAGTCGGCCCGGATCCTACGCTCCGGACCGGGCCGAAGTGCAGGCGATGCTTGAGCACCCGCCGGCATTCGACGACTGACCAGCGAGCATGGATCGGTGCAATGGCATGCAGCCGATCGGAGTGCCTCGGTCGGCGCCTATAAACTTCGCAGGTCCAGGGCCTCCAGCAAGTCAGGGCGGCGCGAAGTAGCTGGAGATGCTGCCCAGCCAGGTAAGTGAGGGGCCCATTTGCGACTGCCATACGGCCAGCCGGTGTCCGCCGAAGGCACTGATGTTGGTTACCAGAGATGTTGGCGGAGCGACCTCGGACCGGAAGCGAGCCAGAGAGCGCAGCGGGCGTCGGTCGTCACCGCCACTGAAGAACCAGATGGCGACGTTCGGTTTGTGTTGGGCAACCGTCCGAGCCAAGTTGTAGCGCGGATCGTTGGAACGGGTCCAGTGCTGGTAGGGGCTGTAGTCCGGAGCAAAATAGCCTGCCAGATTGATCGAGGCGGCCCACCGCCCGGGATGCAGGATGGAGAACATGGTCGCGCACCAGCCGCCGGCGCTGTAACCGGTGGTGGCCCAAGCGTGCCGGTTGTCCACGGTGCGCAGGTTGTGCCTGATCCAGTTCACCAGGTCCACGGCCACATAGGACTCGTACCGTCCGTCGGAGCCGTTCACGCATTCGGTGTCCAGGTTCGCCGGATACATATCCGGGATGATCACGATCGGTTCGCGCAACCGGCCGGCGGCCACTTGGTCCATCACGATCCGGTCGTATTGCAGGGTGCTGATGTAGGTCCCCGTGCTGCCGGGGTAGCCGGCGAATGCCGTAATCACCGGATACGCACGGTCCGGGTGGGCCAAGTAGGACGGCGGCAGCCACAGTGAGACGTTCCGGGTGATTCCGGTGGTCGGGCCGGTAAAGGAGAAGGAGACCCACTGGCCATCGGTGGCGTGAGGGCGTAGTTGGGTGCCGAAAGCAGGAATCGACGCTGGATTCCGCTGACGGGAGGAGAACTTGCCGGCAGTTGTCGGGGCGGGGATGGCCTTGCGCGGTACTGCGCCGACGACGGTCGCGTGGGTGGGGCCGGTCTCTCCGCCTGCCACTAAATCGTGCCAGGAGGTATACCACTGGTTGTCGGCATTGAGCTTCAAGAACAGCGCCAGCACCGAGAGCACGGTGACCACAACGAGTGCAACGGCCTGAGCCACATACTTGCCGGGTCCAGGACCGCGGTGCCGCGGCAGGACGGCCACTGCGACCACCACTGCCAAGACCAGCAGTATCAGGGTGAGGACCAAAACCGGACGGGCGGTGAGTTCGTAGAAAGGCATTGCCGGTCGGCTCCCTCGCACAAAAGGGGCGGTGTCGGCCATGACGGTCGGCAAGATGGCCGTCAGAATAGCACTGGAACCACAGCGGAGGAACAGGACGGAAGAACCATGGAGGCTCTGGCACGGTCCCGTGGCAATCGTTCTGGCCGGGCAGACCGAGAAAGCCCGGACCCGCCACGTGCAACCCCGGTGCAGGAGCGCTGGGCCCGGGCGCTGACCTGGTTGTACGCGGTGGCCACCGCGACCGCAGCCGTGCTGTGGCTTGCCCGCCTGGCCGGTCTGGGAACCCGGGTGCCGGTGGCGGTATTTGGCGCGCTGAACGTTCCGCTGACCCCGTCCCCGGTCTCGGTAGTGGTGCTGGCGCTGGTCACGGGAGCGTTGCTGCGGCGGCGGCGCGTGGCCCTGTGGCTGTTGGCCGTCTTCGCCGTCCTCGGTCTGCTCGCCTCGGTGGCGGTGCTCGCTGAATGGTGGGAGCCAGTGCCGGACCGGGGGCCGGGCACTGAAGAAGGCTTGGGCACCGTTCTGGAGGTCACAGGGATCCTTGTCTCGCTGGCCACCTTGTGGCTGGTCTGGTGGGTGCGCCCGGCATTTCCGGCCCGCACCCGGGCCGGCGCCGTGCGGGCCGCGGTCCTGACCCTGGCCGCGGGCACGGTGTTCTCCGCCGGCCTGACCCACGTGCTGCTGCTGGCTAGCACGGACGCTGCCGCCGATGACTGGCCGGTGCTCGGCTCGGCCCTGTTGGGCGCCGTCGGGCTCCGGGACGTGGCGCTGCACTACCACCGGCACGTCCCGCCGGGCATCCCCGAGGCCGCCTCGCTCCTCCTGGCGGCGACCATCATTCTTACCGTTTTTGTGTTTCTACGGTCCGGCCGGCGCCCCGGCGCGTGGTCGGGGGAGCAGGAGATCGCCCTGCGCACCCTGCTGGCCAGCCACGGCGGTCACGACGCACTGGGATACTTCGCCACTCGCCGCGACAAGGAGGCGCTGTTTACCCCGGACCGGCGCGCTGCTGTTACCTATCGGGTGGTCGGCTCGGTATGCCTGGCCGCCGGCGACCCTGTGGGCGAGCCGGCCGCTTGGGGCACGGCGGCGCTTGCGTGGACGCAGCATGCCCGCCGCTATGGCTGGACGCCCGGCGTGGTCGGCGCATCGGAGGCAGGCGCCCGCGCCTACGCTGCCGCCGGACTGGGTGTACTGGTCCTGGGCGATGAAGCGGTGCTGTACCCTGACCGGTTCTCGCTCTCGCATCGTTCCCTCGCCGCCGTCAGCCGAGCCGTGCGGCGGGCTCGCCGGGCGGGGCTGACCGTGCGGGTCAGCCGCCACGGCGAGGTCCCGCCGGCGGAAATGGCAGTTCTGGGCCGGTTGGCCGAAGAATGGCGGGGTGGCGAAACGGACCGCGGCTTTTCCATGGCACTGAACCGGTGGGCCGATCCGGCCGACGCCCGGTGCGTCCTCGTCACCGCGCATACGGACGGCGGCACCGTCGTCGGTCTGTTGTCCTTCGTTCCCTGGGGCCGCCGGGGGCTGTCCCTGGATGTCATGCGCCGAGCCCCGGAGGCGCCCAGCGGAACCACGGAGCTGATGGTCGCATCCCTCATGGCTCAAGCCCCGGGGCTGGGCGTGCGCGAGGTGTCCCTAAACTTCGCCATGTTCCGAGGCCTGTTCGCCGATTCCGAGCGGCTCGGCGCCGGCGCGGTTACCCGGTTGAACACCTCGGTGCTCGGTTTCTTCGAGCGTTTCTTCCAGCTTGAGCGGCTCTACCGCTCCAACGCCAAGTACCGGCCCGAGTGGGTGCCGCGCTACTTCTGCTTCGACGGCCTGTTGACCCTGCCGCGGGTGGCCGTGGCAGCAGGGCAGGTTGAAGGCTTCCTGCCGTTCCTGCTGCGCCGGCACGGCCCGGAGCGCCGCCTGAACGAAGAGCAGTTGGAACGGGTCCGGCAGTTGGAGGCCGCCCCGCCGCAACCACCGGCGACTTTTCGGCCTCCGTCCATGCAGACCCGGCACCGGCTCCGGCATATGCGCCTGCTGCGCGAGGCAGGGATGGACCCGTACCCGGTCGGAATGCCGGCGCCGATCTCGGTCGCACAGGTCGACTCCACCTCGACCGGTCCCGGCCCCGGCACCGGTCCAGACTCCGGCGCCGGTCCCGACGCCGGGCCGCTGCGGCTCGTCGGACGGATCCGCGCCCTGCGCCACCACGGGGGAGTGCTCTTCGCCGACCTGACCGATGCTGGACACACGGTGCAGGCCATTCTCGAGCTCCGCGTCCTCGGCGCGGACCGCTTCCGCCTGCTCGACCGGGCGCTGGACACCGGCGATCTGGTGGTCGTCACTGCGGTTTCGGGGCGTTCGCGCAGCGGCACCCCGTCCCTGCTGGTCCGGGACCTGGCGCTGGCAGCCAAGGCCCTGCACCCGGTGCCGTACCCGCGCCGCGGGGACTCGGTCCGCCGGCTGCCTCAGCGATCGTCCGACCTGATGGCCCGCCCGGGGGCGATGGGCCCGCTCCGGCTGCGTTCCCACATGGTGGCCGTCCTGCGCAGGGTGCTGGAGCAGGAGGGCTACCGCGAGGTGGAGACGCCCATCCTGAACACCGTGCACGGCGGCGCCACCGCCCGGCCTTTCCGCACCTACAGCAATGCCTACGGGCTGGATTTGACCCTGAGGATCGCCCCCGAACTGCAGTTGAAGCGGCTGCTAGTGGCTGGAAGCGGACCGATCTTCGAAATCGGGCGCAATTTTCGCAACGAGGGAGCAGACGCCACCCATAACCCGGAGTTCACCTCACTGGAGGTCTACCGGCCGTTCGCCGACTATGAGGACATGAAGGAGCTGGCCGAACGGCTGATCAAGGCGGCCGCCGCAGGCGTCCATGGGGCGCCGCGGCTGTTGCTGCGCGGTCAATCCGCGCCGCTCGACGTCTCCGCTCCGTGGCCGATGGTGCCGGTCGCGGATGCGGTCTCGGCCGCCGTCGGTCGGGCCGTTTCTGTGCACACCGATATCGCCGAGCTGCTGCGGCTAGCCCGGGCCCATAGCGTGGCTGCTGGGCCGGGGATGGGCCCTGGCGCCGTGCTGGAAGCGCTGTACGGCAAGCTGGTGGAGCCCGCCACCGTCCGGCCCACCTTCTACTGCGACTTTCCAGTGGAGACCTCCCCTCTGACAGCCCCGCACCGGAGCCAGCCTGGGCTGGTGGAGCGCTGGGATTTGGTTATCAACGGGATGGAACTTGGCACTGGCTATTCCGAATTGACTGATCCGCAAGAACAGCGCCGTCGCTTGATGGAGCAGTCGCTGAAGGCGGCAGCCGGAGACGTGGAGGCGATGGAAGTTGATGAGGATTTCCTCTACGCCGTCGAAACCGGCATGCCCCCGTCTGGGGGGCTGGGATTGGGTGTAGACCGACTGGCCATGCTGCTGGCCGGAACCGACATCCGCGATGTTCTGAACTTTCCTTTCGGACGCCCCGCTTCGACCTCCTGAGCCGATCTCAGCTGACCAGACCGGCTACCAGATTGATGCTCGTGGCCAGCACGATAGTACCCAGCAAGTAGGAGAGCAGCGCATGGCGCAGGGCTGTGGAGCGGAATGCGTCGGTCTTCAAGTTGGTGTCCGAGACTTGAAACGTCATTCCGATGGTGAAAGCCAGATAGGCGAAGTCCCGGTAATGCGGGCCGCTGGCTTTGTTGAAGTCCACGCCGTCGCGGTCCCGGTAGTAAAGGAAGGCGTAGCGCAGGGTGAAGAGTGTGTGAACCAAAAACCATGACAAGGTAATGCTGCCCAGGGCCACCGCGATAAGTCCGGCTTTGGCGACTCCCTCGGCGGAGCCGGCGTCGAGCAGAATCAGTACGACACCCCCGAAGCTGCCCAACGTGGCGGCAAGGACCAGGGCGTCAGAGGCACCGCGGCCGGAATCCTCCCGAGCCGCGTGGGCGGCAGTTGCAGCGGATGAGAGGCGGCCGATGACGAACCAGACCCAGATGAGGTAAGTCAAGGATGCCGCGGCCCAGCCCAACGATGGAGCGTACGCCACGTTCCCGGTCAGTCCGACTGCAGTAGCGGTCAGGGCGCCAACGATGAGCATCACCGCCAGCCGCGCCGATGAACGGTGTTTCCGGCTGCGGAAGTTGTGCACCGACATGGCTACATTCTGGCAGAACGGCGCGGGAAATCGGCTGAAAGGGAGGCCGCCGAGGGTGCCTCCGGCGAGGGTGACCGACGCGCGTAGACTTGGGTTGTGGCCGGTTCAGCGGCTCGCCCGCTATCGCTTCGTTCCCGGCGCCGACGCCTCGGACCAGCGCGTGGCGTCTGCAGCGACCAGATGAACAGCGGACTGGCGTTGCTTCTGGGGCTTCTGACGCTTCTGCTGACGGGGTGTGCCCCGCCGACAAGCACGTCGACTTCAGCGCCCACCGGGACGTGGTCGATAGTTGCATTGGGCGATTCCGTGCCGGCAGGCAGCGCCTGTGACTGCACGCCTTACCCGGAGCTGAGTGCCTCGGACTTGTCATCACCGGGCGGTCCAGCGGTCATCGCCTCGAACAGGGCGGTCGGCGGGTTCACCAGCCGGGACGTGCTTCACCAGCTGGGTGGCCTTGGCGCCGCAATCGACGAGGTCAAGAATGCGCGCTTGGTGGAGATCGAAGTGGGCGCGAACGACGTGACATATTCCAGTTCGTGCGCAAGCGACGTGGACTGCTACCTGCCCAAGATGACTGATCTCAGGGCGAACCTCCGCGAGATCGTGGACCGCGTCCACGAACTGTCCACTGGTCATGCCGTGGACGTGGTGCTGCTGGACTACTGGAGCGTCTGGCTTGGCGGCCAGTATGCACGCGAGCAGGGACATGCCTACGTGGACGCGGCGGCGGCCGTCACCGATGAGGTCAACACAGCGATCCGGGACACCGCCGCGCAGACCGGGTCGGCTTACGTCGACCTGCGCGCGGCGTTCAAAGGCCCCGACTACAACTACGACGAAACCCATTACCTGGCTGCGGACGGCGAACACCCTAACGCCGCCGGACATCAGAAGATCGCTGCTGCCCTGCTCGACAGCCGCAATACCGGCTGAGCAGAACGCGGAAAGCCGGACCCGGCCGTGCGCCCGTGAATGCTTGTATCGTGGGCTCATGGATGGGAGGCTGCCGGCGGAGCTGCGTCCGCCCGTGCAGGTGGCGTTGGCCCGCGCCGTGGACAGGATGCCGCGCCCTGGCGCGCTCCCAGGAGGAGCCTGGTACGAGCCCAAATGGGACGGCTACCGCGCGGTTGTTGGCCGCGACGGCGAGGAGACGACCATCTGGTCCAGGCAGGGCAAAAACCTTTCTCGGTACTTCCCGGATCTGGTCGAGGCGGCGGAGAATCAGTTGCCGCCCGGTTGCCTGCTCGATGGCGAAGCAGTGATCTGGTCGGAGGAACGGCTTGACTTCTCCGCTCTCCAGCAGCGGCTGAGTGCGTCAACAAAAACACTTCAAGGGCTGGTGCGGCAAATGCCGGCCCACTTCGTGGCCTTCGACCTGCTCGCCGTCGCAGGGCAGGACGTCCGGAGTCAACCGTTCCGGGTCAGGCGGGAGCTGTTGGAAGAACTCGCCAAAGGCTGGGAGGAAACCCTCGAATTATCCCCTGGCACCACTGACCCGACCACTGCCGCAACTTGGTTCGAAGAACTACCCGCCACTGGCATCGAAGGTCTCGTCATCAAGGGCGCCGGCCAGCCCTACGAGGGCGGGCAGAGGCAATGGCAAAAGATCAAACACCGCGACACTTTTGATGTTATCTGCGCGGCGGTCATCGGTCCCCTGGCCAGGCCAGAGGCCATCGTCGCCGGGCTGCCTATTGACGGCGAACTCCGTATCGTCGGACGTTCCGCGCCGCTGAAAACCGCGGCTAGTAGACTGCTGGGATCCCAGCTGCAGCCAGCAGGCCCGGATCATCCCTGGCCGCACCGGGTGAAATCCACGATCATGGACCGGTTCAACGCCGAGGCAGGCGAAACAGAACTCACCCTGGTGGAACCGCTTGTCGTCGAAGTGTCAGCGGACACCGCGATGTCCGGCACATCCTTCCGCCATGCAGTGCGGTTCCTCCGATCCAGGCCGGAGCTAGATCCGGGATCGGTGCGCGCGCAGGCGGGCTTTGTCTAGTGCCCGTGGGTGGTCGACGGTTGCCATTGAGGATGGCTATGCCTAGTCTCGAAGAGAGACGCACCGTCCGGTTGTGTCTTCTAGAAGCTTCTCTTGAGCAGTGGGAGTAGGGCTTCATTTTTTGAAGGGTGGCTGCCATGAAGCCGCAAATCCCAACCAGCACCAGCCCCATCTCCATCGCCAGCATTGATTCCACCGTGTATCGGGGCCTCAGTGCGGAACGTTCCCCCCAAACGCCAGCGCTAACAGCATTGCCAGCCGACATGTCGCCCGCCCAAGCGAGGATGCTCGCAGCGGTTGTCAGCCGATCTGGGGAGGTGGAAGCTGCCGAGTGGGCGCTTGACCAGGCTAAAGCGGTGGCCGGCGAGCAGATTATCGCTGCCCTGTCAGCGGGTCTGCCCGCGGACCAAGTTGCGGAAGCTGCAGGCGTCTGCGAATACGACGTAGAGGAGATCGTCGCTGCTCAGGCCCCTGCAGCAAGCTGATGCAGCCGCCCGCAAAGTGACCACTCCTTCGAGCCCGCGAACCTCTGGCCCCTCAGAGCCTCTCTCCAACCGATCTCGATGTACGCACGGCGGGGCGCCGTCGATAGCGCGCACGGCGCCGAGGTGCTTGGCCATGTTGTCCTTGAATTAGCGGTGCGCGCCCGCACAGACCGCCGTCGGTCTCGGTCAGCGCCCAGTGAAGCGTGGCCCCGCGGTTTTAGTTGTGCCGAGGCTGTTTGTCAGGTGAACCGTTGACTGTTGAATAATAAGTTTGCTTATAATTCCTTATGCCTGATCTTTCCACTTGGCCCATACCCCGGCTTTTGTCCACAGCAGCCAGACTCGTCGAATACAGGTGGAACGAACATCTGGCTTCTGTCGGCCTGACCCACGCCGGAGCCATTGTCCTGGAGATCCTGGCCATGGAAGGGGAGATGACTCAGGCGAAGCTGGCCAAGCAGGTGCGGGTGGAGCCGCAGACCATGGGCAAGACGGTGGGGCGGCTGGAAACGACCGGCTACATATCCCGCGTTCGCAGTCAGAACGACCTGCGCCAGCAACGGGTGAGCATCACCGAACGAGGAGTGGAGGTTTTTCGGCACGTGGCGCGGTTGGAGCAAGAGCTTTTGGGCGCGGACGGCGAGATGGAGCAACTCAAAACGCAGCTTGCTCGTGTCATCCGCGACCTCGGCAACGAAAGGTTCGGCATTACCGGATTCCGGCCGGTGTGACCCAAGAACCAACAACAACACTTCTCCCGTATATGCTTGGTCCCAGCCGGGCTCTTTCCTGATGTTTACTGGTGCTTCAGTCAGTTCCAGTCGTACTCGTCCCAGTAGGCGGTGTACACCGAAGCGACCCGACCTGGCTGGGTTGGCTCGTTCTGTATTTCCTGTACCCGCGGATTTTTATGGGCCAAGGCTACGCGCGTTGCCACCGGACCAAGGTGCGCCAGAGGTGTCGGCACATTGCAGCGAAGACCAGTAGCCAGACTGCGCACGCCACCCACAGCCATGCGGCACCGATTGCGCCGACGATGGGCAGGTGGTCGGCCTGTCCGAGTGTGAGGCAAGCGACCGCATACATGCCACAGGGAAAAACGATGCTCCACCAGCTCGCCTCATATGAGAGCAGAATTTTCCGTACCGCATGACGCCAGAAACCTGCGGCGATCAGCGGTGGAATCAACCAGGTGGCAAATGCCCAGCAGACCACAGCCACGCCTCCCACCAGCCCGCGCGTGGCATCGACGATCGGTGTGCTTTCCATCTCCACAATCTGCGCGCCGGCGACGACGGCGATGGCCATGGCGCCCATCGAAACCCAGTAGGTCGGGGTGAGATCGACGGGCTTGAGTTCGTAGAGCATCATGCGCAGGGCAACAACGACTCCGGCTGCAGCGTAAAGGAAAATCCCGATCGACCACGAGAAGACGGCGACCACTGCAAGCTCGTCCCGGATGCGAGGCAGCATCGGTTCCAAGATGGCGACCGCAACAGCGCAGGACTGGCTAGCGACCGCCCAAATGAACCAGGTGCTGTTCGCTGTGGCCACCACGGGCCGGGCGGTTCGGCCCAGCACAGCGGTCCACGGGACCACGTAGCCCAGCAGCAGCCAGGCTACGAAACCCAGAATCAGCAGGATCGCCGTCCAGAAAATCTGGCCTTCCAAGGCCAACCGGATGCCGAGGACGTTGGTCCCCGCCACAAAGGTGAAGAAACCGAAACCGCGGCCCGGATCGGTGAAGTCATCGAAGAACTGCTGGCGGTGGCGAACGAAGCGCAGCAGGTGCAGCCAAAGGATCAGCAAGTAACCGGCGGCGCAGATTGTGAGCAGCACCAGGGAGGCGACGGCGAAGCCCTGGAAGTCCAAGCCGATCGATACGATTCCGCTGCCCATCACCAAAGCGAAGTACCCCGGATCCAGTGTGGCTACGGCGCGGTCCAGAGTGCCGGCGAAGGTGCTTGATTCCGGGGCCACCCTGCCAGTTTAAACTTTTCCCATCCACCAACCGCTGTTGCCAGCCTGCGCAATCAAGAAAAACGCGGGGTCCTCAGCGGGTTTCTGTGATGTCCTCTGGTCCGCGCTAGGAGCGACTGGGTTTGGCGCCCTCAAACTCTCACACAGGTGTCGCCGGCAACATCAAACACCTTCGGCTTCAGCCCTCCGGATCTTGCTCGGCCTGGCTGCCTGCACAGTCGCAGTAATGGCGCCGATCATTCTTAGCTGGTTTTTGCGAGACTAGCCTATCGATCACGGCGCAAGCATTCGATCCTACGGCGCACGCATCGTGGCTGAGACGGTCTGGCCCTAGCCTGGCTCCATTCTGACACCTGAGGCGGGAAGGTTCTCCAGCGTGCGCAGATCGGTGTTGGCTCCGCAGATGATGACTGCTATGCGTTCCCCTTGGCCGGGCACATAGACGCCCGAGGTGAGCGCAGCAAGAGCCGCTGCAGCGCCGTACTCGGCGGGGATGCGGTATTCGGTCCACAACTGCGAACGAGCGGAGACGATCGCGGCGTCGTCCACGAGCACCGAGGCCGGCGGAACCCGGGAGGCCATGCCGAAAGCAATTTCGCCCACCCGGCGGGCACCCAGAGAATCCGCGGCAATGCCGGAAACTGGCACATCGACCGGATGGCCGGCTTCAAGCGCCGCGTGCAGGGTAGGCGCGTTGCGTGGCTCGACCGTGACGACGCGCGCCCGGCCTTCTGCTGCCGCGGCGACGCCTGCATACAGTCCGCCCCCGCCGACGGCGACGAGAATTGTCTCGACGGTGGGCTCGTCCTGAAGGATCTCTTCGGCAACCGTGCCTGCGCCGGCGGCTATCTCGATCTGGTCATAGGCATGGCAGAACAATGCACCGCTCGCTTCTGCATACTGCAACGCCGCCGTGTACGCCTCGGCGTATTCCGCACCAACCTGACGGACGATTGCGTTGTAGGCGAGGAGACGCTCGACCTTCACGCGCGGGGCTGTCTCCGGCACGAACACCGTGGCCGGGACTCCCAGTGCCGCCGCGACGTAGGCGTTTGCAAGACCCGCATTGCCGCCGGACGCGGTGACCACGCCGACACTGGGGTCGAGTTCCCCGCGCTCCCGGGCGGCGAGCTGACGGTTGAAGGCGCCACGCGCCTTGAAAACACCTGTGTGCTGCATGAACTCGCACTTCAACCACAGCGGCGCAGCCGCCGTGCCGGCGCGCAACAGTGGTGTGCGCCTCACGTAGCCGCTGGTGCGACTCACTGCCTCTAGTACGTCGCCGCGGGTGATCACGGGCTTCCTCAAAGTCCCTAGATCAGGCGATTCGTCGAACATCGCGTCGCCGCAGCGGCCGTTGCAACCGGCTCTGTTACCGCTGTATTAGGGCCGGTCATCTGCTCCACCAACGCCCTTGGTGCTAGACGCCTAGGAGTTCGTGTTGGAGGGAGACATCGGTCAGCAGATGATCGGTTGCCAGCTTGCGCACTATCCGCCCTTTATCCATGACATAGGCAACGTCTGCGACTGAGGCGGCGAACTCCAGGTTCTGCTCGACTATCACAACGGTGATGCCGCGACGGCTATTAATGTCTTTGATCTCCCTGGCGATTTGCTGCACGATGGAGGGCTGAATTCCCTCCGAAGGCTCATCCAAGAGAAGGAGGTCCGGTCTGGTGACCAAAGCCCTGCCCAGGGCGAGAATCTGTTGCTGGCCGCCGGAAAGCGACGCGCCGGTTTGCTCAGATTTTTCTTTCAGGATGGGGAACTGCTCCAGCAGTTCGTCGACGATGTCCTGCCATCCGGGCTTTCGCGAGGCGTATCCGGCCACACGTAGGTTCTCCAGCACCGTCAGGTCGGAAAAAATCTGTCGACCCTGCGGTACGTACGCGATTCCGGCCCTGGCACGTTGGTGGGACCTGAGCTTAGTCACGGTCCGTCCCGCTATCTGGATCTCGCCAGCGCTGGCTGCGATCTCGCCGACGATGGTGCGTAGGAGCGTGGTCTTCCCTACGCCGTTTCGTCCGAGCAGCGCGACCAGCTCCCCTTCGGCGACCTCTGCAGTGATGTCGTGCAGCACCGGGGTGCGGCCGTATCCGGCGTAGACCTCATGTATCTGAAGCATTGATGACCGCCCGGCCCAGGTAGATGTCCAGTACTTGTTCGTCGCTGCGGAGCTCTTCGATGGTGCCGCGCCGGAACACTTCGCCCTGATGGAGCATGATGACGTCCGAGTCGAGCTGGCGGACGAAGTCCATGTCGTGCTCGACCACCACAACGGTTGCCCCTTCAGCCAGCCTGTGGACCAAACGGACTGTCCGTGTGGTTTCGTCCCTAGTCATGCCCGCTGTTGGTTCATCCAGCAGGACAACTTCGGGGTGTCCGGCGACCACCATGGCGATTTCGAGCCACTGCCGTTGGCCGTGCGCCAGATCGCCGACCATGGTGTCGTGGCGTTCCACGAGGCCGAAGTCTTTCAGGACCGCGTCGGTGACGGCATCGGACTCCGTGGCGTGGCGTTTTTTGGCGTAGGCGGCAAGCCAGATGTTTTCCCGGATGCTCAACTCGTTGTAGACGCTAGGTACCTGCGTCTTGATGCCGAGCCCCAGGTGCGCGCGCCGGTGCGGCCGCAGGTGGGTAATATCGCGCCCGTCCAAAAGGATTTTGCCGGAAGTCACTGTGTGCCGGCCCATGAGGAGGCCGAAGTAGGTACTTTTACCGGCGCCGTTGGGCCCCAGCAGCGATGTGATGGTGCGGGGGTGGAAGACGGCCGAGACGTCCTTGACTGCGTGGACGCCGCCGAAGGATTTTGTGACGTTGGTCGTGACGAGTTCCCCTGCGCTGGCGGGGCGGTGTTCGGCCAGGTCTCTGGGCCGGGCTCGGGAGACGGAGGGCTGGCGGCCGACCCGCAGACCCAGCCGCCGTAGGCCGGCGAAGACGGCGGCCATGATCCCCTCGGGGGCCAGGAGAACGACCAGAATCATGATTGCGCCTAGGACCAGGGGGGTGAGATCCCCGCCGGTGCCGCCCATGACGGTTTGGATCTCCTGGATGACGATGGCGCCGATGAAGGCGCCGAAGAGGGAGCGGCGGCCGCCGACGAGGGCCCAGATGATGACCAGAGCTGCCTGTTGCAGGCTGAACACGGCAGGGTTGGTGAACTGTCCCCACGCGGCGAGTTCGCCGCCGGCAAGGCCGGCGATCAGGCCGCCGAGGGTGAAAGCGGTCAGGCGGATGCGCCGGACGTCGTAGCCCAGAAGCTGGGAGCGCAGTTCGTTGTCGCGCACGGCTACCATGGAGCGCCCGAACGGCCGGCGCAGCAGCAGGTCCAGCACGAAGACTATGAGGGCTGCCAGGGCGACGACGAAGATCAGTTGGAAGCCGGCGTTCAGGGGAGAGGACAGCGTGCCGAGGGCCGGGATGCCGCTCATGCCGTTGTAGCCGCCAAGCAGCGCCGAGCCGATGTGATATTCCGGGGATCCGGTGCTGGACATGAAGGTCAGGAGAACCAGTGTCACCGCCAGGGTGATGATGCCGACGTAGAGTTCACCGACATTGCCGTAGAAGATGAAGTAGCCGAGGAACAGGGCGAACACCGCCGCTACTATTCCGGCCAGCACTAGCGAGGAGAACGTTTCGCCGGTTATCGGAGAAATGTTGATCGAGCAGACCCCGTAGGCGTAGGCGCCAATCCCGAAGAGCGCCGCCTGTCCGAAGCTGAAGATGCCGCCGTATCCCCACACGAAGGTCAGGCTAACCGCCAACTGGCCGAAGATGATCCACAGCGCCCACTGCTGGGCCAGGAAAGCGGACGAGGCTGCGGCGACGGCGTAGGCGGCAATGACCGCAAGGACGGTCAGGCAGATGCGGCCGGGCAGTGTTCTGGTCTTGTCGAGCAGATAATTCATGATGGCCTCTCGTGGGCAGGAAAGGTGAGGTCCGGTTCTCTAGAACCGCCGGCCCCACTTGCCGCTGATGCCGTTGGGCATGAAACGAAGCAGGACTATGGCTACCAGCAGCAGTGCGATGGATCCGAAGAAGGCCGTGGAGACGTTGGACACGATGCCCTGGATGCCGCCAAGCAGGGCGGAGGCGGAGGCGGTGCCGGTCAGTGGGGCGGCGCCTCCGGAGATGACGGTCATGAAGGCGTTGCCGACATACTGCTGGCCGAAGGTCGGCACCACTCCGGCCAGGGCGGAGAGCAGGGCGCCGCCGAGGCCGGAAAGAGCGGCTCCGAACCCGAACGTGAGCATGTTGAGCCGGCGCACGTCGACGCCGATCGCTGAAGCCATGGTGGGGTCAAGCGTGGCGGCGCGCGCCATGATCCCGTACCGGGTCTTGGTGAAGACGATATATACGAGCGCCAGCATGACCAGCGCGGCTATGTCGACAACGATCAAGTACTCCGAGAAGGAATAGTCGCCGATCTTGAATGAGCCCAAGGGGGTCGGCAGGGATTGGGTGCTGGTGCCAAAGATCAGCGTGACAACCTGGATCATGATTAGGCTGAGGCCCCAGGTTGCGAGCATCATGGCGGCCAAACGGCCGTACAGGAACCGAATCAGGCAACGCTCCATAATGATGCCGAAGACACCGACCGACAGCGATCCCAGGATGGCGGCGAACCAGAAACCGATCCCCAGGCGGTAGAACGTGACAGTCAGGTAGGCCCCAAGCATGAGGAATTCACCGTGGGCCATGTTGATAAGACCCATCATCCCGAAAATGACGGCCAGACCGACCGAAATGATGATCAGCAGCGCGATGCTGTTTGCGATGGAGAGGGCTATGGCAGCGACCTGGGAGAGATCCATGGGAGGCTCCTGCCGGGGCCGGCCCGGAGGCCGGCTCCGCTCGGCTGGGGTGCATTATTAGGGAAGACTGAACTGCTTGTTGACTTCGGGCTTGGCCTGGAGGTCGCAAACGGACTGTTCCCATGCCGGCTTGACCTGAGGCGTGGTGTTGACGATGTCGAAGGATTGCTTGTTGTTGGTCTGGGCGATGCTCACGTCGAAGACGGTGTGATGCGTCTTGGGATCGACGCTCACCGTTCCTCCTGGACCGTTGAAGGTGATGCCGCTCTCGAGGGCCTCGGTAACTTTGGCGCGGTCGGTTGTTCCGGCCTTCTTTACCGCTTCGGCGTACATGTGGATGCCGTTCCACACGTCGATATCCTGAGCGGTCGGCTCCTGGTAGTCCGCGCCGTTGGTTTTATGCCAGAGCTTTTTGAACGCCGCGTTCTCCGGCCGGTCCAAGGCCGCGTAATAGGACGCGGCAACGAAGACGTTATGCGATTCCTTCGGGTCCAAGACGACCTGCTCGCTGCTCAGGCCGAACGTTTCGGACAGGATGGGGGTGTCCTCATTCAGGCCCGCTGAGGCATAGGCCCGGTAGAAGGCCACGTGGTTGGTGCCGACCAGCATCGAGGCGACGATGTCCGGTTTCGCAGCCTGGATGTGGTTGATGATGGAGTTGAAGTCTGACACGTTCAGCGGCACGAATTCGGTGTTGACCACGGTTCCCCCGGCCTTTGTGGTCAGCTGCTGGACCCACTTGGCCGCATTGTGGCCGAAGTTGTAGTCAGCCGCGACAACGTAAACTTTGGGCCCGAACTTTTTGATACCCCAAGGCATCAGAGGCGAGATGGTCTGGTCCAGGGTTGCACCGTTGAGGAACGTGTTTTTGTCACATACGCCACCCTCGTAAGGCTCGTTGTAGATGTAGAGGGTCTTGGTGCGGTCCGCGACGGGACGGACCGCCTCGCGGGAGGCACTGGTAATGCCGCCCATGATGACGTCGACCTGGTCCTGTCCAGCCAACTGGTTGGCGTACTGGGCATACTTGCCGTTATCCGACTGCGGGTCATAACTGACCAACTCAAGCTTGCGGCCTGACACCCCGCCGTTAGCGTTGACGTCATCGACGGCCATTTGCGCGGACCGCTGCATCGGCTTACCAGCAAGAGCGAGGTCGCCGGTCTGGTCCAGCAGCATGCCGACCTTTATCGGGCCCGAACTGTTGCTCTCGGCGCCGCCGCCGCCCAACGCCCCGCCTCCACCGCAGGCGCTCAGTGTTGTAGTTAGCATCAGCGTCGCCGCAACGATACCCATCTGTGCCAGGCGCCGACACCGCTTCGTTCTATCCATGAGGAGGGTGCCTTTCATGAGCCCTGACGTGGGCGTCGGATGAACGGCGGCTACCGTTGCGACGTTCGTTGCGACGTTGACCAAGTCCCCTCAGTATTGGTGCGCTTAGCGGACACTGTCAATACTATGGATACGATTTGTTCATTTATTTGAAGGGAAGGAACCCTGCGCCCAAGTCCGGCTGGGTTTATTGCTGGTTCGCCCGCTCCTCGGGTGACAGCAGAATAAACTTCTCGACGGCCTCGTCGTGGCCACCGATGGGGTCCTGACGGGTGGGCATCATTCTGATGAAGGGCAGGAGCTGGCGCCTGGCCACCTCGTAGACCCGCCGCAGCTCTGACACCGGATCCGGATGTTCGTCAACCCGCAGGTCCAGGTAGGGGTACTCCTCTGCCGCATACACCTTTACTGCTGCGGACTGCCGGCCCCGCTTGTCCCCGCCCACGGCCTGACCGGCTTCCAGGGCTGACACCAGCCGCTCCGGCAGGTCCTTCTCTTCGTTGGACTCGAAGCTGTCCCTCATCGCCTCAAGGGTCACACCGCCTGTCAGCATATTGCCCGCGATGCTGTAGCCGTCTCCGGTCAAGTGCCCGGCCCATTCGGTGCAGTCGGGGCCGGTAAAAGCCACTGCGCCGCCATGGCCGTCCACGATTCCCAACTGCCGCATGTCCCGGCCGGGATCCTGGCTGATCAGTTGTTCTAGAACCTCACCCGCCTTTAAGCCTCGTCGCAGCAAACCCAGGCCGTCTATGCCCAAATAAGGATTAACCCAAGACTGGGTGGCGATGGCGCCTATCCCTGGCCCACCGAAGCTACAGATAGCTCCCACGGCCGGTACAGCAGTGGAAACCGCCACGCCGGTCATGCCGGTACGCGAACAGCGGGCAGTGATCGAAAACGTCACGGTCGTCTCATTTCTGCTTGATGAGGAAAGGCTGCCGGCCAGCTAGAAGGATGGCGGTGTCATTGCGCCAATGACAACCGCATCTTCTGATGTTGAGTTGCGATACCAGTGCGGCAGCGAAGAGTCATACGTCAACGAATCCCCTTCCGCAAGGTCGTAACCCACACCATTTACGCAGACGTACAGTTGGCCCCGCAGTATTGTCACGCACTCCTCGCCGGCGTGCCTGAACGGGGCATCCTCGTTGTCCCAGCCCGCCGCTAGCTGGGCCCTCAGCAGGCCGAGTTGTCCATGCATGTGAGGAGTAAGAAGCTCATAAACCAAGTTGTCCTCGGCGACTTCAAGCCGCCGCCTGTCATCGCGCTTCACGAGCGCCCCGCCTTGGCCCTCCGTGTTAAAAAAGCGTCCCACCGGAACCTTGAGGGCTTGAGACAACTTGATCAGGGTAGTCAGGGACGGATTGCCCTGGCCTCGCTCGATTTGGCTGAGCAGTCCAGGGCTAAGGTCGGCTGCCGCAGCCAAGCCACCTATGCTGACCCCGGCATCCCTTCGCAATTGCAGCACCAACGCCCCCACCGCCGTCATGGCTCGCTCGGCCTGGTCCTCTACGCCGGAGAGATCGGCTCCGACGGCAACATCTTGGGGGTTGAGTTTCATCCCCCAATGGTCCACTCTGGTGAACGTATCGTCAAGATATTGAACGTTGCATGAGGGGCGGTCGTCGTTCGAAACAGCTGACCGTCCTCTCCCGCTGAGGAAGAAGCTGACGATGACAACGCCCTTGTCCCCAGCCGCCACCGGCCCTTCTTCGGAGTCGGGCGTGGATGAGTCCAATGAAGTCGCTCTGTTGTGCTCAAAACTTATTCGTTACGACTCATCTGCCCGCGGCGGGCTGGAACGCGGTATCGCAGAACAAGTCGCGGAAGAGCTATCCTCTGCGTCCCTGCAAAGCAGCTTGCTCGAGCAACAACCCCGTCGCACGAACGTGATCACACGAATCGAAGGTACCGACAGCGGAGCGCCCGCACTGCTGGTCCATATCCACCTCGATGTGGTTCCGGCAGACCCCGGTGCCTGGCAACTACCACCGTACGCCGGCGAGATCCGAGACGGGTACGTCTGGGGCCGTGGCGCCGTGGACATGAAAAACATGGCAGCAATGACGCTGGTTGCCCTGCGCCAGCTTCTCGGCAGCGGTTGGCGCCCCCGGCGGGACATCGTTCTGGCTTTCGTGGCCGATGAAGAGCTCGGAGGGTCCGCAGGCGCCGGATGGCTGGTAGAAGATCACTCTGATTTGTTTGAAGGATGTTCCGAGGCAGTCGGGGAAGCCGGCGGCTTCAGCCACGAATTCGCACCGGGCCGCCGCGCCTATCTGGTGCAGTCAGGTGAAAAAGGCATTGGCTGGCTGCGGCTAGTGGCCCGGGGCCCGGGGGGTCACGGGTCCATGCGCCACACCGAAAATCCGATCGTCAGGCTGACTGAGGCAATACAACGTCTGGAGCACCACGACTTTGGTCTGATGCCGTGTAACAGCACGGCCGCCCTTATAGATGCAGCAAAGAGGTGGCACCACACTGATGACGCAGAATCAGCTCTCAACCGGACCGGTCCCCTCGCGAAACTGCTGGTCCCAACGTTGCGGAACACATACAACGCCACGGAACTGCACTCCGGCCTACAGCACAACGTCGTCCCTCCTGAGGCCGAGGCGCTCATAGATGGGCGCTTCGTGCCAGGATACGAAACGGAGTTCTACCAGGATATCGAGGACCTGCTCGGCGACCTCGTGGAAGTCCAAACGGTATTCCACAACAGGGCTCTCGAAACCTCGTTCACGGGCCCCGTTCCCGATGCAATAATCAAGTCGCTGGCAGCCGAAGATCCTCACGCATCGACCGTACCCACCTGCCTTCCCATCGGAACCGACGCCAAGCACTTCGCACGCCTCGGGATGAAATGCTACGGCTTCGTCCCCTTGCAGCTGCCAAGCTCCTTTGACTTCCCTGCCATGTTCCACGGCGTTGATGAGCGCGTCCCCGTGTCCGCCTTAAACTTCGGAAAGATGGTCCTTCAACGTTTCTTCAGCGCCTGCTGAGAGGTTTCAGGCGCGCAGCTCGAAGAAGCACAGCGGTTTAGTCTGGCGCGGAGCGACTCGAAGGGGGCAAGCAGCAGGCCCACGTACGTGCTCGAGCGGATCGCGTAAGAAGGCCGCAAGACTCCTGCTGCTCGCCAGCCAACGTCCTAGCGAACTTCAGCACTTTCGCTTGTAAGAGACAACGACGTCCCTTTGGATCGGTGTTCTCATGCCCTGAACCCTTAGTCCGAACCAGCCTCGTTTTTCTGCTGCTTCGGCGTAGGCCATTACCGTCTCGGGGACGGAAGTTGTTCCGCCGGGCGGTGCCGGGGATCGGCGATGCGCTACCCCAACAAATCCCACATAAACAAAGACGTAGGCGTTGCCGCCGGAGTCTGCACGATAGATGCACCACGCCTCTCCCAGGAATGAAGAAAACCCCCGGATTGCCGGGGGTTTTCTGTGGCGGTGACGGTGGGATTTGAACCCACGTTGGCTGTTACACCAAACAACATTTCGAGTGTTGCACCTTCGGCCGCTCGGACACGTCACCAACGCGACAACTTTACCCGTTGTTGGCCCTGAGCCCCAAAACGGCCAGGCGGGACGGCTGCGTCAGAGCCGGAGATCGCCGCGGTGGCTGGCAAAGAAGCCCCGCAGCATGGCGGCCGATTCCTCGGCCCGGACCTCCGGGTACACCTCCACCCAGTGGTTCAACCGCCGTTCCCGCAGGATGTCGAAGACGCTTCCGGCGGCGCCGGCCTTCTCATCCCAGGCGCCGAAGACCACCTGCGGGATCCGGGCCAGCACAATGGCGCCGGCGCACATGGCGCACGGTTCAAGAGTGACCACCAGGGTGCAGCCGTCCAGCCGCCAGGTTCCGAGCTTTCGCGCAGCCTCTCGGATGGCCACCATTTCGGCATGTCCGGTGGGGTCGTGGAGCGCTTCCCGCTCGTTGCGTCCGGAACCTAGCACCTCGCCGTCGGGCCCCACCACCACCGCGCCGATCGGGACATCGAATGTGTCCAGGGCCAGCCGGGCCTGGTCCAGGGCAAGGCCCATCCAGTGACTATGCTGCGGATCAATTGGGCCCATGGCACCATTCTGGCAGGCGCGGTGTTTGTCCCTGCTATCCGGCTGCCGGTAGTTTTGGGGGATGCGCGTTCTCGAAGTGGACCATCCTCTTGTTGCCCACAAACTCACCGTTCTCCGCGACAAGACCACTCCGTCGCCCGTCTTCCGCCAACTGACCGAAGAACTGGTGACCCTGCTCGCCTACGAGGCCACCCGTGAGGTCCGCACCGAGCCGGTCGAGATCGAGACACCGGTGACCCTGACCATCGGCACCGCCTTCACCAAGCCGACCCCGCTGGTGGTGCCGATCCTGCGCGCCGGCCTCGGCATGCTCGAGGGCATGACCAAGCTGGTGCCGACCGCCGAGGTCGGGTTCCTGGGCATGGCCCGCCATGAGGAAACCCTGGACGTGATCACCTACGCCGAACGGCTGCCGGCCGACCTCACCGGACGCCAGGTGTTCGTGCTGGATCCGATGCTGGCCACCGGCGGCACGCTGCGCGAAGCCATCAAGTTCCTCTTCGCACGGGGCGCCGCCGACGTGACCTGCATCTGCCTGCTCGCCGCACCCGAAGGGCTGCAGGCACTGCGCGACGAACTGGAGGACACCAACGTCTCCATCGTGGTGGCCTCCATCGACGAGAGGCTGAATGAGAAGGCCTACATCGTGCCCGGACTGGGCGACGCCGGCGACCGGCTGTACGGCGTGGCTGGCTGATCCCGGGAGACCACCCGAACCCCAACCGAGGGGCTGCCCCTCCCGCGAGGTGTGTCCACATTTTGGACACCTTGCAAAGCCAAGAGTTTTCGTTCTACGTGCTCTCACTCAGCGGCCCTCCAGGTGAAACGTGAATATTTATGCGATCAAAGCTTGAAGTAACGCTCTGAACCGATAAACATTCACCCGGTTTGGTGTGATCCCGCGCACAAATATGCTGATTCGTCTCACCATGTGAGATAAGCAGGCTTATATTACTTGCACGTAAGCATTGTTACGAGGAAACTCATGGATGTGAACAACAACGCAACAGCATCTGCAGCCGCAGCCATCAGTCACGGGGTGTCTCCCCGCGAACTGACGGACTGTTGCCGAATGCAGGCCTAACTCACCACCCCAGAGTTATCCAGGCAATTCAACTGTCCAATGGCGGGCGCCAGATACACATCCCGTGCGGGCATGCCATGCATTCGCGCCGCGATGACGGCCATTCACACATGAGGTTCTCAATGTCAGTTTCATCCGGATACGTCCACATCTCCGTCCGTAACGCACAGAACCGGGCGGCAGCCGCCCAGCGTCAGGCCTCAGGACAGCACCCGCAGTTCGGCGCGCAACCGCACCAGGGGGAGCAGCAGCCCTACCGCGTGCTGCGTGCGGTTCCGGGCCAGTACGACGCCGGTGCAGCCAATCCGACCACGGCGCCGACTCCTGTGGTCACCCCGAATGGAATTCCTGGCCCGCAGGCAGTCTCAAACGACACTGTTGCCCGCGGCTTTGTTCTCTACGTGGGCCTGGATGAGGAAGCCGCCGCTGCTCAGGGAACCTCGCTGAGCAAGCTGGCCGCCCAGGTCCGTGCCTACGTGCAGTCTCTCGCCGCGGGTGCCCAGACCCACGGGGCCGTAGCCCTGGCCCCGGCCGACGCGCCGGGCGAGAACATCGATGTGGTCCGCCAGGCCCTGGGTGACCCCACCGTCAGCCGGCGTCCGCGCACACCGGCGGTGGAGATCCAGCGCCAGCCGCAGCAGGCCTCGCATGCCAGCCGGCCGAGCGGCGTGCTGATCGATCTGTCCCGCCGCGAGGTGCACCTGGACGGCGAGACGCTGAACCTGACGTTCAAGGAATTCGAGCTGCTCAACTACCTGGTGGAGAACGCCACCCGCACCGTGGGCCGCGAAGAGCTGCTCTCCGGGCTGTGGAAGAACGCCGAGGAAGTTCCGAACGAACGCACCATCGACGTGCACATCCGCCGGCTTCGGTCGAAGCTGGGCCGCCTGGCCAACACCGTGCGCACCGTGCGTGGCCAGGGGTACCGGTTCTACGAGCACCCGGAAGTAGTCGTGTGGGCTGCCCCGGAGTACTCGATCTAGCTCTCCGCTCGCCTTCGCGAAACAGCTCCCGAACGGCGGCAACGAACGCTCTTCGACTCCCAATCCTCGCAAGCTCGGATCGGGTCCCTCGTCGAATCTCTTAGCAAGCCCTAGAGGGCTTTTGGAAGTATTAAAGCCGCCTTCCTTGGGAGCTGTTCCGCTTCTTGAGGAACGTCACCTCGATCCTCCGTTAGAGGCCGTATTTTTCGAGCAGGCGGAGCCAGACTTCACTGATGGTGGGGTAGGAGGGGACGGCGTGCCAGAGACGGTCCAGCGGGATTTGGCCGACGACGGCGATTGTCGCCGCGTGCAGCAGTTCGCCGACGCCGGGGCCGGCGAAGGTCATGCCCACGATCACCTTGCGCTCCTCGTCCACCACCATCTGCGCCCAGCCTTGGTAGCCGTCGGCGTACAGCGAAGAGCCGGCGACGGCGATCGGCAGCTCGGTGGTCGAGATGCTCAGTCCGCGTTCCCCGGCCTGGGCTTCGGTCAGCCCCACGAAGGCGACCTCCGGATCGGTGAAAACCACTGAAGGCACCGCCGCGTCGTCGGCCGTGTTGGCATAGCGGCTCCATGGTTCCGGATCACCGTCCAGTTCGCCGGCAGCGCGGGCCGCGATCGCATTTCCTGCCGCCCGTGCCTGGTATTTGCCCTGGTGGGTCAGCTGCGCCTTGCCGGCCGCATCGCCCACCGCGTACAGCCAGCCGCCGTCCAAGCCGGTGACCCGGCCGCTGGCGTCCACGGTGAGATGCTTCGGATCCAGTCCCAGATCCTCAAGCCCGAGTTCGGACAGGGCCGGGTGTCGTCCGCTGGAGACCAACAGCTTGGCTCCCGTAACGGTGTCGGTCGTCCCCGTCTCCCCGTCCGAACCCGCCGCCGTCAGCGAGAGGGTGACGCCGCCGTCGTGAGCATCCGCACGGGAGGTTGCGGTGTGCAGGTGGATCCGCACCCCGTCGCGGCGCAAGCCAACTTCCACCAGCCGCCGGGCCGGTTCGGGAAACTTCGCCAGCAAATCACCGCGGGCCACCAACGTGACATCGGTACCCAGCCGGGCGTAGGCCTGAGCCAGCTCGCAGCCGGAGACGCCGCCGCCCAGCACCAGCAGGCTCTCCGGGACCTCTTGCGCCGCCGTTGCCTCGCGGGTTCCCCAGAAGTCGATCTCGGCCAACCCGTCCACCTGCGGCACGGTCGGGGCGGATCCAGTGGCCAGCACGACGGCGTGGCGCGCGGCGATGCGCGTCTGCGTCCCGGCGTCGTCCGTGACAGTCACCTCGCGCGGACCGCTGAGCCGGGCGGTACCGCGGAGCAGTTCGATGCCGGCCCCGTCCACCCACTCCACCTGGGAGGAGTCGTCCCAGTGCGAGGTGAACGAATCCCTGCGGGCCAGCACCGCTTTTGCGTTCAGGCTGCCGGTCACGGCTTGGGCGGCGCCCTGGACGCTGCGCGCGGCCTGCAGCAAGGTGCCGGGACGCAGCAGGGCCTTGGACGGCATGCAGGCCCAATAGGAGCATTCGCCGCCCACAAGTTCCGCTTCCACCAGGATGGTCTTCAGTCCGCCGCTGGCGGTGCGCTCCGCCGCGTTTTCGCCGACCGCGCCGGCACCAATCACCACTACGTCCGCTTCAAGTGTTTGCTCAGGCATGTGCCGAGCCTTGCACCGCACCGTTGAGGTGGCAAGGGGCCAACTACACTCGTGGTGTGAACGACCACCACCTGAAGAAATTGATGATCATGCGCCACGCCAAGGCTGCTTGGCCGCTGGGGGTCGAGGACCACGAACGGCCGCTGGCCAAGCGCGGGCACGACGAGGCGCCGCTGATCGGACGCTGGATGGTGGAGCACGACTCCATCCCCGACTTCATCCTGTGCTCCTCGGCGCTGCGTACCCGGCAGACCTGCACCTGGGTGTGCAACGAGCTGGGGGAGAAGGCGCCGACGCCGATGCTCTCCGACGAGCTGTATGACTCACCCGGGGCGAGGGTGCTGTCCGAAATCAACCAACTGCCCGACACCATCACCTCGCTGCTGGTGGTGGCCCACATGCCGGCGGTGCAGGATCTGGCAATGCGGTTGGCGTCGGTGGACTCGGACGAGGAGTCCGTGATGGACATGGCGACTCATTACCCGACGTCCGGCCTGACGGTGCTCCAGCACGCCAAGAGCTGGGCCGAACTGGACGGGCGCGACGCAGCGGTCACCAATTTCGTGGTGCTGCGCTGAGCGGATGGGTCCAGGTGCGGCGGTTGGTGCCGGCGCAGGGCTGCCTCTGGATCGAGTGCGCCGATATGGCCCTTTCCGGCGCGCTGTTTGGGCCATATCTGCGCATTCCTTTTGTCAACAAGGGGTGCTCCGGGCCCGAGCTCAGGGCACCAGCTGGGAGGCCATCGCCGCCGTGCTGGGTGTCAGCAAGCAGGCGGCGCACCGGAAGTGCCGGCACCGCGCCGCGGCTTAGGGATGTGTGGGGCCGCGGCGTAGGGATGTGGCGCGGGGAGCGGAGCCGGGTGAGCCTCCACGCCCGTTAGGCGCAGCCCCCTGCGTCGACCACACGCGAACGCGGCGTCGGTCAGACGCGGATGTGGCGAAGCTTGTCCGGGTTACGCACTAGGTAGATTTCCCGGACGAGGCCGCCGTCGATCCTGAAGCTGGCCACGGTATCCACCGCACCGTCAGCATCAACGGCAACCAAGGCAGGCAGCCCGTTGACCTCGGCCACACGCAGCTGGACCGGGGTGTCGGGCTTGCTGGTGACACCGAGCAGGAAGCGAAGCACCTTCTCCACCCCGAGGATAGGCCGCAGCGCCGCCGACTTCTGCCCGCCGCCGTCGCTGGTGAGGACGACGTCGGGTGCCAGCAGCCCCAGCAGCGGCTCAACCACTCCGGTGGTGGCCGCGCGCAGGAACTGTTCGGTAATCCGCTTGTGCAGGGCCGGGTCCACCTGGTTCCTCGCCTGACGGCTGGCCACATGGGTGCGGGCGCGCGAGATCAGCTGCCGCACCGCGGCCGGAGAGCGGTCCAGTGTGCTGGCGATCTCCGGTGCCGGATAACCGAAGACCTCACCCAGGATGTAGGCGGCGCGTTCCAGCGGTGAGAGCTGTTCCAGGACCACCAGCATGGCCAGCGAAACATCGTCGGCCAGCACAGCGGCTTCGTCGGGCGCCGGGGCGGCAGCGGCGGCAGGCAGGGTGCTGACCGGTTCGGGCAGCCACGGGCCCACATACTCTTCGCGGCGCCGCTGCTGCGTGCGGATCTGGTTAAGCGCCAGGTTGGTCACCGTCCGGAGCAGGTAGGCACGAGGCTCCCGGACTTCCTCGAGGGGCACCTCGGCAAAGCGCAGCCAGGCCTCCTGCACTACGTCCTCGGCGTCCGCCGCGCTGCCCAGCAGCCGGTAGGCCGCGCCAAAGAGCAGACCCCGGTGCTGCTGGAACACGTCAAGGTTCGACTCCGTCGTCACTTCAGCCTCCAATGCTGCACGTTTCCTTGAATCCTTGGCTCGTCAGGCGCATGGCTGCGTTTACTCTAGAACGCTGGTTCTCCACGCCAGTCAGGCAAGTCAGCTCGGCCAGCTGCGCCGGGCTCAGGTTTTGCCTCAGCCTATCCATAAGTTCATCCGTGACGGCCGAGAGCGTGGCCGTCATGGCTTCGGCATATTCGGGCACGTCACGCTCCGATTCGCTCTTCCCGGTGGCCGCGCGCCATGGGGGACCGACCGCGGCCTGGTGCCGATAGTTGGCCCTTAGCCGCAGCAACGTCACGCGCGCGGGCTGCGCTCACCACCCGGCCGTGCCCGGGCCACCCTTGAACGGACCAACGATCTGCGTGGTGATCCAACCGCCGTAGAAGTCACCATTCTGGAAGGTCACCTGCTCGCCGTTGAGCTCGCAGGAGTCCATGTGGCGCGGGTAGAGGGCCGCCCGGGTGCTGAGCGACTCGAAACCCGAGGCGGGTTCCGGGTACGTCCACCCGGCACGGGGAGCGACGGCTCCGCCGGCCACGACGTCGAAATAGTGGGCTTCTCCTTTGAACTCGCAGAAGCTAGTGCCCTCGATCGGGACGAGTACACCGGCCGGGAATGAGTCCAGTGGCAAGTAGTAGACGGGGGGATGACTCGTCTCCAGAACGCGCACCGCATCGGTGGTGTCGGCAATCACCTCGCCGCCAAGCCGCACGATGACCCGTTCCGATCGCGGCTCAACCCTAGGCGGCCGGGGGTAATCCCACACCGATTCTTGACCGGCCTTGAGTTTGATGGGCTGGGGCGGCCGGAAAGTGCCGGAAAAACCGTGAGCAGGAGTCATTCACCCATGCTGCCACTGCGCGCTGGGATCCAGCCGTGAATGAAGAACCCACAGCGGTCAAAAGGGCAGAAAAAATGCGGCCCGGTCGGTGACCGGGCCGCATCTGTTGGTGCGCCCAGAGGGATTCGAACCCCCGGCCTTCTGTTCCGTAGACAGACGCTCTATCCAGCTGAGCTATGGGCGCTTGGCCTCGCGGCCGGATACAACTGTAGCGTGTTTACCGGACGCCGCCAAATCGAGCAGTCGAACCCCCGTTCCGGCCCGGAATTCCGCGCATTAAGGGTCCGCAGTGTCGGTGAGTCCCCGTGAACGCCATATGAACTAGACCGGTCTATATGACCTTAATCACATTATTGACGCCGGTCACATCCAAAAACCGCGGAATCGCGGGCCTCATCCTACTCGACCCAGCGCGGCGGGTGATCCGGCCCCCGACTGGTCTAGCCGGTGGCCCATAGCATCGATACACACCACTGGCCCAAGAAAGGGATGAGTCATGGGCGATACAACGCGTCAGCCGGTTCTTGAGGAAACACTTGGGGACGCCCCAACTACACACGCAAAGCTTCTGGCCTGGGTGGCCGAAGTTTCCGAGCTGACGCAGCCCGACTCTGTGTATTGGGTGGACGGCTCCGAAGAGGAATACGCACGTCTGACCGACCATCTGGTCGAGGTTGGCACGCTGCAGCGGTTGAACCCCGAGCTGTTCCCGAACTCGTTCGTGGGTTCTTCCGACCCCAAGGACGTGGCCCGCGTTGAAGAGCGGACCTTCATCTGCTCCGAAAAGGAAGCAGACGCCGGGTTCACCAACAACTGGATGGATCCCGCGGAGATGAAGGCGATCCTCACGGAACGCTTCTCCGGCAGCATGCGCGGACGCACCATGTACGTCATCCCGTTCGTCATGGGTCCGCTGGATGCCGAGCAACCGCAATTCGGTGTGGAGATCACCGACTCCGCCTACGTGGTCGCCTCCATGCGCATCATGGCCAGGATTGGCACCGACGTGCTGCGCAAGATGGAAGCCGAGGACGCCTTCTTCGTGCCGGCGTTGCACTCGGTGGGCGCCCCGTTGGAGCCCGGCGAGGCCGACGTTGCCTGGCCGTGCAACGAGGAAAAGTGGATTGTGCACTTCCCGGAGGAGCGCTCCATTTGGTCCTACGGCTCCGGCTACGGCGGCAACGCGCTGCTGGGCAAGAAGTGCTACGCCCTGCGCATCGCTTCGGTGATTGCCCGCGACGAGGGCTGGCTGGCCGAGCACATGCTCATCCTCAAGCTCACCAGTCCGCAGGGCAAGTCCTACAACATCGCGGCGGCCTTCCCGTCCGCTTGCGGCAAGACCAACCTGGCCCTGCTGGATCCGACTATCGAAGGCTGGAAAGCCGAGACCCTCGGCGACGACATCAACTGGATGCGCATCGGCAAGGAAGGCGAGTTGCGTGGGGTGAACCCGGAGTACGGGCTGTTCGGCGTTGCGCCGGGCACCGGCTGGAGCACCAATCCGAACGCCATGCGCGCCATCGCCAAGGGCAACTCCATTTTCACCAACGTGGCATTGACCGACGACGGCGGTGTCTGGTGGGAGGGCATGACGGACGAAGTGCCGGCTCACCTGATCGACTGGGAAGGCAACGACTGGACGCCGGATTCCGGGCGCCCCGCCGCCCACCCGAACTCGCGCTTCTGCACCCCGATCTCGCAGATCGACATGCTGGCACCGGATTACTACAGCCCCGATGGTGTGGAAATCCATGCGATCCTCTTCGGCGGCCGCCGCAAGACCACCATTCCGTTGGTCACCCAGGCCCGCTCCTGGACCAACGGCATCTTCATGGGCTCCACCCTGTCGTCGGAAACCACGGCAGCCGCGGCCGGCGCGGTCGGCGTGGTCCGCCGCGACCCGATGGCGATGCTTCCGTTCATGGGCTACAACGCCGGCGACTACCTCAAGCACTGGGGCACCATCGAGGGCAAGGCCAACCCGGAGCGCCTGCCCAAGGTCTTCTTGGTCAACTGGTTCCGCCGCACGGCCGACGGCGGCTTCGCCTGGCCGGGCTTCGGTGAGAACTCCCGCGTGCTCAAGTGGGCCATCGAGCGCATCGAGGGCACCGCGGATGCCAAGGAAACGCCGATCGGCTACATCCCGACCGGCGAGTCCATCGACCTCACCGGGCTGGACATGACTCCGGAACAGGTGGAAGAAGCCGTCAAGGTGGATCCGCAGGAGTGGAAGGAAGAGCTCAAGGGCATCGAGGAGTGGTACGCCCAATTCGGCGACGCGCTGCCAGATGAGCTGGCCGCCGAACTGCAGCAGCTGCAGGCCCGCTTCGCCTGACCAGTAACGATGGCCGCCATGGCGGCCCCGGATGAGACCCCTGCGCAGACGTGCAGGGGTCTCATCCTTTAACCTCCGGTTGACGCCGTCAGGCGCCAGGCTTCAGGCACATGCGATTTGCCGCCTCCGGTCTAGACCACCGCCAAGGATCGCGCCCCGCGGGCCGTAGTGGCGCGCCGGACCATAGACGCTGCCCGGCGGCATTGGTATGTTGATGCCCCAACTCGACCGCCCAAAAGCAACAACCCACTAAGGAGGCGTTTCATGGCTGCCACTGATGGCGCGGATGTCGTCGACATCCTCACCGCAGACCACGAGGACATGATTGACCTGCTCAGCCAAATCGAGCAGACCGCCGACCCAGGCCAGCGCCGCGACCTGGCCGATACCGTCATCGCCGAGGTGATGCGCCACGCCGTGGCCGAGGAGATGCTCGTCTATCCCGTGATTGAAGAGCACGTTCCGAATGGCAAGGAAGAGGTCGAGCACGACAAGGAGGAACATGAGGAAATCGTCCAGCTCATGAAGCGGATGGAAGACGTTGACTCATCCGCCCCGACCTTCATGGAACTGGTCAGGGAACTGGAGGGAAAGTTGCGCCACCACGCGAACGACGAGGAGATGGAGCAGTTCCCGAAGCTGCGCGCGAACATTCCCGAGGCCAAGCTCCGGGATTTGGCCGAAAAGGTCCAGAACGCCAAGAAGGTTGCGCCGACGCGGCCTCATCCCAGTGCGCCGCATTCTGAACTGTTCCACAAGACCGTTGGCCCCGGTGTTGGCATGGTGGACCGGCTCCGCGACAAGCTTTCGGGGCGGCACACCGGCTGACAGGGCCCGGGCCAGCCTGCGGAGCAGTGTGGGTCAGGCCGGGCGGCGGGTGAACAAGGTCACTAGTACCGGCTCCATTTGTGACTGGTGCGGCAGCGCCGACACCACAACGGGGTCGAGTTCGAGGTAAAACGCCTCGCGCGCGCGGCGCAGGGCCCCGCGCAGCCCGCAGTTGTTGTTCATCGGGCAGTCGCCGTTGGGGGACTCGCAATCCACCAGGTCCTCGCGCGCATCCAGCCTCCGCAGCAGGCTGCCCACCGTCGCGGCCCGTCCGGCGGGGCTGATCCGGACGCCGCCGGACCGGCCGCGCACCGCCTCGATGAGTCCGAGCCCGCGCAGCTTCAGCACCGCCTTGCTGACGTGGTTGTACGGCGTTCCGACGCCGTCGGCAATGCTCTGCGTGGTCATCAACTGCTCGTCCGGGGCTGCGGAGAGCAGCATGAGCGCCCGCAGGCACACGTCGGAGAAGGCATTGATACGCATGCTTGCCATATTAGTCGTCAGTCGGCGGCCGGATTCCCGGCTGTGCCGCGCCTCACGGCGTGTCCCGGCACCCGTGCCGGCAGCGTGACGGGCGGCGGGTGGGGCGGATCAGTCCGGCCCGGTGTCTTCGGCTGGTTCCTGATCGGGCCAGACGAGCCGTTCCTGCGGATCCACGAAGGGGTCCGGGTAGCTCCACTTGCCGTCGTCGTCGTGATGGTAAGGCTGGATGGCGGAGACGGCGACGCCGGTGGAGTGCTCCACCGCAATCTGGATTGCGTCGGCGTCCTCTTCGGGCAGGAAGATGTCGCTGATTACTGCAACGGCGCGGAAGTCGCCGCGTTCCTGCCGCAGCGTGGCATACAGATCATCGATCATGCCGTCCACGTTGACTTCGGCTGCCTCGGTTGCTTCCGCGTCCAGATCATCGGGGGAGACCACCACCAGGCGCAGTCCGCCGTCGTGGGTGGTGACCAGCGCGGCGGGCAGGAACGCGCCGTGGTCGGTCAGCTGCTCCTGGGCCACGCCCAGTCCGGTGCCGAACAGGGTGTCGATGTCGGCAAGTACCTCGGCGGGAATGCCGTCACGCCACGACGCACTCATGCGGCTTCCCGGACCCGGGCCAAGACATGTTCGCGGAGGGTGCTGAGCAGCGCCGGGTTGGTGGCTTCGGCGTTCAGGCGCAGGAACGGTTCGGTGTTGGAGGGGCGCAGGTTGAACCACCAGGATCCGTCGTCGGCAATGACGGTGGTGCCGTCGAGGCGGTCCACGCTCACGCCGGTTCCCGCGTAGGCGGCCGGGCAGGTGGCGGCGGTGGCGGCGGTCCCGCCGACGGCCGGGGCGGCGGCCAGCGTGGGGGCGAAGTCAGCCAGCACGCGGGCGACGGCGGCGGCCTTGTCCTCCACCTGCGAGTTCAGTTCCCCGGTGGCATGGTAGGGGTCGTACTCGTCGGCCAGTTCCGAGAGCGGCGCCTGCTGTTCTCCGAGCGCGGCCAGCACGTGCATGGCGGCGAGCATGCCGGTGTCCGCGTTGTAGAAGTCACGGAAGTAGTAGTGCGCGGAATGTTCGCCGCCGAACACTGCCTTTTCTTCCGCCATATGCGCCTTGATGAACGAGTGGCCCACCCGGGTGCGCACGGCACGGCCGCCGGCAGCGGAAATGGCCTCGGGCACGGCGCGGGAAGTGATCAGGTTGTGGATCACCGCCGGGTGTTCTTCGCCGGCGGCCTGGGCGCGGGCGATTTCCCGGCGGGCGACCAGCGCGGTGATCGCCGAGGGGGAGACCACGGCCCCGGTCTCGTCGATCACAAAGCAGCGGTCGGCGTCGCCGTCGAAGGCCAGCCCGATGTCCGCCCCGTGCTCCCGCACGGCGGCCTGCAGGTCCACCAGGTTTTCCGGCTCCAGCGGGTTGGCCGGATGGTTGGGGAAGGTGCCGTCCAGCTCGAAGTACAGCGGCACGATCTCCAGCGGCAGCGCCGGCAGGAGGCTGTCGCCGAGCACTGCGGGAGTGGTCATTCCGGCCATGCCGTTGCCGGCGTCGACCACCACTTTCAACGGGCGGATGCCGGTCAGGTCAACCAGCGAGCGCAGGTACCCGGCATAGCCGGAGAGCACGTTGGTTTCGCTGATGGTTCCCGGTTCGGTGCCGTCCGGAATGCCGGTTTCCAGGTATTTCTGCGCGCGGTCGCGGATGTCGAACATGCCGGTGTCGGAGGAGACCGGCACGGCGCCGGGCTTGGCCATCTTCATGCCGTTGTACTGGGCGGGGTTGTGGCTGGCGGTGAACACCACCCCGGCTGCGTCGAGGGAGCCGCAGGCATAGTAGAGCTCGTCGGTGGAGATCAGTCCCAGCATCAGGATGTTGGCCCCCCTGCCCGCTGCGCCGTGCGCGAAGGCGGCCGCGAACTCCGGGGAGGACGGGCGCATGTCTCCGCCCACCAGCACCGTCTGTCCGGCCAGGGACAGCACGTCAACGAAGGCCGCACCGGTCGCCTCCACGGTTGCGGCGGTTATGGTCTCGCCCACGATCCCTCGGACGTCGTAGGCCTTGAAGGACAGGCCAAGATCTATGCTGCTCACTGCACCAGCTTATAAGGGGCTCCTGTGGAAAAGGGACAGCTTGTCAGCTGCGGCTGGAATACTGGGGATCATGGCTGAGCGGATCGACGGGACAACGGACACGGCGGCGGACATCGCCACACTGGAAACGGCTGCGGCCGGGCAGGGCGGCGGAGCGCTGCGCCAGGAGGCCACGGCGCTGCTGCGGGCCCTGGTGGGCAATGAAACCGCGGAGTTCCACGAGGGCCAGTTCGAGGCCGTCGAAGCGCTCGTCTCCGCGGGGCGCCGGGCACTGGTGGTGCAGCGCACCGGCTGGGGCAAGTCCGCGGTTTACTTCGTGGCGAGCCTGCTGCTGCGCCGGCGGGGCGCCGGTCCCACGCTGATCGTCTCGCCGCTGCTCGCGCTGATGCGCGACCAGGTGGCCGCAGCCGAACGCGCGGGCGTGCGGGCCGCCGCCATCAACTCGGCCAACCAGCTGGAATGGGGGCAGATCCAGGAGCAGCTGGCCGCCAACACGGTGGATGTTCTGCTGGTGTCGCCGGAGCGGTTGAACAATCCGCGCTTCCGGGACGAGCAGCTCCCGCAACTGGTGGGCAGTTCCGGCCTGCTGGTGATCGACGAAGCCCACTGCATCTCCGACTGGGGCCACGATTTCCGTCCCGACTACCGGCGGATCCGGGACCTGATCGGAAAGCTCCCGGACCGGGTTCCGGTGCTGGCCACCACGGCCACCGCCAACTCCCGCGTGGTCCATGACATCGAAGAGCAACTCGGCGTGCGTTCCACCGGGGAGCACGACGGCGGGGTGCTCACCATCCGGGGGCCGCTCGCCCGTGCTTCGCTGCGGCTGGGAGTGCTCCGGCTGGCCAGCCCGCGGGCCCGGCTCGGCTGGCTGCTCACGCATCTGAACGACCTGCCTGGCAGCGGCATCATCTACGCGCTCACGGTCTCCGCAGCCGAGGATACGGCCAGGCTGCTGCGTGAGGCCGGCCATGCGGTGGCCGCTTACACCGGCCGCACCGATCCCGCTGAGCGGGAGCAGGCGGAGGCGGCGCTGAAGGAAAACAGGGTCAAGGCGCTGGTGGCCACCAGCGCACTCGGCATGGGCTTCGACAAGCCGGACCTGGGCTTCGTGGTCCATCTGGGGGCACCAAGTTCCCCGGTGGCCTACTACCAGCAGGTGGGGCGTGCCGGCCGCGGAACCCCCAACGCGGACGTGTTGCTGCTGCCGGGCACCGAGGACCGGGACATCTGGGAGTACTTCGCCACCGCCTCGATGCCTAACGAGGGGACCGCCACCGCGGTGCTGCGCGAGCTCGCCGCTCCCGGCACGGTGCTGTCCACGGCGGCGCTGGAAACGCTGGTGAACCTGAAGCGGTCGCCGCTGGAACTGCTGCTGAAGGTCCTGTCCGTGGACGGCGCGGTGCGCAAGGTCAGCGGCGGCTGGGAGGGAACCGGCCAGCCCTGGGCCTATGACGCGGAGCGCTATGGGCGCATCGCGCAGGCCCGGGTGGCCGAGCAGAACGCCATGCTGGACTACGAGAACACCTCCGGCTGCCGGATGGAATTCCTCGCCCGCGCGCTGGACGATCCGGCGGCCGCCCCGTGCGGTCGCTGCGACAACTGCGCCGGGCCATGGTACTCGGACAGCATCGCGGCCGAGGCCACCGAAAGCGCCGGCGCCGCCCTGCAGCGGGCCGGCGTCGAACTGGAGCCCCGGGCCATGTGGCCCAGCGGGATGGACAAACTGGGTGTACCGGTCAAGGGCAAGATCCCGCCGGCCGAAGCCAACGGCAGCGGCCGCGCGCTGGCCCGCCTGACGGATCTGGGCTGGGGCGGGCAGCTGCGGGAGGTCTTTGGCTCCGATGCGCCGGACCGGGAGGTGCCCGCCGGCATGCTGAAAGCCTGCGTGCAGGTCCTCGCCCAGTGGGGCTGGGCCCAGCGGCCGGTGGCCATCGTGAACGTGCCGTCGCGGAGCCGGCCGCTGCTGGTGCAGTCGCTGGCCCGTGGACTCTCGGAGATAGGCCAGTTGCCGTACCTCGGCGAACTCGCTGTGCCGCACGGCGGTCCCCGCAGTGGCCCGGGCGGCAACAGTGCCTTCCGGCTAGCCGATGTCTGGGACCAGTTCCAGGTCCCCGACGGTGGTGAAGCATGGCTGGCGCAGAACCGAGGCCCGGTGCTGCTGGTCGACGACCTCGCCGACAGCCGCTGGACGCTCACCGTGGCTGGCCGTGCGCTGCGCCTGGCCGGCGCCGAATCGGTCCTGCCCTTCGCGCTTGCGCTCAAGGGCTGATTTCTCCGAGGAGACACGGGGCCCGGATTGCCGCCGCGGTCCGCTGGTGCATAGCCACGGTTCATGGATTAACGTGCAAAACGATCAAGAACCGGCTGCATTTCGATCTGCGGGCCGATGGCGCGCCCACCGCCCAACAGGTCGATCGGCTGCTCGCCCTCGGAGAGCGCGGAGAGTAGACGGCGGCCAGGCGCCCGATGTCAGCTGGGTGGTCCTCGCCGATCCCGAGGGCAACGAGTTCTGCCTGTTGTCCCGATCCGTTCAGGACCTCTAAGAGCAGGACTGACCTCCGGTACTGGAACTGGCGAAGTCGAGTACGCAGGCACAACCCATCGCTTCGGGGAAGACGGCCGCGCGTTGACGAGCGGCCGCGCCGGGGCCACAATCGCATTGTCAATCGCTTTGTGAACGCGGACGAGATGCTGCAGGGCTAGGTGAAGAGCATGGCCGAGAAGAAGGTCAAGCACCCGAGCGTCGAGGAGCGTGCATCCCACGGCAAGGAATGCCGCCAGAGGACCCCTGTCTCCAGCCACGCCGGCTGGCTTCCCGCCGCGGGCCGACCCGATCCGATAGCACTCCTCGAGGAACAGAACCGGACCAGGGAGCGGGACCTTGTGCCGGTGCGTCACGGCCGCATGCTGGCCTCGCCGTTCACGTTCTACCGGGGGGCGGCCAAGATCATGGCCGCGGACCTGAAGGACACGCCGCGGGCCGGCCTTAACTCCCAATTGTGCGGCGACGCCCACCTGTCCAACTTTGGCGTGTTCGCCTCGCCCGAGCGAACCCTCCTGTTCGACCTGAACGACTTCGACGAAACTCTTCCGGGGCCGTTCGAGTACGACGTCGAGCGTATGTCCGCGAGCTTCACGATCGCAGCCCGGAACAACGGGTTCACCACGGACGAAACACGCGAGGTGACGCTCACCGCGGTTCGGGCCTACCGCGAAGCGATGGCCCAGTTCGCACAGATGCGCACCCTGGACATTTGGTACGCCCGCCTGTCCGAGGACCAGTTATTGGCAGCCATCGACCTGGCCGTGAAAACCCAAAAGGGCAAAGCGCTCAAAAAGGCAGCCAAGGGGATGGGAAAGGCGGCGCGCCAGAGCCTCGCAAAGGCCCACGGTCGAGACAGCCTGCAGGCACTCTCCAAGCTCGCCGAGCGCGTCGACGGGAAGTACCGCATTGTCAGTCAGCCACCCATTGTCATTCCCGTGCGGGACCTGGCGGAGACGTACGGGATGTCCGGCGACGAGGTGCAGAACGCGGTTCACGACCAGCTCCGGTCCTACCGGGCCACCCTGCAGGATGACCGGCGGCAGCTACTCGAACAATTCGAAGTCATCGACGTCGCGCGCAAGGTCGTGGGCGTCGGCAGTGTCGGGACGCGGGCGTTCATCGCCTTGCTCCAGGGGCGGGATCAAAAGGATCCGCTGTTTCTCCAGGTCAAGGAGGCCACCCGATCGGTGCTTGAGGACCACCTGCCCAGGAGTACGTTCTGGCAGCCGGGCGAGCGCGTGGTGCAGGGACAGCGGATGATGCAGGCCGCCAGCGACATCTTCCTGGGCTGGACCAAGGGGGCGCAGCACAACCGGTACCTGTATTGGCGCCAACTCCGGGACATGAAGGGCTCAGCGCTGGTGGAAGCGATGAAGCCTCGCGGCATGACCTTCTATGCCAGCGCCTGCGGCTGGACCTTGGCACGCGCGCACGCCCGATCAGGTGACCCGATTGCGATCGCTGCGTACCTGGGCAAGAGCACCAAATTCGACGCCTCAATCGCCGATTTCTCCGAGCGTTACGCCGACCAGAATGAAAAGGACTACCAGGCCTTCGCCGAGGCAGTTCGGACCGGCCGCCTGGAAGCGACCGAAGGCGTCTAAGTCCGCCACTTCCAATCTAGCGGGCACACGGGGGCTTGCGGCAAGGCCCCGGTCATACCGCAAACTGGCTCGGACGTGCCCGGCTGAGGCGCACACGGAAAAGGCTTGGAGAGGCGGGGGCTGTGATGGCTGATGTGATCGTTGCCGGGGGCGGTCCGACCGGGATGATGCTGGCCGGCGAGCTGGCACTGGCAGGAGTGGAAACGGCCATTGTGGAGCGCCGGCCGAGGCCGGAACTGGCGGGCTCGCGTGCCGGCGGATTCCACTCACGGACCATCGAAATCCTCGATCAGCGCGGAATAGCCGACCGGTTCCTTGCCGAAGGGCAGCGCGTCCAGGCGGCGTTCTTCGGCAGCACGAAGCTGGACGTGAGCGACTTTCCTACCCGGTACCCCTACACGCTTGGCCTGTGGCAAAACCATATTGAGCGGATCCTGGCTGGCTGGATCGAGGAGCTGGGCGTGCCGGTTCATCGCGGACTCGAGGTGGCCGGCTTCGGCCAGGACCACAGCGGGGTCGACGTGCAGCTCGCCGACGGACGGCTGATGCACGCGCAGTACCTAGTCGGTGCGGACGGCGGGCGCAGCGCCGTCCGGAAGGCGGCCGGGATCGAGTTCCCCGGCTGGGACGCGACGAGGAGCAGCCTGATCGCCGAAGTTGAAGTGACCGAGGAGACGCCGGCGGGCGCCCGCATCGACGAGGTGGGGATTCACGGGCTGCATTTGATGGAGGACGGGCGCACCATGCGGGTGATCGTGACCGAGAAGCAACCTGGGCCGGCCACCGAGCCCACCCTGGCCGACCTGGGCAAGGCGCTGACCGACATCTATGACACCGACTTCGGAGTCCACCATCCGACCTGGATCTCGCGGTTCACCGATGCCACGCGGCAAGCCGCCGCCTACCGCAGCGGCCGCGTGCTGCTGGCCGGGGACGCCGCGCACATCCATGCCCCGTCCGGCGGCCAGGGGATCGGGCTCGGCATCCAGGACGCCGTGAACCTCGGCTGGAAGCTCGCCCAGGTGGTCTGGGGCATCGCGCCGGACAGCCTGCTGGACACCTACCACGCCGAGCGGCACCCCGCCGGAGCCCGCGCGCTGAAGCACACCATGGCGCAGTCGCTCATGCAGCGCGCCGACCCGCGCATCGGCGCGCTGGCCGACACGGTGGCCGGCCTGTTGACGATCGACGAGGCACGGAAACAGGTTGCCGGGCTCATTTCCGGTCTGGACGTCCGCTACGACCTCGGCGACGGGCACCCGCTGCTCGGTCGCCGGATGCCCGATCTCGACGTCGTGACAGCCAACGGCCCGCTGCGCGTGTTTACTCTCCTGCGCGATGCCCGGGCGGTGCTGCTCAACCTCGGTTCGCCCGGCAGCGTCGACGTGGGGCCGTGGGCGGACCGGGTGCAGCTGGTGGACGCCGCGTACGACGGCGGGTGGGAACTTCCGGTGATCGGTCCGGTCAGCGCTCCCGCAGCGGTGCTGGTCCGGCCCGACGGTCATGTGGCCTGGACGGGAGACGGGACGCGGTCTGGGCTGGAGGACGCGCTGGCCAACTGGTTCGGCCCGGCCCGGCGACAACATCCGCAACACCCCGGAGACGCAAAAACTCCCCCGGTTTCCCGGGGGAGTTGACGCGGAGACGGGGGGATTTGAACCCCCGGTCGAGTTTAACCCCGACCCTTCATTAGCAGTGAAGTCCATTCGGCCGCTCTGGCACGTCTCCATCCGCTATTGCTAGCCACACAAGACTACCCAGAACCAAGGGTCAAGAGCAAAACCGCCGAACGGCTTAACCTGTCAGCGCCCGCCACAGGAACGTGTGCGAGAGGGCCTGCAGCCGGGCGGTCTGCTTGTTGTCGCTGGCGCCGGCGTGGCCGCCTTCCAAGGCCTCGTGGAACCAGACGTTCTCAATGCCCAGCTCCAGCATCCGCGCGGCCATTTTCCGTGCCTGCACCGGGCCCACCCGGTCGTCCGAGGTGGCGGTCCAGATCAGCGCATCGGGGTATTCGGTGTCGGGCTGAAGCAGGTGGTAGGGCGAGAAGGTGCGGATGAACTCCCACTGCGCCGGGTCCTGGGGATCCCCGTACTCGGCAATCCAGGAGTAGCCGGCGGACAGCTGGGTGTAGCGGGCCAGGTCCAGCAGCGGCACCCCGCAGGAGACCGCGCCGAACAGATGCGGGTAGCTGGTGAGCATGTTGCCCACCAGCAGTCCGCCGTTCGAGCCGCCCGCGCAGCCCAGCCGCTCCCGGCGGGTGACGCCGCGGTCCATCAGGTCCTGCGCCACCGCGGCGAAGTCCTCGTAGGCCCGGTGCCGGTTGGCCTGCAGCGCCGCCCGGTGCCATGCCGGACCGTATTCGCCGCCGCCGCGGATATTGGCCACCACATACACCCCGCCGCGGCCGTCCGCGGTGCGCTGTTCCAGCCACGCCCGGCCCACGGTGCCGCTGTAGCCTGGTGTCCTGGCGATCTCGAACCCGCCGTAACCCGAAAGCAGCACGGGATTGCCGCCGTCGTGATTGAGGTCTTTTGGCGCCACCTGGAAATACGGCACCTGGGTTCCGTCCTTGGAGGTGGCGAAGTACTGCTGGACCTCGTAGGCAGCGGAATCAAAGTACGACGGCGAAGCCTTGACTTCCGCTGCCGGCCCGCCGATGGTGCCACGCGAGAGGGTGGAGGGCGTGAGGTAGCCGGTGGCCACCAGCCAGTAGTCGTCCGACTCCTCGTCATCCACGGCCGAGGCATCCACGGCGTGCAGCGGCGGGCAATCTTGGAGCTCGGATGCGGACCAGCCGGCCGCCGGATCCAGCACGCGCACCTGCGAGGACACATCGTGCAGCAGGTTCAGCAGCAGGTAGTTCTTCGTCCAACTCCAGGACTGCAGCGAGGTTGCCGCATCCGGCGCGAACAGCACCTGCACGCTGCGGTCTCCGGCCAGGAAGGCTTCCAGCTCAACGGCCAGCAGCGAGCCGGCCGGGTGGACGGAATCGCCGAGTTCCCAGTCACCCTGCGGCCGCATCAGCAGCCACTGGCGGTGGATGTCAACGTTCACGTCGGTGGGCACATCGATGGGCAGCCAACTTCCGTCGCGCCGGAGATAGGTGCGGTAGTTGAAGAAATCGATGACGTCCACCGCGACGTCGCGTTCGAAGCCGGGGGTGGAGTCGTGGCCTACCTGGGCCAGCATGTGGTCCTCGGGGACGTTGAAGTATTCCTCCGCCGCATCCGGCGCCTGGCCGCGCTGCAGGATGCGGCTGGTCCGCGGATAGGAGGAGGTGGTCAGCGAGCCCGGTCCGAAGTCGGTGCCCAACAGGATCCGGTCCTGATCCAGCCACGAGACGTAGCTCTTGGCCACCGGGATGTCGAAGCCTCCGGCGACGAAGGCGCGGTCCTCGACGTCGAACTCCCGCAGCCGCACAGCGTCGCCGCCATCGGGTGAAAGCCGCAGCATGGCCCGCCGGTAGCTGATGCCGTCGGCCGGCCGCAGGAAGGCGGAGCCGGCGTAGACCCACTCGATGCCTTCGGCCGCGGCCAGCGCATCCACATCCAGCAGGATCTCCCATTCGGGCGAGTCGGTCAGGTAGCTCTCCCAGAACGTGCGTCGGAGCAGGCCGCGGGGGTTCGCCTTGTCCCGCCAGAAGTTGTAGTAGTAAGCGCCGCGCTTAGTGACGGCCGGGATCCGGTCCTCCGCGTCGAGGACCTCCAAGATGCCGGCTTCCAGCGCGGTGAACTGCCCGTCCAGCAGCTTGTCCTCGGTGCGGCGGTTCTGGCCCTTCACCCACTCCAGCGGCCGCTCGCCGTAGATGTCCTCCAGCCAGATGAAGTCGTCGTGGGGCAAATGCGTGCTGTCCTGCGCGGAATCTTGGGCCATGCCACCATCCTAGGCATGCCGCCGCGGAGGTTCCGTGCGGTGCGCGGTCGGGAACTTCCGAGCCGCTCCGGCCGGACGTTCGGCCTGTAGACCGTAGGCTAGAAAGCATGGATAATCCGGGCATCTATCGGGTGGCGATCGTGGGCGCAGGCCCGCGGGGCACCTCCGTGTTGGAACGATTGCTGTCCAACCAGCACGCGCGCGGTGGAGCCCGGCTGCGGATCCATCTGGTGGATCCGTTCCCGCCAGGGCCGGGCCACGTCTGGCAGCCGGGCCAGTCGCGGTTGTTCCTGATGAATACGCCCTGCCTGTTCCCTACGGTGGTGCCGGCACCCGGGACCGAGCATGTGGGGCCCGAACCGGTGGCCGGGATGACCTTCGAGGCCTGGCGCTCCGCGGTGGCGGACGGCAGCATTCCGGATGTGCCGGCGGATGACGCTGCGGAGGCGGCGGCGCTGGGGCCTGCCGATTTTCCCAGCCGCGCGCTGTACGGGCGCTATCTGGCCTGGACCTTCGCGCACCTGGCCGCCCGGACCGGGGCGGATGCCTCGCTGACCGTTCACGCGGCGGAAGCCACCGGTCTGGCACGGCACGACGCCGAGTGGCAGCTTGAGCTGAACGACGGCACGACTCTGCCGGCCGACGCCGTGGTGCTGGCGTTGGGGCATCTGCCCGCCGCGCTGAACCCGGAGCAGCAGCAGCTGCAGGATGCGGCGGCGCGGCACGGCCTGCACTACCTGCCGCCGAACGTTCCCGCCGACGTGGACTGGGGCCGGCTCCCGCCCGGGCGCACGGTGCTGGTCCGCGGGATGGGCCTGAACTTCTTCGACCTCATGGTCCAAGTGACCGAAGGCCGCGGCGGACGGTTCGTGCCGGCGACGGACGACAAGCCGCTGACCTACCTCCCGTCGGGGAAGGAGCCGCGGCTGGTGGCCGGGTCCCGGCGCGGCACCCCCTACCGCGCGAAGGCCAGAATCGATAGCTACATCCCGGCCGGCGTCGAGTTGCAGCACTTCACCACGCACGCAGCCCGCCTGTTTGCCGAAGCCGGCGTCCAGCCCGGCTTTGACCACGACTTGTGGCCGATGCTGCACCGCGACGTCTATTGGACCTATTACTCCACGCTGGCGCGGGTGGAACCGGAGTGCCTGAAGGTGGCACCGCAGGAGCTGCTGTCCGGGTTGGACCAACTGCTGGCGGAGAAATGGGAGCCAGGAAACCGCACGCTGCTGACGCGGGTTCGGGCGTACCTGGCCGAGCGGGTCAGCCAGGACAGGTTGCTGGACGTGGAAGGCATGGCCAAGCCCTTCAGCAGCCGCAAGTTCACGTCCGCCGCCGAGTATCAGCAGGCGGTTCTGGACTACCTGGACGCCGACGCGAACGGCTCTGCGCGAGGAACCGATGATCCGCTCAAGATGGCCATTGGGGCCCTCAACGCCGGACGTTCGCTGCTCAAAAAGATTGTGGCCGACGGCGGCATCACCGAGGAATCGTGGCTGGCCGAACTTCGCGGCTGGTTCGAACCGCTGGTCGAGGGGCTGGCCAGCGGACCGCCGGCCCAGCGCATCGAGCAGTTGGCTGCCCTGGCGCGGGCCGGCATCGTCCAGTTTGCGGGCCCCGAGCCGGTCTACCAGGTGGATCCGAACACCGGCCGCTTCCGGGTCACTTCGCCGTGGGTCGACGACGCCGACTACAGTGCCGCCTACCTGGTGGAGGCGATGATGCCGGTCAATCGGGTGGCCCACAACCGGTCGCCGCTGCTGCGCCGGATATTGGAGGATGGCCTGGCCAGGCCCAAGCTGATGATCGGACCCAATGGCGCGCCGGTGACCGGTTCCGGCCTGGATGTCACGCAGCCGCCGTACCGCCCGCTGGATCGGAACGGACAACCGGTGGAGAACCTGTATGTGATCGGGCTGCAGCTGTCCTCGGTGCAGTGGGGCACGTCGATTGCCGCCGAAGCCGGGGCTTCCGGGGAGACCGGCGGCCGGACCTTGCAGGATGCCGACCGGATAGCCGCTGCCATCCTCGACGCAGCCGACAACAGAAGCAGGGCCGCGGCCGCGCAGGCGGGCACCGCCGTCGTTGGCAGCGGGATGCTAGGGCACTGACGCCGTCACTGCCGCCGACAGTAGTGGGCAGATGAGGCAGGCAGGCCCTCCCCGGGTGGGAGGGCCTGCCTGTCTCCTTGCGTGGCTGCCGGTGGCTGAACCGCTGAGGCTTGTCTAGCGCTTCTTTCCGCCGGTGCCGCGGTCCTTGTCCATGTCCAGGCCCACGATGATCGGATCGTGGTCGCTGGCCCGGTAGGGATCCGGGGCGTAGAAGTTGGTGGCGTTGTAGTTGTACCGGCTGTACTCCAGTGCGATCGATTCCACCGAGTTGATGTTCCAGATGTCGGCGCCCTTGACCTTCGCGTCCGCTGCGGGCGAGGCGAAGATATAGTCCAGCGAGCCCACCATGCCGCCGAAGCTGTAGCTGTGCTCGCCGGTCTTGGCGCCCTGATCCACATAGCCTGCGTCGGTGAGGACCTTGATTGGGTCCTCCTTGGCGTAGGAGTTGAAGTCGCCGGTCAGCAGCACCTTGTCGGTCCCGAACTTCTCCTGCATCTGCTCCGCGAAGTCCACCAGTGAATGCGCCTGCGCGGTGCGGGCTGCATTCCAGGCACCTTGGCCGTGGTCGGCGTTCTCACCCGAGTTGGGGCCGGAGCCCTTGGACTTGAAGTGGTTGGCGATCACGATGAAAGGATCCGAGGGTCCGTTCTTGGCCTTGAACGCCTGGGCCAGCGGCTTGCGCGCGTTGGCGAAGGCTTCGGTGTCGTTGTGGATCACCGACTCCTGGACCGTCTTCACTTCGTCCTTCTTGTAGATGAACGCGGTGCGGATGAAGTCCTCGTCCGCCAGCGCCGGCAGCTGCTCGGGCGACCGGACGTAGTCCCAGCCGCCGTGCGCCTTGCCCGTATGCTTGCCGTTGTGGCGGGTATCGCCCAGGTCCGCGTTCAGTGCTTTGGTCAGTGCGGCCAGGGCGGCATCGCGGTCCTTGCCGAACTGGGCGGAGTTCTCGATTTCCTCCAACGCCACAATGTCAGCGTCCAGCGCGTTGATGGCCGCAACGATCTTGGCCTGCTGGCGTTCCAGGTTCTCCGCGTCCCAAGCGCCGCGGGCATCGCAGTTTCGGGCCGTGATCGGGTTGCCGTCGCGGTCCGTGAAGGCACCGCAGCCGGCCACCTGGTCGCCGGTGGTGCTGAAGTAGTTCAGCACGTTGAACGAAGCCAGCTTCACGCCGTCGACCTGCTCCGGCGCATTGGTCCGAGTGTTCTGGAACGACGCCGGCTGGACGGTTTCCGCATTGTCCACCGTCAGGTGGCCCAGCGGCTGGAAACGCCAGAGGTCGAACCGGTAATCCAGCACCACGTTGGTGGCGAACTCGGCGGGGGAGCCCACCCGGACTGGATCCTCGGCGGACAGGTACGGCAGCGGGATGTCCTTGTTGGCGTCCGCGCCCAGGTAGTTGACGCTCGAGCCGTCGTCCAGTGTGACGGCCAGGGCGGCGTTCTTCTCGGTCTCGGCCCAGAACGCGTCCGAGCCATAGGCGCCGACGGCGGTGGGCTGCACCAGCGGGGAGTTCCCGGCGGCAAGGCCGATCTCGCCGTACTGGTTCAGAGCGAAGTTGTCGGTGACGGTGAAACCGCCCCGGGGCGCCAGCAGCATGCCCTCGAACTTCTCGCGCGCCTCGTCCGTGGCCGGCCAGCCGATGGCGGCTGCCTTCGGTGCTTCGGCGGCCTCCTTGAGCAGTGTCAGGCCATCGGCAGGCACGGTGATTTCGGTCAGGCCATGGAACTCGCTGACCTTGCCGGTGACCTCCACGAAATCGCCAATCTCCACGTCACCGACAGTCGCGGGGGAGAAGACGAACACCGCGTCCGAGGCGGTTCGGTCGCTGGTGTTGGTGTCGCCGCCGGCCCCCTCGGTCTGCAGGTAGTAGCCGTCGAAACCGCCGGTGGCATAGGCCGCGGTCACGACACCGTGGGTGGTCACGGTCTTGCCGGCCAGCGGGGACTGGGTGCCGGTGCCCTGGATGTCAGCGATGGTCGCTGCTTCCGGCTCGGGATCACCGCCTCCGTTGTCCTCGCCGGAGCCTTGCGGGGAGATGTCTTCGCTGAGGCTGAAGTCCGCCGCGTTGTTGTTGCTGTCGGCACCGTCGGCGCGGTTCATCGACCGCACGTCCGTGTTGCTCTTCGGCGGCTGGGCCGCTGCGGTCTCGAAGGTGTTCGAGGTGCCGTAGCCCAGCAGGTCCACCACATTCCTGCGGTCGACCACCGAACCGCTGCCCAGATCGGCCACTGCGCCGGCCTGGTTGGCTAGCAGCAGGGTGCCATTGGTCCCGGAGGGCGACAGGCTGGTCACCAGGTCCGGTTCCGGCAAGTCCTTGCCGCCGGGACCGTTGGAGTTGGCCTGCACCAGGAAGTAGCCGCCGGCCTCGATGCTGCCGGACAGCGCCGCCACACCCGTGGGGGTGGCGGTTCCCGTGGCCGGCCGGTACTGCAGCGACCAGCCGTCCAGGCTGACCTCGGCGTCGGTGGGGTTGTAGAGCTCGATGAACTTGTTCCGGTAGGCAGCGCCGGCGCTGCCGCCGGACAGGTACGCCTCGTTGAGCACCACATGGTCGGCACCGGTGCCGCCGCCGGCCTTAATGGCGGAGGGCAGACGGAACGTGGTTCCGGAGGCGGCAGCGCTCAGTTCGAAGTAGCCGCCGTCCAGGTTGGAAGGAGCGGTGAATTCGATGGAGGCACTGCCATCTGCCACCGGGAAGGTGCCCAGCTCGGTGCGGGTGCCGGCCGCGTCAACGTAGGCCAGCGACACCTCCTTGTTGACCGGGGCGCCCAGCGAGGTCAGGTCCAGCTTGGCCAGCTTCACGCTGACCTGCTGGCCGGGGCCGATGGATTCCGGTGCCCCGGTCACCTGCATGGTGCGGCGGGCGAAGTCGGGCGAGAGCGGGCTGTTGTCCTCGATATAGGCGATCCAGGCGTCTCGGTCCACCAAGCCGGAGTCGCGGGTGTCAGCGCCCTTGGTGAAGACGTGGAAGTTGTCGCCGCCCTGGGCCAGGAAGCTGAAGGTGCCCACCCGGTAGCCGCGTTCCGGGTCCAGCGGTTCGCCGTTGACCCAGACGCCGGTGATGCGCTCGCCTTCGGGCAGCGCCGCGTCGTAGGTGTAGTTGACGTTCTTGCTCAGGCCCAGCTGCAAGTAGGCGCGGCTGGGCACCTCGCCGGCTGCGGTGCGCTGCCATTGCTGCTCCAGCATGGTCTTGAGCTGGGCGCCGGTCAGCGTGGTGGTCCACAGGTTATTCAGGAACGGCAGCACCCCGTTGGCCTCGGCGTAGGTGACCGTGCCGTCGGGCGCGTAGTAGAGCTCGTTCCGCAAGCCGCCGGGGTTCACAACACCGATTTCGGCACCGCCGCGTTCGGCGGAGGCCAGGGATGCCAGCAACGAATCGGCCACCAGGTTGCCCAGCGTCGATTCGGAGCCGCGGTCGTCCCGGTCCGGCGCGGAATCCGCGTCAGGCCCGTCAGGCAGGAACGCGGTGGTGATGTCGCCAGTGACCGAGCCGACCGGCTGGGCGCCGACCTTTTCGGCGTTTTCCAGCGCGGCCTGGACGATCGAGGATACTTCGGCCATCCGCGGATAGGCGGATACCAGTTCACCATCGGCGGTGCCGGTCCGCGGCACGACGGCAGCGGTATGCGCCAGCACCTCACCGGTTTCGGCGTCGTAGCTCAGCTGGACCTGGCCGATGTTCGCGCCGTAGGAACCGGTCTGCACCACGGGCCGGGTCTTGCCGTCCGCGCCGGGAATAGGGGCGTCGAAGCTGTAGGCCTGGTGGGTGTGGCCGTTGAAAATAACGTCCACGATCGCGCTCGTCTCGTTGACGATCCGGTTGAACACGGCACTCGCCGCCACGGCGCTGGCCAGGTCCGCGTTCGTGTTGGCGCCCTCGTGGTAGGAAGCCATAATGACGTCGGCTTCGTCCCCGGCGCCGTCCGTCAGCTCCGCCGCCACCCGGTTGACGGCGTCCACCGGATCGCCAAACTCCAGGTCGGCGATCCCGCCCGGGGACACCAGCGAGGCAGTTTCCTCGGTGACCACGCCGATCACGCCAACGGTCACGCCGTTGACCGGGACCAGCTCGTACTCCGGCAGGGCCGGTTCAGAGGTGCCGGCCCGGTACACATTGGCGCCCAGTTGGGGGTACTTGGACGCAGGGGCCACACGGTCCCTCAGGTCGGCGAAGCCGCGGTCGAACTCGTGGTTGCCCACCGCCGTCGTCGCCAATTCCAAGGCATTGAGCACATCGATGGTCGGCTGGTCCTGCTGCGTGGAAGACGCGAAGACCGAGGCGCCGATGTTGTCGCCGGCGGAGGTAAGCAGCGTTCCCTCGGGGTTCTGCGCCCGGAGTTGTTCCACGGTGCCCGCGAACTTGACCGTGTTGGCGTCGATCCGGCCGTGGAAATCGTTAATGCTCAGAAGGTTGAGTTCGACCGGATCGGCCGCATGCGCAGGTAACGCCGCGAAGGGCGCCGCCACCAGGCCTGCCGTCAGGACCGCAGCCAGCGCGGTCTTCGGTGATGAAGTAGCCATTTGGCCCTATCTCTCAAGGTGAAAGTGATGATCCGCGCACCCAGGGAACGGCTGCGGCACGGCTGCACGGTGCAAGCACCGCTCCCCAGTCCAGCTGGCAGGGATGAACGGGAGGTTACCCGAGGGCCAGAACCAGCGGAATACTTCTGTGAAAGAACAGCTTCAAAGGGGATGAAACGTTCGCTAGGGCTTGACAGAAAGGTCTAGGCCTGTAGGGCCAGTGGACCCGGCGGGCTTCGGGCATGCTAGGCAGAGTGGTGCAGGATCCGTGGGCCCTTGGGCAGGGCGAGCCGCGGCCGTGCGCGACCCGCTCGACTACCGGCGGCTGTCCTTGAGCGTGCCGGTGGTGGGCTCATCCTTGGCGCCCACCAGGCAGAGCAGTTCGCGGTCCTGCTCGCTGCTCCAGCTTGCCTCGGTGGGGTTCAGATGGATCAGCTCCAGCGCAGAGTCGTCGTAGGGGATGCCGGCGAAAGCCTTGAACTCTGCCACGCAGAACTCTTCGGCCTTGGCCGCCACTTCCTTGTCGCCGGGGTAGTCGCCGTCGGGCAGGTTGCTGGACGCGAACGCCTCCAGTTCGTGCGGTTGATCGCACGGCACGAACTCCACCTCGGTGAGGCGCTCGGCGCGCGGGTTGTTCAGGCAGTCGCCCACCTTGATGGTGTACGCGCCGGCGGAAGCGGCTTCGGTCACGGCACCGGATGCATCCCGCGGCGGCTCCTGCGGGCCGCCCAATCCGCAACCGCTCAGCGCTGCCATGAGGACGACGACGGCGGACGCCTTGAGCGGGCGGCGGCGGACAGGCGCGGACTGATTGGGCACGGGGTCTCCTCGGCTTAGGGGTGCAACGACTCGTAGCCGAGGGTATACCGGCGGCGCGGGCGAGGCAGAATACGCGCCCACCTTGACCGTGAGGTTCCCCGTCTTATGACGTGAAAAGCAGCAGGTGCCCGGCCGGACGGCCTGGACACCTGCTGCTGAAGCGGAAGGTATGGGATTTGAACCCATGAGACGGGGTTACCGCCTACTGGTTTTCAAGACCAGCTCCTTCGGCCGCTCGGACAACCTTCCTCGCCTTGTAGTCTGTCACGGAGGGGCGCGCGCGGGCAAAGTGCGCGCCCGCAACGTTTCTGCGTCCGGACAAGGCAAGTGAGGCTGGCAATGAGAGCGGTGTTTTATGAAGGAGCAGGCGGCCCCGAAGTCCTGAGGCTGCGGGACACTGAAGCCCCGCAGCCGGCCGAGGGCGAAGTGGTGATCGACGTGGCTGCCGCCGGCGTCAATCGCGCCGACGTGCAGCAGCGCATCGGCGTCTACCCGCCGCCTCCCGGCGCCTCCGAGATCCCAGGCCTGGAAGTGTCCGGCCGCGTGTCCGCTGTCGGCCCTAACGTCACCGCACCCCGGGTCGGCGACGAAGTGTGCGCCCTGCTGGCCGGCGGCGGCTACGCCGAACAGGTTGCGGTCCCGGCAGGACAGGTGCTGCCGGTGCCCCGGGGCGTGGATTTGGTGACGGCCGCGGCGCTGCCGGAAGTGGCCGCCACGGTCTTCTCCAACCTGTTCATGGCCGCCGGCGTGCAGGCTGGCGAAACCGTACTGATCCACGGCGGGGCCGGCGGCATCGGCACCATGGCCATCCAGTTGGTCGCCGCTTTCGGAGCCGTCCCGGCGGTGACGGCCGGCAGCCAGGAAAAGCTCGACGTCGCGCGTGAACTGGGTGCCGAGGTGCTGATCAACTACCGCGAGGAAGACTTCGTGGAGCGGATCAAAGAGGCTACCGGGGGCCGCGGCGCGGACGTCATCCTGGACGTCGTGGGTGCCAAGTACCTGCAGCGGAACGTGGACGCCCTGGCCACCTCCGGTCGGCTGGTCGTGATCGGCCTGCAGGGCGGGGCCAAAGCGGAACTGAATCTGGGCCAGCTCATGGCCAAGCGCGGCGCGGTCATCGGCACCACCCTGCGCTCGCGGCCTGCGGAGGAAAAGGCCGCCATCATGCACGCGGTTGCCGAGCATGTCTGGCCGCTGGTGGTGTCCGGGGACGTCAAACCGCAGGTGCACCGAACCTTTGCTTTGGCGGATGCTGCCGCGGCCCATGAGTACTTCGATTTGGGCGCTCACACCGGCAAGATCCTGCTCACCACCCGCTGAAAAGGGCGGCTCCGTTCCCTGTAGACGGCCGCGCTGCTACGGTGCATCGTTAATAGCATCGGCGTTCTATGAAGGGGGAGCATCATGAGTGAGAAACCCACCGGAGCCCTGCCCGGGCAAGCCGGAAACGAGCCGGATTCCGACCTGCTGGTCCAGGACCCGAACCTGCCGCCGGTAGCGCTGGATCCGGCTGCGGAGGCCGCGCAATACAAATGGACGCCTACCAAGGTTGTTATCTGGGTCGCCATCGCGCTGTTGGGCGGGGTCAGCTGGAGCATGCTCGCCTTTTCGCGTGGTGAAACGATCAACGCGATCTGGTTCGTTTTCGCCGCCGTCTGCACGTATTTCATCGGCTACCGCTTCTATTCCAAGTACATCGAGAACAAACTGACCCGCCCCAACGACCGGCGAGCGACGCCGGCGGAGTACAACGCGGACGGCAAGGACTACGTGGTGACGGACCGCCGCGTGCTCTACGGCCACCACTTCGCCGCCATCGCCGGCGCTGGACCGCTGGTCGGACCCATCCTGGCCGCGCAGATGGGCTACCTGCCCGGCACGCTGTGGATTATCGTCGGCGTCGTCCTGGCCGGCGCGGTGCAGGACTACCTGGTGCTCTTCTTCTCGATGCGCCGCGGCGGCCGCTCGCTTGGCCAGATGGCCCGCGAGGAACTGGGCCTTATCGGCGGCACCGCCGCCCTGATTGCCACGTTGACCATCATGATCATCATCGTGGCCATCCTGGCCCTGGTCGTAGTCAACGCCTTGGGCGAGTCGCCCTGGGGCGTCTTCTCGGTCTCAATGACCATCCCGATCGCCCTCTTCATGGGCATCTACCTGCGCTTCCTGCGGCCGGGCAAGGTCAGCGAAGTCTCCATCATCGGCTTCGTGCTGCTCATCGCAGCCATCGTCGGCGGCGGGGCGATTGCCGAAACCGGATGGGGCGCGGCAATCTTCACGCTGGACCGGACCACCATCGCCTGGGGCATCATCATCTACGGCTTCATCGCGGCCGTGCTGCCGGTCTGGCTGCTGCTCGCTCCGCGCGACTACCTCTCCACCTTCATGAAAATCGGCACGATCCTGATGCTGGCACTGGCCATCGTGCTGGTCCGGCCAGAGATCAATGTCCCGGCCTTCAGCGAGTTCGCGGGCCGATCCGACGGACCCGTCGTCCCCGGTTCGCTGTTCCCGTTCCTGTTCGTCACGATCGCGTGCGGCGCGCTCTCGGGGTTCCACGCGCTGATTTCGTCCGGCACCACGCCAAAGATGCTGCAGAAGGAGAAGCAGAGCCGCTTCATTGGCTACGGCGGCATGTTGATGGAGTCTTTCGTGGCCATCATGGCGCTGGTCGCGGCCATCTCCATCGACCGCGGGATCTATTTTGCAATGAACTCCTCGGCGGCGGCGACCGGCGGCACGGTGGAAGGCGCGGTGGCCTTTGTCAACAGCCTGGGCCTGTCCGGCGTCAACCTGACGCCGGATATGCTCACCGAACTGGCCCGTAACGTGGGCGAGCAATCAGTGGTCTCGCGGACCGGCGGTGCGCCCACCCTCGCCGTCGGCCTCTCGCAGATCATGCACACGATGATCGGCGGCGTCACGATGATGGGCTTCTGGTACCACTTCGCCATCATGTTCGAGGCGTTGTTCATCCTCACCGCGGTGGACGCCGGAACCCGCGTGGCCCGCTTCATGCTGCAAGACACCATCGGCAACGTCCTGCCGAAGTTCAAGAACATGTCCTGGCGCCCCGGTGTCTGGATTTGTACAGCCATCATGGTGGCCGGCTGGGGGTACATACTGATCCTGGGCGTCACCGATCCATTGGGCGGCATTAACACGTTCTTCCCGCTCTTCGGCATTGCCAACCAGTTGTTGGCGGCCATCGCGCTCGCGGTCTGCCTGGCGATCGCGGCAAAGCGCGGAGCCTTCAAGTACCTGTGGATCATCGCGCTGCCGTTGGCCTTTGCCTCCGTGATCACCATCTGGGCTTCGATCTTGAAGATCTTCAGCCCGGATGTGAAGGTGGGCTACTGGGCCAACAACATCGCCAACCGCGATGCCCTGGCGGCTGGCAAGACCAGTCTGGGGAACGCCAAATCGGTAGAGGAAATCGAGGCGGTGATCCGCAACACCGCGGTGCAGGGCACGCTGTCAATAGTCTTCGTCGTCCTAACCATCATTGTCATCGCCACCGCATTGATTGCCACCTACAGATCCTGGCGGCTGGGCGGCGAGCCCTCGCACGAGGACCCCGCAGTGGTGTCCTCCATTTACGGGCCGGCAGGCCTCATTGCCAGCGGGCCGGAGAAGGAACTGGAGAAACAATGGAACGCCTTGCCCGCTGCGGCCGGGCGGGGAAGGACGGGCCAGAGTCATGTCGAGCATTAACTGGCCCCAGGCACGGCGCGGCTGGCGGAGCTTCGCTTGGTACTTCAAAGGAGTGATGGGCGAACACGCCTACCAGGACTATTTGGAGCACCATCGGCGGACCCACCCGGGCACTGAACCGATGAGCGAACGCGAGTTCTGGCGGGACAAGACGGACCGGCAGGAGAACAACCCGCAAGGCCGCTGCTGCTGACTCGAAAATAACGACGGCGGTGCCCGCACCGGAGCGCTGACAAGGAACGTTCCGGTGCGGGCACCGACGCGCCCTGAACAGGACGGGGTCCGGTCTGCGCCGGGTGGCGGTCTCTGGCAAGATGAAAACATGAGCGAAGAGCAGACGTCGCAGCCCGAAGAACCGGTCATCGTCGGCGCACTGTCCGGCCAGCCCCAGGAAGGCGGCGAACCGCAGCCCGAGGAGGCCGACGCCGACGCGCCCCGGTCCGGCCGCGGCGGCTCCAAACTCGCGGACCTGGTGGACGAACCGGCCAAGGTGATGCGGATCGGCACCATGGTTCGCCAGTTGCTGGAAGAAGTACGCAGCGCACCGCTCGATGATGCGGCCCGCACTCGGCTGGCCGAAATCCACGAGCGGTCCGTCAAGGAGCTCGAGGACGGGCTGGCGCCGGAGCTGGTCGAGGAGCTGCACCGCATCAACCTGCCCTTCACCGACGACTCCACACCGTCGGACGCCGAGTTGCGGATTGCCCAGGCGCAGCTGGTCGGCTGGCTGGAGGGCCTGTTCCACGGCATCCAGACCGCCATCGCAGCACAGCAGGCGATCAGCCAGCAGATGGCCGCGCGGATGCAGATGCGCCAGCTGCCGCCCGGCACCATGATTGCCCCGGGCGTCGTGATCGGCGATGACGGCGAACCGCGCCGCGCCACCGGGGCCGAGGGGGAGAACGCCGGCCAGGGCGCCGAACGCCACGTCGGTCCCGGGCAGTACCTCTAGGACCGTGGCGCTCTTCGGCGTTGCCCGGCAGGCCCGCCGGGACGATAAGGAACTCGGCAAAGGAATCTGGCGCCGCGCGCATGACCGGTTCCGGCGCGCCCTGGAACGCTACCATCAAGTCCTCGAAGGCGTGCAGGACGACGGACTCTACGGCGAACTGCTGCCCATTGCCAACCAGCTGGCGGCGCTGTTGCCCCGGGTGCGCAACTGCTGTGTCGCGGCGCAATCGAGGCATCCCACCGACGGCTTGGACATTCCGGGCGGCGCCTTGGCCGAGGTCCACCGAAGCCTCTCCAAGGCCGGCAACTCGCTGGCTGCCACAGCGCAGGCAGCAGCCATGGCGAGGCTCGGCGGCCCCCAGGGCTATGCAACCGGTGTAGAGAACGTGCGTCGCCACGCCGCCGTCGTCCTATCGGATCTCGCCGAGGCCGAGCGGCTGCTGGCCGGCCTGGAGCGCGGCGGCGCAGGGCAGCGTTAGCCGGCACCAGGCTATCGCCACCGTGGCCTCCGGGATCTGGCCGTGCCATCATGTTGGCAATCAGGTGCCAGTGTCGACGGCCCGGTGCCGGGCGGAATGGACGCACGCTCATGGCCTACATCAACTATCTCGGCGATGTGGGAGAGGGGGATCTCGTCGCGGCCGGTGGCAAGGGCGTTGGCTTGGGCGGCCTCATCCGGGCCGGGGTACCGGTGCCCCCGGGCTTCGTGCTGAACACCGCGGCCTACGCAGCTTTCGTTGACGCCAACCACCTTGCGGCGCGCGTCCAGGAGCTGGCCAATCTGGGGCCGCAAGCGGCGATGCAGGACTACCAGCGGGCCTCGGAGCAGATCCGCACCCTGTTCACCGGCGGCATCATGCCGGACGACGTCGCCGCTGAACTCGGCGCTGCGTACCAGGCGCTAGGTGACGGGGATACGCCGGTGGCGGTGCGCTCCTCCGCCACCGCCGAGGACCTCGCCGCGGCGAGCTTCGCCGGACAACAGGACAGCTACCTCAACGTGCACGGCGCCCAGGCCCTTGCCGCCGCCGTGACAGACTGCTGGGCTTCGTTGTGGACGGCCCGCGCCATGGCCTACCGGGCGCGTGAAGGCATCGGACCTGCGTCGGTGCGCCTGGCGGTGGTGGTCCAGCGGATGGTCAGCGCCGACGCGGCCGGGGTCATGTTTACCGCTAATCCGGTCAACGGCCGCCGCGACCAGATTGTGATCAGCGCCGCCTGGGGCCTGGGCGAATCCGTGGTCAGCGGCACGGTCACCCCCGACAACATCGTCATCGACGCGGGGACTGGCCGCGTGCTCTCGCGGCGGACAGCCGGCAAGGAAGTCATGACTGTGAGCGCCGAGCAAGGCACCCGGGAGCAGCCGGTTCCGCAGGAGCTCCGCCGCCAGCAGGTACTGGATGATCCGGCCGCTACGGCGCTGGCCCGCTATGGAGCGCGGATCGGGGACCACTTCGGGGCGCCGCAGGACATCGAGTGGGCACGGACCGGCGACGGGTTCTTCTTCCTCCAGTCGCGGCCCGTTACGGCGCTGCCTGAACCGGCGGCTGACCCCCTGGACAGCTGGCCCCTGCCCTACCGGAACGGGCTCTACTTCCGCGCGAGCATCGTGGAACAGTTGCCGGACCCGCTCTCGCCGCTGTTTGCTGACCTGGTTGACGGCGCGGTGTCGCGGTCGCTCAGAGCCCTGATGGACGAAGCCGTGGGCAAGAACGTGATTCACGACGGCGATGTGGGGCTGCCCACCGTCAACGGCTACGCCTACTATTACTACCGCAGCCGGGCGATGGTGCGGATGATCGGCCGGACGCCCACCGCGATGATGGCACTGGTGCGCGGCAAGGCCCACATGGGAGTCACCGGATGGCGGGACTACTCCCACCCCCGCTACGAGCGGATCGTTGCGGACTGGGCGGCGAAGCCGGTGCGGGAACTGTCGGGCGGGGAACTGTTCGGGGGCGTGCAGTCCTTGGTTGATGCTTGTGCCGTCTACTACACGGCGGTGCAGTCCATCATTCCGCTTGCCGCGACCAGCGAAATCTGCTTCACCGCGTTTTATAACAAGGCCGTCCGCCGAACCGAAGATCCGCCCGCCGTGACGTTCCTGCTGGGTTATGACAGCGAACCCATCCGGGCGGAAAAGTCCCTCTATGACCTCGCTGCCTGGGCCCGTGATGTGCCGGGGCTGGTCACGGTGCTCCTCGATACACCGTCGACAGTGCTGGCCGAATCACAGCGCGAGGGAACCCCTCCAGCCGGGGTGGATCCTGTCCTCTGGCGGCAGTGGCAGCCGCGGCTGCAGGCCCACCTCGACCGTTTCGGGCATGCGGTCTACAACCTCGACTTCATTCATGCGGTGCCGGCCGATGATCCTTCACCGCTGCTGGAAACCGTGAAGTTCTACCTGCGCGGCCAGGGCCACGACCCGTACGAACGCCAAAGCATGTCGGCCGCCCGCAGGGAGGACCACACCAACCGCATCGCCGCCCGGCTCGGGCAAACCCGCAAGGCCGCCGCATTCTTCCGGTTGCTGCGGTGGGCGCAGAACGTCGCCCCCATCCGCGAGGACGCACTGGCCGACGTCGGCCTGGCCTGGCCGCTGGTCCGCCGGATGCTGCTGGAGCTCGGACAACGGCTGGTCGACGCGGGCGTGATTGCAGAACCTGCCGACGTGTTCTGGCTGCGCCGCCAGGAACTGGCCAGCGCCGTCGACTTCGGCCTCGCCGCCCCGCGAAACCGCGAAGCCCCGGCGATCCGCGGCCCGGAACAACCCGGAACACCGACGGTAGCCATCACTGGAACAGACCGTCCCGTTCGGGCAGACGCAGTCGAGGAGCGCAAGATGCTGTGGCGCGGCCAGCTCAAAGCCGCCGCTCCGCAATTGCTGCCCGAAAGCCGGCTGATGGAACGAGCCTTCGGGTCCATGATGCCCGCACGTCCGCAGCAGGCTGAGGGCGCCATCAAAGGGATAGCAGCCAGTCCCGGCCGGGTCAGCGCTCCGGCTCGGGTTTTGGGCGGGCCGGAGGACTTCGTCCGGATGACTCCTGGAGATGTGCTGGTCGCCCGCATCACTACTCCTGCCTGGACGCCGCTGTTCGCGATGGCCTCGGCCGTGGTCACCGACGTCGGCGGGCCCTTGAGCCACAGCTCCATCGTGGCCCGGGAATACGGCATCCCCGCCGTGCTCGGCACGGCAGTGGCCACCCAACGGCTCGCCAGCGGCCAGCGGATCCACGTCGACGGCGACGCCGGCACCGTCGCGATCGACAACCCGCCCGCTACCTAAGGGGTATGTGTTCGTCGCATTTCTTCGGCAAGGGCAGGATTTTGATGTTCTAGCTGGGCGATGACGTTCTGCACGACGTCCGGCTGCTTGTTCTGGCTGAGCTTCGCTCTCGCGTCGAACCGTTCCACGAGCATCCGCAGTCCGACGGTGCCCTTGGCTATGCGGCGGGTTCCCTCTTCGTCTTCGCTGAGGTGCCGGCCGCCGGGATGATGCTGCTCAAAGTGCTCGGTGAGACGGGTGAGCATGTCGTAGTTCTCCTCATCGCTGAGGATTTCCGGCGTTCCGTAAAGATGTGCGGTGACGTGGTTCCAGGTCGGCACCAGATCGCCGGGTGCGTACCAGCTGGGGGATACATAGTCGTGTGGGCCCTGGATGATGACGAGGATTTCGTGGCTGCCGAGCTCGTGCAAAGTGTCGTCGGGGCGGCCGAAGTGGCTGACGATGGTGATCTCGTCACGGTCTTCGTCGAGCAACACCGGGTAGTGCGAGGCAACCAAGCCGTTGTTTGTGGCGGAAACGAAGGTGGCCCAGGGGTTGTTCCGAATCAGACGCTTGACTTCGGCCGGATCGGACAGCAGGTAGGCGGGCGTGTGCCGCATGAGGGGAGTTCCTTTCGGGAATGCGCCGAGGCAAGCCAGGTGAACAAGGGTCTACCCGGCCAGCATGCCACCTTCTCAGTCCTCAGGGATACGAAAAACCCCTAGAACCATGGGTCCTAGGGGTTTGCTGGAGCCCCCTGCCAGAATCGAACTGGCGACCTTTTCATTACGAGTGAAACGCTCTACCGACTGAGCTAAGGAGGCGGGACGCTGCACCGTTGCCGGGCTGAATCCACGAAGAACAACTATATGGGAGCCGTGGCGGGACGGTCAAAACGGACCGGCCCGCCGGGACCGGCCGGCTCAGGAGCAGACGGTGCCTTCGGCAGGCATGGCCCCGTCGGCGAAGTAGCTGTCCACGGCCTCGCGGATGCAGGTGTTCCCACGACCGTAGGCTGTGTGCCCCTCGCCCTCGTAGGTCAGCAGCGTGGCTGACTGCAGTTCCTTGGCCATCGATTCGGCCCACTCATAGGGGGTGGCGGGATCCCCGGTCGTGCCGATAACCAGGATGGGGGCGGCGCCCTCGGCGTGGATCGGGGCGCGTTCGCCTGTCGGTTCATACGGCCAGTCCCGGCAGTTCGCCCCGCCGAAGGCCAGGTAGCGGCCGATGGTGGGGGAGGCCCGCTCCAGTTCCTTGGCGTCCTGGCGCATGCCGGCCAGATCGGTCACCATCGGGTAGTCCAGGCAGTTGATCGCCATGAACGCGTCCGTGGTGTTGTTGGTGTAGTGGCCGTCGGGATCGCGTCCGGCGCCGGCGTCCGCCAGCAACAGCATGTTGCTGGGATCACCCCGGAACGCGGTGCTCAGGGCCTGCGTCAGGACGGGCCAGCTGGCGTCGTCGTACAACGGGACCAGCAGGCCGGACACGAAGGTCCCCACCGGGACCAGTCGGCCGTCCGGCGCGGTAAGCGGGCTCTCTTCGACGGAGCGGATCAGGTCCCGCAATTGGTCAACGGCGTGGTCCACGCTGCCGCTCATCGGGCAGTCGGCATTGTCCAGGCAATACGCCGTGTAGGCGTGTATGGCATCCTCGAAAGCGGCCGCCTGGCCCAGCGTGACCTGCTCGTAGCTCAGTGCGGGATCCAGCGCGCCGTCGAGCACCATCCGCCCCGTCCGTTCCGGGAAAAGCCCGGCGTAGGTAGCACCGAGGAACGTGCCGTAGGAAAAGCCCAGGTAGTTCAGCTTTTCGTCACCGACCACAGCGCGCAGGATGTCCATGTCCTTGGCGGCGCTGACCGTATCAACATGTCCCAGCACCGGACCGGTCTTCTCCTCGCACTTGGCCGCGAGTTTGGCGGCGTCGTCGATGGCCCGCTTTATATCCGCATCCGAGTCGCGGTCGTAACCAGTCTGCCGGGCCTTATCGCGTTCGGCATCGGTCTGGCAGGTCACCGGTGCGGACCGCTGGACCCCGCGCGGGTCGAAACCAACCAGGTCGTAGTCGCTGCGGAGCTGCTTGGAGAACATCGTCTGCAGGCCGTCGCGCAGCAGGTCGTAGCCGGAGGCGCCGGGACCGCCCGGATTCACCAGGATGGACCCCTGGGCGGAACCGCCGGCGTCGCTTCGGATCGCGGCAATCTTGATTTTTTCGCCGCCGGCGTCCGCGTAGTCCAGCGGCACGTCTATATCGGCGCACTCCAAACCGTTCTCGCAGGGCTTCCAGTCAACGGTCTGCGTGTAGAACGGCATCAGCTCTTCGGCCACGCCATCGGTCACTTGGGCCTGGTCCGCGGGCCCGCGTGCCTGTTCCGGTGCGATCACCGAACAGCCGGAGCCCAGCAGAAGGACGACGGCGGCCAGCACCGCCGCAGCGGAATGGCGCAGCTTTGAGGCGGGAAGGCTGGTGCGGGGCATGCGGGCGGCTCCTGGGTAGTGCTGCGGCGAAAATCGGGTAGGACTCAGAGCAGGCTAACGGCCATGGCTTCCATGGCTAAAACGGGGGCAACGTTGGTGCCCAGGCGCTGCCGGGCCTGGGCGATGGCGTCCATCCTGCCCAACGTCTGTTCGGGGGTGGAACGTTCCGCGTAGCTGATCAGGTCCTGGCGCAGGTAGTCGTTGACCAACTCGGTGCCGGTGCCCAGTTGCAGGGTAAGCACGTCCCGGAAGAAGGTGCTCAGGTCGATCAGCACCCGGTCCAGCGAGTCGCTGAGGCTGCGCTTGGCACGACGTTTCTGGTCTTCTTCCAGCCGCTTGAGCTGGCTGCGGATGGCCGGCGGCATGGCGCCTTTTTCCGGCGCACCCAATGCGATCAGCAACGCTTCGCGTTCGGCTTCGTTGCGCTGTTCGGAGGCGGCTGCGGCGTCGGCGTTGGAAATATCCACCAGCTCGCCGGCGGCGGTGACGGCATCGGCCACTCCGCGCAGCCGCAGCGGCAGCCGAACAATCGTGTCGCGCCGATGGCGCGCGTCGGCGTCGGAGGCCAGACGGCGGGCCACACCGATGTGGCTCTGCGAGACCCGGGCGGCGAAAGCGGCCAATTCAGGATCAGCGCCGTCCCTGCGGACCAGCAACGCCGCAACGTCGTCGGCCGGCGGAATGCGCAGGCTGACCGGGCGGCAGCGGGAGCGGATGGTGACCAGCACGTCCGCCGGGCTGGGAGTGCACAGCATCCAGATGGTCCGCGGCGGCGGTTCCTCGATGGCCTTGAGCAGCACATTGGTGGTGCGTTCGGTCATCCGGTCCGCGTCCTCGATGATGATCACACGCCAGCGGCCCGAGGACGGCTTGTCCTGCGCCTTGCCGACCAGCTCGCGCATCTCCTGAATGGAAAAGGTCACGTTCTCGGTGGCCACCAGGGTGGCGTCCGCGTTGGAGCCGGCCAACACGGTGCGGCAGGCGTGGCAGGTTCCGCAGCCGCGCTCGGCCGGATCCTGCTGTTCGCAGAGCAGCGCGGCGGCGAAGGACTTGGCGGCGTTGCTGCGGCCGGAGCCGGGCGGGCCGGTGAACAGCCAGGCGTGTGCGGGGCGTTCGGCGGCCGCCGCGCGGCTGAGCTGTTCAATCACCGCGCTCTGGCCGGGCAAGTCGGACCAGACGCTCACGAGATCAGCTCCTGGACCCGGTCCATGATGGCTTCGGTAATGTCCTCCCGGGCGGCGCTGGCGTCCAAGACCAGATATTTTTCCGGAGCAGCGCCGGCCAGCTCCAAGAACGCCCCGCGGATCCGCGAGTGGAAGTCGTCTGGCTCGGACTCCAGCCGGTCTTCGGCAGCGTCGTCGGCCGTACGGCGGTCGCGGCCCTGCTGCGGGGCGACGTCCAAGAGCACGGTCAGGTCCGGCAGCAGCCGCTCCGTGGCCCAGAGGTTGAGCTCCCGGACTTCGGTCAGGCCGAGTCCGCGGCCGGCACCTTGGTAGGCCACCGAGGAGTCGATGAAGCGGTCGCACAGCACCACGTCGCCGCGTTCCAGCGCCGGCCGGATGACCTGTTCCACGTGGGCAGCGCGGGAGGCGGAAAAGATCAGTGCTTCGGTGCGGGCATCGATCTCGCCGTGGCCGTGTTCGAGCACCAGCGCACGCAGCTTTTCGCCAACCGGCGTGCCGCCCGGCTCCCGGGTGCGGAGCACCGTGCGCCCCATCGCCCGGAGGCGGTGCTCGACGGCGGTGGCTTGGGTTGATTTTCCGGCCCCGTCCCCGCCTTCGAATGCGATGAAGAGGCCGCTGGCGTGGGCGGGCTGGCGGTCGGAACTCACCTGATTAGCCTAGCCGGAATCGTCGGGGCACGCGGGACGGTCACAGTTAACGTGTGGATGGGGGCGGGTACTAATCTGCTGTCATGACTGACGCCTCCTCCCGCGACCTCCAGCATGCTGAGCATCTTGCTCCGGACACCGTGGTGGTGGCTGCCGGACGCCCGCCTCGGGACCACGATGCCCCGGTCAATCCGCCGGTGGTGCTGTCCTCCACCTTCTTTGGTCGTGGCGAAGTGGTCCAAGGGGACCGCGCCTACGGGCGTTATTCCAACCCGACCTGGGATCCCTTTGAGGAGACCTTGGCCGAGCTGGAGGGCGCCTCGCTGCCCGGCCTTGTCTTCGCGTCGGGCCTGGCCGCCGTCTCGGCGGCGTTGTCGCTGATTCCCTCCGGCGGGGTGTTGGTGATGCCGCGGCACAGCTACCAGGGCAGCCTGGCCATGGCCGAGCAATTGGCCGAGCGGGGCGAACTGGAGTTGCGCACGGTGGACATTGCGGACACCGACGCCGTGACAGCGCAGCTGGGCGGCGCCGACATGTTGTGGCTGGAAAGCCCAACCAACCCGATGCTCGAGATCGCCGAAATGGAGGCTCTGGCCAGCGCCGCCCATCAGGCCGGTGCCCTCGTGGTCGCCGACAATACCTTTTCCACGCCGTTGGGGCAGCGTCCGCTGGCGGCGGGGGTCGACGTCGTGGTGCATTCGGTGACGAAATATCTGGCCGGCCATTCGGACGTGGTGCTGGGCGCCGTCGTGACCTCCAACGAAGAGCTGCGCTCCAGGCTGCTGGTGCACCGGTCGCTGCACGGGGCCATCGCCGGTCCGTTCGAGACCTGGCTGGCGCTGCGCGGCGTGCGGACCCTGGCGCTGCGGGTCGAGCGCTCCCAGGCCACCGCCGGCGAGTTGGCCCGCAAATTGCAGCAGCACCCGGCGGTGGAGGCCGTGCGGTATCCGGGCCTGCCCGAAGATCCAGGCCATGCCCGGGCCGCCGCCCAGATGGACGGCTTCGGCTCCATCGTCGCCATCCAGGTGAAGGGCGGTGCTGCCGCAGCGGACAAGGTCATCGACGCGCTGCAGCTGTGGCTGCCGGCAACCTCGCTCGGCGGGGTCGAGTCGCTGATCGAGCGGCGCCGTCGCCATGTTAATGAGCCGGACAGCGTGCCGGAGGACCTGCTGCGGCTCTCGGTGGGGATCGAGAACCCTGCCGACCTGTGGGCGGACCTGAACCAGGCGCTGGTCGCGGCCGACGTGTGAGGCTGCCGAAACATACCGCCACCAGTTAGGCTTAAGGCGTGCAACTTGCCTACGAGATCCAGTACTGGCTTTACATGGTCCTGGGGCTGATAGCCCTGGTTATTGAACTGTGGGCGCTGGCCGATTGCGTGGGCCGCAAGGCCGACTATTTCCAGGCCGCGTTCAAGAAGACCAAGGGGTTCTGGCTCGGCGTGCTGGTGGCTGCCACGGCAGTCGGCGCGTTGGCCGCTTTGGGGGCCGGCGGCCTGGGTACGTGGATGATCTTCCAATTGGCTGCCGCCGCGGCGGCCGGCGTCTATCTGGCGGACGTCAAGCCCGCCCTGATCGAGGTCAAGGGCGGCGGGTCGGCTTACCCCTGGTAAGCGGACCGCAACATGCATCGACTGTGCTGATCTGGTCCACCGCCTGAGGCGATTCCGGGCGTTACAGCGGTTGGGGAGCAACCGCTTTCCACGCGACGGTGACCTCGCCCAGACGCCAGCGCGAGGGGCCATCCAAAACCGGCCATCCGGCGTCGTGCAATGATTTGCACATGGCCAGCCAGCGCTGCCGGTGCCCGAACGGGGCCAGTGGCGCCGCGTCTGCCCACGCGCGGTCCAACGCCCGCAGATAGCGGTGCACCGGCTCGCCGGGCACGTTGTGATGGATCAGGGCCTTGGGCAGCCGCTCGGCCACTTCCGACGGCCGCGTGAACGCGCCGAAGCGCAGCGAGATGCTCAGCGAGAGCGGTCCTTCCGGGGCGACGGCGATCCACGTGGCCCGGCGTCCGATTTCATCGCAGGTGCCGTCGACGAACAACCCGCCGGGGGCCAGCCGGCCGCATACGGTGTCCCAGGCTGCGCCGAATTCGGACTCTGGGTACTGCCGCAGCACGTTGAAGGCGCGGACCACCGTGGGCCGCCGGCCGGAGACCGGGATTTCGAACCCGCCCTGGCGGAAGCTCAGGCCCGGGCGTTCCAGCGGCTTGGCGACGGCGACGCGGGCCGGCTCGATTTCAATGCCGATCACTTCAACATCGGCGCGCACCCGGCAGAGGCGGTGATGGAGTTCGACGGCGGTGGTTGGCGCGGCTCCATAGCCCAAATCGATGACCAGCGGGTCCGCCGCCCGGCGCAGGCGGGTGGCTTCGGGGCCGGCTAGCCAGCGGTCCATTCGCCGCAGCCGGTTGGGGTTGGTGGTGCCCCGGGTAACAGTTCCAATGGGTCGGCGGACCGGCCGGCTGGCGGTCGTGGTGGTCTGGGGCACGAAAAAAAAGAATAAGCGGCCTGCTGCCCGGCACAGGTCGCAGCGGGGCCGATTGTGCCCAAGCTCACGCGGAAATTTCTTCCCTGCACCGGCAAGTCCGACGGCGTAACGTCGCGGCGGAGCCGCCGGTGTGGGGCGGCACTCCGCTAGGATTGCTGCCATGACAGCCACTTCGAAACACACGCTGGTCCTGTTGCGCCACGGGCAGAGCGACTGGAACGAAAAGAACCTCTTCACCGGCTGGGTCGACGTCCCGCTGACAGACCTGGGACGCAAGGAAGCGCACCGGGGCGGCGAACTGCTGGTCGAGCACAACCTGCTGCCGGACGTTCTGTACACCTCCCGGCTGAAGCGCGCCATTGTCACCGCCAACATTGCGCTGGAGGCCGCCGACCGCAGCTGGATCGACGTCAAGCGCAGCTGGCGGCTGAACGAGCGCCACTACGGTGCCCTGCAGGGCAAGGATAAGGCCCAGATCCGCGACGAATTCGGCGAGGAACAGTTCATGATGTGGCGCCGCTCCTACGACACCCCGCCGCCCGCCTTGGACGACGCCAGCGAGTGGTCGCAGGTCAACGACCCGCGCTACGCCGATCTGGGCGACAACGTTCCGCGGACGGAGTGCCTCAAGGATGTGCTGGAGCGCTTCCTGCCGTACTGGGAGTCGGATATCTCCGTGGATCTGACGTCCGGCAAGACCGTGCTGGTGGCCGCCCACGGCAACTCGTTGCGCGCGCTGGTTAAGCACCTGGACGGCATCAGCGACGATGACATCGCCGGGCTGAATATCCCCACCGGCATCCCGCTGGTGTACGAACTGGACGAGAACCTGAAGCCGGTCAACCCGGGCGGCACCTACCTGGATGCGGACGCCGCGGCGGAAGCCATCCAGGCCGTGGCCAACCAGGGCAAGAAGTAACCGCTGGCTTAAACCGGAAGGCCGGCTCCCCGCGGGGAGCCGGCCTTCCGGTTTAAGGGTCTGGCTAAATGGACTGGGCGTTGGGCCGCCACTCGCCGGTCACCAGGTAGGTCACCTTGCGGGACACCGAGACGCCGTGGTCGGCGAAGCGCTCGAAGTAGCGGCTGGCCAGCGAGACGTCCACCGTGGTCGGTCCGGATGAGTTCCATGCCGGATCGGCGATGGCCTTGAAGACGCCGGCGTGCAGTTCATTGACGCGGGAGTTGCTCATGTCAATCTGGGCGGCGAGGTCCAGGTCGCGGGTCTCCAGCAGTTCGGTCAGCTTCTCGGAGATCGCAATGTCCTGCACCGCGAACTCCCGGAACGTCGGGCGCATCGACTCGGGGATCACGTAGTCCGGGTAGCGCAGGCGGACCAGCTGGGCGATGTGCCGGGCAAGGTCGCCCATCCGCTCCAACGAGGCGCTCATCCGCAGGGCGCCCACGATCATGCGCAGGTCGGAGGCGACCGGCCCCTGCAGCGCCAGGATGTCGATGGAGCGCTCGTCCAGATCCGTCTGGAGGAAATCGATCCGGGCGTCGGCGGCAATGACTTCCTGGGCCAACTCGATGTCTGCGGTGTCGAGCGCAGTGGTTGCCTTTTGCATTGCCTCGGTGACGAGCCGGGAAATCTCTACCAGCTGCTCTCCGACTTGATGGAGCTCGGCCTGGAAAACCTTGCGCACTGGCGTCCTTTCGCTTGTGTTCGTGAGCATACGGGACCTAGCATCCCATTCGCATCACACCTTGTCAGGCTGCGGTTAACTATTACGTTGCCTCAGGTGAACGTTAGTTGAACGCCCTGACGATTACTACTGGATCGGCCTGATGCTGTGCGGCGCTGCGCCTAAGCTAGAGGCGTGGATCCACTGTTTATTGGCCTCCTGGCAGGCCTCGTCGGCTTGGCGCTGGGCAGCTTCGGAGTGCTCGCGTTCGGCCTGAGCGACCGCCAGCGGCGCCGGCTGCAGGAAGTTGCCGAGCCCACCTTGCCGGACGGCGCTGCCGAGGTGCTGTCCGTCGTCGGCCGCGCCTACGTGGTGGTGGACGCGATCGACGGGGTGGTGCGCGCCAGTCCGGCCGCCTACGCCTTCGGGCTGGTTCGCGGTCACACGATAGTGCACTCCGAACTGTTGGAGCTGACTGCCCGGGTCCGCCGCGACGGCGTGATCGAAGAACGGCAATTGGAACTGCCGCGCGGACCGCTGGGCCAGGGCACCATTGTGGTGCAGGTACGGGTGGCGCCGATCGGCGAGGAATACATCCTGCTGCTGGCCGATGACCGGACCGAAATTACCCGGACCGAGGCGATGCGCAACGACTTCGTCGCCAACGTGTCGCACGAGCTGAAGACTCCGGTCGGGGCCATCTCGCTGCTGGCCGAAGCCATCGACGACGCCGCCGACGATGCAGAAGCCGTCCGGCGTTTCGCCGGCCGCATGCACAAGGAAGCCCGCCGGCTGGGCGCGCTGGTGCAGGACATTATTGAGCTGAGCCGGTTGCAGGGCGCGGACGTGGTGCAGGGCGGTACCGAGGTGGACCTGAACGCAGTGGTCGCCGAAGCCGTGGACCGCAACAAGCTCACCGCGGAAAGCCGCCACATTGAACTGTCGGTGGGTGGAAGCATTGGTGTCCCGGTCTTCGGTGATGCCGAATTGCTGACCACCGCGCTGCGGAACCTGATCGACAACGCGATCCGCTACGCCCCGGAACGAAGCAAGGTCGGCGTGGGACTGCGCGTGCGCGAAGGCCTGGCGACCGTTTCGGTGACCGACCAGGGCCCGGGCATCACCCCCGACCAGCAGGACCGGATCTTCGAGCGGTTCTACCGCCTCGACGATGCCCGCTCGCGGCAGACCGGTGGAACGGGCCTGGGCCTGAGCATTGTTAAACACGTCATCTCCCAGCACGGCGGGGAAGTATCGGTGTGGTCGCAGCCCGGCCAGGGCTCCACCTTCACCATACGGCTGCCGGAAATGGAGCAGGAAGACGGTGGCACCACTGAATCCGTGGAGCCGCGTACGCAGGGCGCCGGTGTGGCGCATGAACAAGGAGTCGGTGCTTGACCCGCATTCTGGTCGTCGAAGATGAAGAGTCGCTGAGCGATCCGTTGAGCTATCTGTTGGGTAAAGAAGGCTTCGAAGTCGAGGTGGTGGATAACGGGCTGGATGCCATTGTGGCGTTCGACCAGGCCGGCGCGGATCTGGTCCTGTTGGACCTGATGCTGCCGGGACAGTCCGGAACGGAAGTATGCCGGCAGTTGCGGCAGCGTTCCTCGGTCCCGGTCATCATGCTCACCGCCAAGGACTCGGAGATCGACAAGGTCGTGGGACTCGAATTGGGCGCCGACGACTACGTCACCAAGCCCTATTCCTCGCGCGAGTTGGTGGCCCGGGTGCGTGCGGTGCTGCGCCGCCAGGGCGAACCGGAGGAATTGGTGCCGAACACCGTGTCCTCCGGCCCCGTGCGGATGGATGTGGAAAGGCACGTGGTCAGCGTGGACGGCGAACCGGTATCGCTGCCGCTGAAGGAATTCGAACTGCTGGAGATGCTGCTGCGCAATTCCGGCCGGGTGCTGACCCGCGGGCAGCTGATTGACCGGGTCTGGGGCTCCGACTACGTGGGCGACACCAAGACCCTTGACGTACACGTCAAGCGGCTCCGCAGCAAGATCGAGCCGGATCCGTCTGCACCGCGCTACCTGGTCACCGTGCGCGGACTGGGTTACAAGTTCGAACCGTAAGCCCGCAGTCGCTGCCAGCCAGCCATCTCAAAGGCCGGGCCGCTTCCTGGAAGGGAAGCGGCCCGGCCTTTGAGATGTGACAGCGGGATATCAGGCGCCGGACTCTTGGGTCGCCTCGCCCGACGGTGCGGTGCTTTCCTTCGGCGCGGACGTTTCGCTCGGCGCCGGGGTGGGGACGTAGCTGCTGTACTCCGGCAGCGTGCCGTCCAGCACCGGGACCTTCACGTCGGCCGATTCGTTGTTCACGCGGACCGTCACATTGGCCAGGGCGCCGGGAGCGGCCCCCGGGCGGTCAACGGTGGTCTTGTTCGCCTCGTCCTCGAAGCGGATCTGACCGTCGGCCGGAACGGTGACGGTGGCGGTGCTGCCCGAGCCCGTCAGGCTCAGCTGCACGGGGGAATCGGACTTGTTCACCACGGTGCCGAGGAGGCGCCCGGTGGAGTCAGCGTTCTCGGCAACAACCATCAGGTTGCGCAGGCCGATCGGGCCAACGTTGGCCACAATGCCGTCGCTGGCGGAGTAGGACTTGGTGGTGGCCTGTTCGTTGATTGCGCCGCATCCGGTCGATGCGAGCAGGGTGAGCGCGGCGGCGCCTGCTACAAGGGTGCGCTGCACACGGTTCTTCGGCGCAATCTTCACGGCAGAAACTCCTCAGTATCAATCAGGTGCGGTGCTGCAGATCTAGGCAGCTTGCCTCGCCTAGCCTATCGGCAAACCGGTGAAAAGTAGGATTCGACGTTTGTAAGAATCCGCTCGGATGCATCAAATCTGCAATCCGTCAAGGGGGTCAGGGGCTGCATTTTAGCCCCCGGACAGCCTGCTTGCCCTGCAAACTCGCGGAAGTGGCTAAATCATCCGTGGTAAACTAGTGGTCGGGAAAGGGGATACTACAGATGGTATTTGAGGTCGGCGAGACGGTTGTTTACCCTCACCACGGTGCCGCAAAGATCGAAGAGATCAAAATGCGCACCATCAAAGGTGAAGAGAAGATGTATCTCAAGCTCCGGGTTGCCCAGGGCGATCTGACAATTGAAGTTCCGGCGGAGAATGTGGACCTGGTCGGGGTTCGCGATGTGGTGGGCAAGGAAGGCCTCGAGCATGTGTTCGATGTGCTCCGTGCCGAGTTCACCGAAGAGCCGACCAACTGGTCCCGCCGTTACAAGGCGAACCTGGAAAAGCTGGCCTCCGGCGACGTCATCAAGGTAGCGGAAGTTGTTCGCGACCTGTGGCGCCGGGACCATGACCGCGGCCTCTCCGCGGGCGAGAAGCGGATGCTGGCCAAGGCACGGCAAATCCTGGTATCCGAACTCGCGCTGGCCGAGAAGACCGACGAAGACAAGGCGGCAGAAGTCCTCGACGAGGTCCTCGCTTCCTGATTGTGCTCCAAAGCGGCCGGCATCCACAGGGTGCCGGCCGCTTTTGCATGCCGCGGACGGTGCGGGTTCCCCGATTAGGCTAGGGGGATGAGCACAGCAGAGGCATCAGTGGGCGTGATCGTGGTGGCGGCCGGCTCCGGCACCCGGCTGGGCTACGGCCTGCCGAAAGCACAAGTCCCGCTGGCCGGTGAGCCGATCCTCGCGCACGCGCTCCGCGGCGTCCTGGCAGCCGGGGTGGCATCACGTATCTGCGTGGCCGTTCCCGCCGGGGATACAACGCTGCGGCAGGTCTGTGCCGGCTTCGCTGCTGACCATCCGGAGGTAGCGATTTCAACGGTCGACGGCGGTGCCTCCCGGGCGGCCTCGGTCGCCGCCGCGCTGCGCGGGCTGGGGGAGGGCGCCGCCTCGGTCCTGGTGCACGACGCCGCCCGGGCACTCACCCCGCCCGAAGTGTTTCAGCGGGTCGCGGGCGCGCTGGCGGCCGGCGCCCGCGCCGTCGTTCCCGCGGTAGCAGTGGTGGACACCATAAAAACCGCGACGCCGAGCACCGGAGCGGAGGCGGACATTGCACCGGAAAAAGTGGCAGCGACGGTGGACCGCACACAACTGCGGGCCGTGCAAACGCCGCAGGGGTTCGACGCCGCGGCGCTGGCCCAGGCGCATAACGGCCTGGCCGACCTGGCGCCGGACGAGGCCGACGGCATCACCGACGAGGCGCTGCTGATGGAACGCAGCGGCGTGGAGGTCATGCTGGTGCCCGGCTCGGCGCAGGCCCTGAAGATCACCACGCAGCTGGATCTGGCCGTGGCCGAAGCCCTGCTGGCAGCCCGCCAGCCTCGACACATCATGGAAGGCTGACCGTGCCTGAATTTCCGTACCCCATCCCGCGCACCGGCATTGGTGTGGACGTGCACGCTTTCGCCGGCTCGGACGACCCCCAGCCGTTGTGGCTGGGCGGACTGCTCTGGGAGGGCGAGCAGGGCCTGGCCGGCCATTCCGACGGCGACGCTGCTGCTCATGCAGCCGCCGACGCGCTGTTCTCCGCAGCCGGAGTGGGCGACCTGGGCACGCACTTCGGCACCGACCGGCCGGAGTACGCGGGCGCATCGGGCGTGCAGCTGCTGTCCGAAGCCGCCCGGATCGTCCGCGAGGCCGGGTTCGAGATCGGCAACATTGCGGTCCAGCTGGTCTGCAACCGGCCCAAGTTCGGACCCCGGCGGCAGGAATCCGAGGCCGTGCTCAGCGAGGCCGCGGGCGCATCGGTCAGTGTCTCGGCCACCACCAGTGACGGACTGGGGTTCACCGGCCGTGGCGAGGGGATCGCGGCGGTGGCCACCGCCGTCGTTGTACCGCTGCCCTGAGCAACGCACGGCATTCAGCAACACACGGCTTTCAGCAACGCACGGCTTCCAGCAACGCACCCGGCGGGCCGTTGGCCGAGTTCAACGGCGGACCCGCACCGGGCGGGACCAAGCAGCGGTTCGCACCGGTACCGCGCGCGCGGCTACGCTAGAGCGGTGAGCCTGAGATTCTATGACACCGCCACCGCGCAAGTCCGCGAGTTCGTCCCGCTGGTTCCGGGTAAGGTGGGGCTCTACTACTGCGGTGCCACGGTGCAAGGCGACCCGCACGTGGGGCATATCCGCTCGGCCATCGCCTTCGACCAGCTCACCCGCTGGCTGCGCTACAGCGGCTATGACGTCACAGTGGTGCGCAACGTGACGGATATTGACGACAAGATCCTGGTCAAGTCCGCCGAATCCTTCCGCCCGGATGCGGCCGAGGACCCGCTGGTGCCGGTGCCGAACGAGCCCTGGTGGGCGCTGGCCTACCGTTATGAGCAGGAGTTCGCCAAGGCCTACGACACGCTCGGGGTGGAACGGCCCACCTACGAACCGCGCGCCACCGGGCACATCCCGGAGATGCACCGGCTGATCCAGCAGCTGATCGACCGCGGCCATGCCTACCCTGCGCTGGACGATTCCGGCGACGTCTACTTCGACGTGCGCTCCTGGCCTGAATACGGCTCGCTAACGCACCAGCGGATCGAGGACATGCAGGCCGCGCCCGACGCCGGCCCGCGCGGTAAGAAGGATCCGCGCGACTTCGCGTTGTGGAAGGGACACAAGGAAGGGGAGCCGGAGACCGCCAGCTGGACCAGCCCGTGGGGCGCCGGCCGGCCGGGCTGGCACCTGGAGTGCTCCGCCATGGTCACCAAGTACCTGGGCGCCGAGTTCGACATCCACGGCGGGGGACTGGACCTGCGGTTCCCGCACCACGAGAACGAAGTGGCGCAGTCCCGGGCAGCTGGCCACGGGTTCGCCAACTTCTGGATGCACAACGGCATGGTCACCTTCGAGGGCGAGAAGATGTCCAAGTCGATCGGCAACATCATCACCCCGGCGCAAATGCTGCAGGACTCCAGGCCACTGGTGGTCCGCTACTACCTGGGCCAGGCACAGTACCGGTCCGCGCTGGATTACAACCCCGGCTCACTGGTGGAAGCGGCCGCCGCGGTGGAGCGGATCGAGGGCTTCATGCAGCGGGCGCTGAAGTTCCTCTACGGCGAGGGGCAGTTCGGGCTGATGGTCACCGAACGGGTGCCGGAGGCCTTCGCCGCCGCGATGGACGACGACCTCAACGTGCCGCAGGCGCTGGCCGCGGTCCATGAGACGGTGCGGGCCGGCAACACTGCGCTGGACGCCAAGGACAAGGAAGCAGCCACCCGCGCGCTGCACCAGGTCATGGCGATGACCGACGTGCTGCACATCAACCCACTGAACCCGCACTGGCACGCCGGCGGCGAGGACACCGCTGCCCACCAGGCCCTGGACACGCTGGTGCGCGCCCAGCTGGAGGAGCGCCGTGCGGCCCGGGCGGCCAAGGACTGGTCCCGCGCCGATGCCATCCGCGACACGCTGGCCGCGGCCGGAATCGTGGTGGAGGACTCGGCCGAGGGCGTGAGCTGGAGCCTCGGCTGACGGCAGCTTGCACGGTTGGCGGTACCCTTAAAGCCAGACGGTTCCCGTCGGGCTAACCGGCCACCGCCGGTGTGCGCCAGTGGGAACGCACCTTCCCCAACACCAAAGGTAGTTTTCGATGGCCAACAAACCTCGCCCCGGAGCGGTGCGCAAGTCCAAGAAGGGACCGACCACAGGAACCGGCGGCCACGGGCGCAAAGCGCTTGAAGGCAAGGGGCCGACGCCGAAGGCCGAAGACCGCCCCTACCACAAGGCGTACCGCAGCAAGCAGCTCTCCGAACGCTCCGCCGCCAAACACCAGGGCGGCCAGCGCGGCCCCTCCGCCCGCCGCGGCAAGTCCGCCGGCGAGATGGTGACCGGACGCAATTCCGTGGTGGAAGCGCTGCGCGCCGGGGTGCCGGCCAAGGCACTGCATGTAGCGGTCCGGATCGAGATGGACGACCGCGTCAAGGAGTCCCTGAAGATCGCCGCCGAGCGCGGCATCCCGGTGATGGAATCGCACAAGCCGGAACTGGACCGGATGACCGACGACGCCGTCCACCAGGGCCTGGTCTTGCAGATCCCGCCCTACGAATACCAAGACGCGTTGGAGCTGGCCGAGGAAACCATGGCCAAGTTCAAGAAGGGCTACATCAACAACGCGCCGCTGTTCGTGGCACTGGACGGGATTACCGATCCGCGCAACCTCGGCGCCATCATCCGTTCCGCGTCCGCCTTCAGCGGCCACGGCGTGGTGGTGCCCGAACGCCGCTCCGTGGGCATGACGGCCTCCGCCTGGAAGACCAGCGCCGGCGCGGCCGTGCGCGTGCCCGTGGCCAAGGCGAACAACCTGACCAACACCCTCAAGGCCTTCCAGCAGTTGGGCATCTTCGTGCTGGGACTGGACGGCGAGGGCGACGTCTCGCTGCCTGACCTGTCCCTGGCCACCGAGCCGGTGTGCCTGGTCGTCGGGTCCGAGGGCAAGGGTCTCTCCCGGCTGGTCCGCGAGAATTGCGACCAGATCGTCTCTATCCCGATCGATTCGGCAATGGAATCGCTCAACGCCTCGATGGCCGTGGGCATCAGCCTGTACGAAATATCGCGGCAGCGAGCCCGCTAGGAGCTGGACCGTTTGGCCCGTCACGCCAAGAGCATCGCCCCCAAGCTGAGCGCCCGCCCGCAACAGCTTTCGCGTGCCTTCCCGTTGGGCATCAGCGACGCTGCCCCGGGTTTGCCGCCGATCCCGGGTGCGGTGAACGTGGCGGTGTTCGCCCCTGGGCTTGCCACCATGGACGTGCATTTTCAGGACGCCGGCGGTGTGTGGCAGTGCGTTGAGCTGGATGCCTTCACGGACGGCGTCCACCACGGCACCGTTACAGGGCTGGTTGCGGGCAGCCGTTACGCCTTCTGGCCGCACGGCGAGGCGCTCCCGGCCTCGGGGCAGCTGCTGCTGGACCCCTATGGCCGGGCCATTGACGACGACGGCGGCGTGCTGCGTTCGGTGTACGTCACCGGCAGCTTCGACTGGGGGAACGACGCACGCCCGCACATCCCGTGGCGCGACACGGTGGTCTACGAGTGCCACGTGAAGGGCCAAACCATGCTGCACCCGGAGATTCCCGAGGAGCTGCGCGGCACCTATGCCGGTTTGGCGCATCCGGTCATGGTTGATTACCTGCTTGAACTGGGAATCACCACGCTGGAGCTGCTGCCGGTGCACTACCACCTGGACGAGCCGCACCTGCAGGACCTGGGCCTGGTCAACTACTGGGGCTACAACACGCTGGGCTTCTTCGCGCTCTGGCCGGGCTACGCCACCGCGGCCGCCCAAGCGGCAGGTCCCCGGGCCGTGCAGGACGAGTTCCGCACGATGGTGAAGAAGCTGCACTCGGTGGGGATCGAGGTGGTTCTGGATGTGGTCTACAACCACACCGCCGAGGGCGGGAAAGACCAGGACACGTACTCCTTCCGCGGCCTGGCCGACGACGTGTACTACCGGCACGATGGCCAGGGGAACTACCTGGACACCACCGGCTGCGGAAACACAATGAACTTCAACGAGCCGCGCGTAATCCAGTTGGCCTTGGACTCGCTGCGCTACTGGGTGGAAGAATTCCACATCGACGGCTTCCGCTTCGATCTAGCCGTATCCCTGGGCCGGGATGGGCATAACCACTTCAATCCCCGCCATCCGTTTTTGGTGGCCGTCGGCGCCGACTCCGTCTTGTCCGGAGCCAAGCTGATTTCCGAACCCTGGGACCTGGGCGATGGTGGCTGGCAGACCGGCCACTTTCCGCCGGGCTGGGCCGACTGGAACGACCGCTTCCGCGATACCGTCCGTGATTTCTGGCTGGCGGACCAAGCAGCCGCGGCGTCCGGCGGCCGCGGCGGGACCGTGGCCAGACTGGCCAGCTGCCTGGCCGGATCCACCGAGCTGTTCGCCGGTTCCGGCCGCACGGCGCTGGCTTCGCTGAACTTCGTCACCGCCCATGACGGTTTCACCTTGGCCGACCTGACATCATACCACCGCAAGCACAACGAGGCGAACGGCGAAGAAAACCGTGACGGGCACGACCACAACCGCAGCTACAACCACGGCGTCGAAGGGCATACCGGGGACAGCCGGATCCTGAATGCGCGCGAGCGGACGGCGCGTAACCTGATGGCCACCTTGCTGCTGTCGCTCGGCGTGCCGATGATCTGCGCCGGCGACGAAATCGGGCGGAGCCAGCAAGGGAACAACAACGCGTACTGCCAGGACAACGGCCTGGCCTGGACCAACTGGCAATTGGATGAGCGCGAACACCGGATGTTTGATGTCACCCGCCGGCTGATCCGGATCCGCCGTTCCTTCCTGGCCCACCAGCCCTATAACTATCCGGCGCGGGAGGAGAGTTCCTACCTGCTCTGGTTCAATGCCGACGGCGAACCGATGACGCCGGATGACTGGAACGACCCGGACTGCCGCATGGTCCAACTGTTGATGGGGTCGCCGCAAGGCATGATCGACGGTCTGGTGGTCATCAACGGGGGGCTGCAGCCGCAAAAGATCGTGATGCCCGCTCCTGGAACGTTGCAGGATTTTGGCAAGCACCGCGGTGAAAAGATTCCTTTCGAGCTGCTCTACACCACCTCGCACGTTGATGATCAACGGCGCGGGGCCAAGGTCCGCAGCGGTGAGAAGGACATCATCAGCGCCAACGCCATCTCGATCTACCGTTCCTGACATGCATCCGGCGCCGGGGGCCTTGAGGGCCCATCCGGCGCCGGATGACTACGCGGCGGAACGCGATCCGAGGCGGATCAGATCTGCCGCGGCGGCTCCTGCACATTCCCGCGGGCCTCCTGTGCCCGGTCCTTGACGTCCTGCGCGGCGGACGTGCCTTCGGCCTTGACCTTGTCCATCGAGTCCTGCGCAGAGGACTTCAGGTCCTCGGCCGCCTCCCGGGCCGGCTCCTTCATGTCCTGGGCCACCTCTTGGGCGGCGTCCTTGACTTGCTGGACAACCGGCTGGGCTCCCTCCTTGACCTTGTCAGCAGCCTGCTGCTCTACGCGGCTGGCGGGGAACAGCGAGGACAGCAACCAGCCTGCACCGAAGGCGATCAGACCTGCCGCCAAGGGGTTGCCCTCCGCCTTGCGGGCAATCTGCTGTGGGACGTCGCTGGCCATCTGGCCGGCGTCGTGCATCATGGACTTCGTGCCGCTCCCGGCGTCCTGCATCATGGACTTCGTGCCGCTGCCGACGTCGTCCGCGGCGCCCATGACCTTGTCCTTGACCCGGCCCACGGAATCTTTCACCTTGTCCGTCTGCCGGTGGACAATGTTCGACGGCGAGGCTTTCTCCGCCACAGCGTCCACGTCCGTGCCCAGCCGTGCGCGTGTCCGTTCGATGTCGGCTCGGATTTCTTCTGGTGACTGGCTCATAGTGCTTCCTCACTTGGCTTCAATGTTTCCGGAATCTTTTTCACTGACTCGGTGGTCCGGGGCATCCCCTGGACGGTCTTCATCTTCTTCCTGCCGGCCGAATAGAGAATGGCGGCGACGATCGCCCAAATGACTGCCACAATCAGGGCGGACCACGCCAAGCCGATTCCGTAAGCGATCAGGGCCCACAGGGCGAGGGACAGGAAGAGCAGGACGAAATGCCCGGCGACGCCGGCTCCGCCCAGCATCCCTGCGCTCTTGCCGGCCCTGGTGCCGGTCTCCTTGAGTTCGGCCTTCGCCAACTCCAGTTCCTGCCGCATCAGCACGGAGATGTCCTTGGTGACCTGGCTGAGCAGGTCGCCGAGCGACTCATTCTCGGCCTTGATCTCCGCCCGGGTAGGTTGGGCGCCATCCTGACCGGGCACGTGCTGCTGGCTTGGGCCGGGCACCTGCTGGTGACTCATAGCGTACCTCCGCCTTCATAGGGGTTTCGGTCCGGAATTGCGGTGCCGCGGCCGCCCAAGGGCGGTTCGCCGGCCGGGTAGGTGGTCTCTGGCTGTGCCGGTGCGCCGCCGATCGCAGAGCCCGTCTGCGCCCCCGGTGCCGCAAAGCCCGCAGCGCTCTGAGTGTCATAGCCGCCAACCGTCTCTGGCGAAGCGTAGACCGGGCCGGCGGTAGCACGATGCGTGCCCATGCCTTGCCCCATTCCGACGCCGCTGCCCGATCCGCTATCGGCGGTCAAGCCCTTGGTCAGCCTGCCGGCCAGGACACCCGCGCCTGCCGCGATGGCCAGGAAAGCACCGGGACGCTGGCGGGCAAAGCGCTTGACCTCGTCCAGCAACGAGCCCGGGTCGCGGTTTTCCAGCCAGCCAGCCACGGAGTCAGCCCTGTCCGCGGCTCGGCTCACCAAATTGGTCGCGGTCCCGGACTGGTCCGAGTTGCGAGCCATGGAGCTGAGCTCTTCCCCGATCGAGCGCAGGCCGGACGCCACGCGCTGCTGCTGGGTGTGGGCCTGGCCGTAGACGTCGTCGCCCAGTTCGGACATCAGGTTGCGGGCCTTTTCCTTGGCCTCTTGGGCCACCTGCTTTGCTTCGCCCTTGGCCGTTTCGGCCACATGCTGCCCGGCTTCGACCCCTTCGCGGCCTACGTCCTTGGCCTCGGTCTTGGCCGTCTCGCTCCTGGACTGGCCGGTCATCGGCGGAGTCGTGGGCGGCGGGACTGCCGCGCCGCCGGCCGGGTAAACGGGAACTCCCTCGTCGTAACTGCCGGAACTTGAATTCGTGGTCATGGCAATTCCTTTTCTGTAGCGGGTTTCTTCCTGTCAGTCCTGACGTTTTCAGGTGTGTTCACGGGATTCCTCCTCCTGCCCGTAGGCATGACGGAGCTTGCGGCCCCGGGCGATGTCCTCCTCTTCCTTCTCGGCGTTCTTGTCGCTCTTGCGAGTGTCACGGGCCGGAAGCTGAATGTTTTCTTCGGCGGCGATGCCGGCCTGGAGCTGCCGGCCGCGTTCGGTTTCCGCATCGAACTCAGCGCCGAACAGCAGGGCCAGATTGGCCAGCCAGAACCACAGCAGCATGACAATCACGCCGCCGATGGCACCGTAGGTCTTGTTGTAGTTACCGAAGTTGGCCACGTAGAAAGCAAAGCCGAGGGTTGCCAGAGCCAGCACCAGGAGCGCGATGAGCGCGCCGAGGCTCATCCAACGGAATTTCGGCTGCTTCACGTTCGGCGTCGCGTAGTACAGCACCGCGATCATGACCACCGCGAAGATGACCAGCAACGGCCACTTGGCGATGTTCCAGACGGTGAGCGCCACTTCGCCCAGGCCGATAAAGGAGCCGACGGTCTGTGCGACCGGTCCGGAGAGCACCAGCATCAGCATCATCAGCACCGCCAGCAGCAGCACCACGATCGTGATCAGCAGCATGACCGGGCGCAGCTTCCAGAACGGGCGGCCTTCATCGACCTCATAGATCCTGTTCATGGCCCGGCCGAAGGCGTTGACGTAGCCGGAGGCGGACCAGATGGCACCCACCAAGCCAACAACGAACGCCAGCCCCGCTCCTTGGGAACTGGCCAACTGTTCGATGGGCTGCCGGATGACATTTGCCGTCTGGCCCGGCGCCACGTTTTCGACCATGCGCATGATGGCGTCGGTGGTGGCTTCGGCCTGTCCAACCAGTCCCAGGACCGAGACCAAGGCCAGCAGGCCCGGGAACAGGGACAGGACGCCGTAGTAAGTCAGCCCAGCGGCCAGATCCGTACAGTCGTCGTCGGTGAATTCACGGAACGTCTTGCGGAAGATGTACTTCCAGGAGGCCTTCTTCACCTCTGGGGGAGTCTGAGGCTTGTCCTCATGGTCCGGCGGTGGTGCAGTGCCTTGCTCGGTACCGGTGCCCATATTCGCCTCCTTTGCGGTTCTTTAGGACGGAACACCCTCATGCTATTAGTCAGCATGCTGATAATAAAGGGGTGTGCCACACAGAAGGACGTACGAAGGGGCAGATTTTCAGCTGCTATCGAGGTGCGGACCGGGCGGCGCGCGACGAGCGAGAACCGGGCGCTTCCGCGGATTCACGGCTACTGCAGGCGCCGGGCGCCGGGAAGGCGCGGCGGCCCAGGACGGCTGCAGGAGTGGTTAAAAAATCTGTTGAATTTCACCTGCACGCCGAGTGGCTGTGGTCCCCGCCTGGGCCGGCCAGGCGGGGACCACAGTCCTTCCGGATGGCTGATCAGTTGCTGGCGTTGGCAACCAGGCCGAGTTCGGCCTGGTTCGCCAGCGCCTCATGCTTGGGCAGCACGCGCACGCTGTACCCGAACGAACCGGAACGGTCGATCGTCACCGGGCCCGTGAACAAGTAGCGACCGTCGCCCAACTGCTCCGCGACGACCAGATCATCGCTGGACGTCTGCACGAGATCGTCGTTTTCGGTCACTTGCCCATGGACCACCTGGACGGTGACATTATCCGGTGCCAGCGGGCCGAGCCGGACGTAGGCATTGACCGTCAGCGACTCGCCGATCTGCGGTTCGTCGGTAATGCCCATGGAATCCACGTGATCCACCGACACGTCACCCCAAGCATTGCGGACCCTGCTGGTCCACGCGGCCAGTTCCTTCGCCGCGGTGAAATCGTCAGCGCGGGCAGCCCGTCCGGACGTCGCTGCGGGACGGTAGAGCTGCTCCACATAGTCCTGCAGCATCCGTTCGGCGGAGACGGCCGGCCCCAGGTTGGCCAGCGTGTGCTTGATCATCGCGATCCACTGATGCGGCACGTTGTCCGTCCCGATCGGCTCGGACGGGCCCGCGGCACCGGCACCTTCGGGTATCTCCGCGGCGTAAAAGCGCGGCGCCACATGGTGCTCCACCAGGTCATAGAGTGCTGCGGCTTCTATGTCGTCCCGCTCGTCCGGGTCGAACACGTCGGCGGTCCCGGCTTCGGTGGAGGGGTTCGCCGTGGGTATCGCCCAACCGTTGTCGCCGTCGTACATTTCGTCCCACCAGCCGTCCAGCACGGAGAGATTCAGGCCGCCATTGATGGCCGCCTTCATTCCCGAGGTACCGCAGGCTTCCAGCGGACGCAGCGGATTGTTCAGCCACACGTCGCAACCCGGGAAGAGGGTGCGGGCCATGGCGATGTCGTAATTGGGCAGGAAGACGATCCGGTGCCGGACCTCCGGGTCGTCGGTGAACCGCACCAGGTCCTGGATCATCCGCTTGCCCTGTTCATCGGCCGGATGGGATTTGCCGGCGATGACCAGTTGGATCGGCCGTTCCGGATGCAACAGCAGCGCCTTGAGCCGGGCCGGATCGCGCAGCATTAAGGTCAGCCGTTTGTAGGTGGGCACCCGCCGGGCAAAACCGATGGTCAGCACGTCCGGGTCCAGCACGGAATCAGTCCACGCCAGCTCGGCGTCCGCGGCGCCGCGTTTCTTCCAGGACGCACGCAGCCGGCGGCGCACATCCTCAATGAGGTTTGTCCGCAGGCTGCGGCGCAACGCCCAAATGTCCTCGTCGGCGGCGTCGTACACGCGGTCCCACTGGCGGTCAATCACGGTTTGGTCGCCGAACGCCGACCGGGCGAACTCCGCAACCTGCGGGTCCACCCAGGTGGGCACGTGTACGCCGTTGGTCACCGAGCCGATCGGCACTTCCTGCTGGTCGAAGCCCGGCCAGAGCCCGCAGAACATGCCGCGCGAGACCACGCCGTGCAGCTTGGCCACTCCGTTGGCCCGCTGGGCCAGCCGCAGGCCCATCACGGCCATGTTGAACTTGGACGGATCTCCGCCGTCGTAATTCTCGTCTCCCAGTTCCAGGATCTTGGCTGTGGGCACATCCGGGGCGAGCCCGGCACTGAAGAAGTGCTGGATCTGTGCCTTGTCGAACCGGTCGATGCCGGCAGGCACCGGTGTGTGCGTGGTGAAGACCGTGTTGGCCCGGCCGGCGGCCAGTGCCTCGTCCCAGTTCAGGCCGGCGGCCGCCAACTCCTGGATGCGTTCGATGCCCAGGAAACCGGCGTGCCCCTCGTTGGTGTGGAAGACTTCCGGGGCCGGAGCGCCGGTGAGCCGCTGGTGGACGCGCAGCGCCTTCACACCGCCCATGCCCAGCAGCAGTTCCTGTTGCAGCCGGTGGTCGCCGCCGCCTCCGTAGAGCCGGTCGGTGATGCCACGCGCGGCCTCATCGTTGCCTGGAATGTTGGAATCCAGCAGCAGCAGCGGCACCCGGCCCACGTCGGCGCGCCAGATGTAGGCGCCGAGCCGGCGCCCGTTCGGCAGCGGCAAGGTGACCTGGGCGGGCTGCCCGTCCGCCTCGCGCAGCAGGGTCAACGGCAGGCCGTCCGGGTCCAGCACCGGATAGGTCTCCTGCTGCCACGCGTCGCGGCTCAGCGACTGGTTGAAGTAGCCGGCCGCATAGAGCAGGCCCACACCCACCAGCGGCACGCCCAGATCGGACGCGGCCTTCAAATGGTCGCCGGCCAGGATGCCCAGGCCGCCGGAATACTGCGGGAGCACGTGGGTGATCCCGTATTCGGGGGAGAAGTAAGCGATCGACGCCGGGGCCTCAGCTCCCAGCGTCTGGTACCAGCGGTCTTCGGTGAGGTATTCCTCCAAGTCCGCGTCCAGTTCGCGTACTCGGGTCACCACCTGCTGGTCGGCGGCGAGCCCCCGCAGCCGTTCGCGGGTAAAGGAGCCCAGCAGGGCCACCGGATCCTGGCCCACTTCGGCCCAGCCCTGCGGGTCCAGTTGTTCGAAGAGTTGCTGGGTTGGCCGGTGCCAGGACCAGCGCAAATTGCCTGCCAGGCGGGCCAGCGGAGCAATGCTCTCGGGGAGGACAGTGCGGACGGTAAATCTGCGGATTGCCTTCACCCGGCCTAGGTTAGCGCAGATATTTCCACCGGCGATGACCGGCAGGTGAATGCACGCCGAACTGGCCGCCAAACCGTCTCCGGGGCGCCGGGTTCCTTCGCAATCGGGAGGGATTCTCGCTAACGTCTAGTCTTGTGACGACTTCGACGCAGGAGCACAGCCCGTCCCAACCAACGCAGCGCCTGAAATTCGGCCGGATCCCGGTGGTCGATGTGTGGCCGGTGGTCGGCGGCGGCGATTTCCCGGCCAAGGCGATCCCGGGCGAGGACATAGAGGTGGCCGCCACCGTCTTCCGCGAGGGGCACGACAAGATCGGCGCCACCGCGGTGCTGTTCGACCCGGACGGCAACCCGGTCCAGCGCGCCAGGCTCACGCCCGGGGCCGCCGGCACCGACCGCTGGCACGGCCGGCTCCGGCCCACCGGCACCGGCCTGTGGACCTTCCACATTGAAGGCTGGGCGGACAACTACGCCACCTGGCAGCACAACGCCGAGGTGAAAATCGCCGCCGGCGTCGACGTGGAACTGATGCTCACCGAAGGCCAGCTGCTGCTCGAACAGGCCGGCGGGCAAGACGGGCGGCCGGAAGAGAATGCACAGGTGCTGCGCCAAGCGGCCGCCGCGCTCGCCGACGAATCGCTGTCCGTGCACGAGCGGCTGGCCGCGGGCACCTCGGCGGCTGTACTGGACGCGGTGCGCAGCCACCCGATCCGCAGCCTCGTCAGCCCGTCGAAGCAGTACCCCATCCTGGTGGAACGCGAACGGGCCGGCCGCGGCGCCTGGTACGAATTCTTTCCGCGCTCGGAAGGCGCGCACTACGACCCCGCGACCGGGATCTGGACCTCCGGGGACTTTACGACGGCGGCGGAGCGGCTCCCGGCCGTCGCCGCGATGGGCTTCGATGTGATCTATCTGCCGCCGATCCACCCGATCGGCGAGGTGAACCGCAAGGGCCCGAACAACACCTTGACCGCTGGTCCGGGGGACCCTGGATCGCCGTGGGCCATCGGCTCCAAGGACGGCGGACACGATGCCATTCACCCCGATCTGGGCGGCTTCGAGCAGTTCGACGCTTTCGTGGCGGCAGCCGAAGCGGTCGGCCTGGAAGTGGCACTGGACCTAGCGTTGCAGGCCGCCCCGGACCACCCCTGGGCCACCGAGCATCCGGAATGGTTCACCACCCGGGTGGACGGCACTATCGCCTACGCAGAGAACCCGCCGAAGAAGTACCAGGACATTTATCCGCTGAACTTCGACAACGACCCGCGCGGCCTCTCCGAAGAGGTCCTGCGGATTGTGAAGCTGTGGATCTCCCACGGAGTGAAAATCTTCCGGGTGGACAACCCGCACACCAAACCGGTGTGGTTCTGGGAGTGGCTGATCGGCACGGTGAACCGCGAGCATCCGGACGTGGTGTTCCTGGCCGAGGCCTTCACCCGGCCGGCGATGATGCACGCGCTGGGGCGCGCCGGTTTCCAGCAGTCCTACAGCTATTTCACGTGGCGCAACACTAAGGAAGAGATCGAAGAGTACTTCACCGAGGTCAGCCATGAGAGCGCGGCGTACTTCCGGCCCAACTTCTTTGTCAACACTCCGGACATCCTCACCGAGTACCTGCAGTATGGTGGCCCGGCCGCGTTCAAGATCCGCGCGGTGCTCGCGGCCACGGCCAGCCCGCTCTGGGGCGTGTACGCCGGCTATGAGCTCTACGAACACGTGGCCCGGCCGGGCGCCGAGGAGTACATCGACAACGAAAAGTACGAGTACAAGGCGCGTGACTTCGCCGCCGCGGAGGCCGAAGGGCGCTCGCTGGCGCCGTACCTGACCCGGCTGAACGCCATCCGGCGGGCCCACCCCGCACTCGGCGACTTGGGCAACCTCACCGTGCACCGCAGCACGGATCCGGCCACGGTGGTGTACTCCAAACACAAGGCGCACCTGCCTGAAATCCACGGCGGGCGGGACACCGTCATCGTGGTGGTGAATGTGGATCCGCACAGTGCGCGCGAATCCACGGTTTCGCTGGATCTGGCGGCGCTGGGACTGCGGGACGAGGACTACAACGACGACGGCACGTTCTGGGTGGACGACCTGCTCACCGGACAGAGCTGGCGCTGGGGCGAGCACAACTACGTGCGGCTGGACGCCCACGTTGAACCGGCCCACGTCCTGCATGTCCGTAGGAACCGCTGATGGCCAGTCCCTTCCAGCTGCATGCTCCGGGCCTGGCGCACGACCCGCACTGGTACCGCAAGGCCGTGTTCTACGAAGTGCTGGTGCGCGGCTTTGCGGACGCGAACGGGGACGGGTCCGGTGACTTCTCCGGGCTGATCGACAAGCTCGACTACCTGCAGTGGCTAGGGGTCGACTGCCTGTGGGTTCCGCCGTTCTTCAAGTCGCCGCTGCGCGACGGCGGGTACGACGTCGAGGACTACTATGACGTGCTGGACGAGTTCGGCACCATCGGCGACTTTAAACGACTGGTGGCCGAGGCCCACGCCCGCGGCGTGCGCGTGATCATCGACTTGCCGCTGAACCACACCTCCGACAAGCACGACTGGTTCGAGCAGTCCCGGCGCGACCCGGACGGACCCTACGGCGATTTCTACGTCTGGTCCGACACGGACGAGAAGTACCAGGAGGCGCGGATCATCTTCGTGGACAGCGAAGACTCCAACTGGGCCTTCGACCCGATTCGCCGGCAGTTTTACTGGCACCGTTTCTTTAGCCATCAGCCGGACCTGAACTTCGAGAACCCAAAGGTGATCGAGGCGGTGTTCGATGTGGTGCGGTTTTGGCTGGACCAGGGGATCGACGGTTTCCGCGCGGACGCCGTCCCCTACCTGTTCGAAGAAGACGGGACCAACTGCGAGAACCTGCCTGCTACGCACACTTTCCTGCAGGACCTGCGCGCCATGGTGGACGCCGAATACCCGGGCCGCGTGATTATCGCCGAAGCCAACCAGCTGCCGCACGAGGTAGTGGAATACTTCGGCCAGCAGGACGACGACGGCGGGCTGCGGCCGGAGTGCCACATGGCCTTCCATTTCCCGATCATGCCGCGGCTCTACTACGCCTTGCGGGACCAGAACGCCGCCCCGATCGTGGCCACCATGGAGGAGACGCCGGCAATCCCGGCCGGTGCCCAGTGGGCAACGTTCTTGCGCAACCATGACGAACTGACGCTGGAGATGGTCAGCATGGAAGAGCGCGAGGCGATGTTCGGCTGGTACGCGCCGGACTCGCGGATGCGCTCCAACATCGGCATCCGCCGCCGGCTTGCCCCGCTGCTGGACAACTCCCGGGCCGAAATCGAACTGATCCACGCGCTGCTGCTCTCGCTGCCGGGGAGCCCGTTCCTGTACTACGGGGACGAGATTGGCATGGGCGACAACATCTGGCTCGAAGACCGCGACTCCTCCCGCACGCCGATGCAGTGGAATCCGGACCGCAACGCGGGGTTTTCCAACGCGGACCCGGGCAAGCTCTACCTGCCGGTGGTGCAGTCGCTGGTGTACCACTACAACTACGTGAACGTAGAGGCACAGCTGGCGCACAACAGCTCGCTGCTGCACTGGGTGCGACAGATGCTGGCGGTGCGCAAAGCCCACCCGGCCTTCGGCCTGGGCAGCTACCGCAACGTGCCGGTGGAATCGGAGTCGGTGCTGGCCTTCCTCCGCGAGGTGCCGGAAAACAATCCGGAGGGCGTGGACAAAGAAGTGCTGTTGTGCATCTTCAACCTTTCGCAGCACCCGGTGGCTGCCCCGCTGCAGTTGCCCCAATATGCCGGCCGCGGGTTGCGCGACCTGTTCGGCGGCACCCCCTTCCCGGCCTTTGACGACGCCGGCCAACTCACCCTGACGCTGGGCAGCCACGACTTCTTCTGGCTGCGCCTGCGTTCCATCACTTCCAACCTGGCATCACCGCAGACGGAGACCCTTCCGGTCATCAGATCCACTGAAGAAACCGAGGTGGCAACAACACATGCCTAAATTCACGCCGAGCATTCCCGAACTGCTGCGCCCGTGGCTGACCGCACAGCGCTGGTTCCCGGCCAAGGGCCAGGAATTTGTGCTGCACCGACTGGGCGGCATCCGCCTGCAGGATCCGTCCGGCGAGGTGGGACTGGAAGTCCACATCGTCGCCGTGCATACCGCCAACGCCGTGCACGTGGTTAACGTGCCGCTGAGCTACCGCCGGGAGCCGTTGGCCGGCGGGGACGCTGCGCTGGTGGGGCGCGCACAGCAGGAGCCCCAAGACAGCATCAGCGGCGGCGGTGACGACGCCGCGGCCTGGGCCGGTAACGACGACGGCGGCACGGACCACGGCACCGGGGAGCGCTGGATTTACGACGGCGCGCACGATCCGGTGTTCGTCGCCGCCTGGCTGGAACTGATGCGGCGCCAGGCGGTGACCGGTGATGGGCACACCCGGGGGCATGCGGGTGCAGGGTTCGACACGTGGCCGAAGTTCTCCACGGGGCTGGAGGCCTCAGTGCTGTTGGGCGAGCAGTCGAATACCTCTGTGGTGGTCCAGTCCGAGCACGGACCGCTGATTGTGAAGTTCTTCCGGGTCCTGGAAGCCGGAGCCAACCCGGATGTGGAAGTGGGCGTGCTGCTCACGGATGCCGGCTGCCGGGAAGTTCCGGCCACCTACGGCTGGGTCACCGGCGGCTGGCTCACCCCCGGCCAGAACGACGACGGCAGCGACCGTCTGTGGGATACCGGGCACCTGAGCGTGCTCCGGGAGTTCCTTCCGGACAGCCAGGATGCGTGGCGCACAGCGTCCGGCTCGGCCTTGGACGGCACGGACTTCAGCTCACAGGCGCGCCAGTTGGGCGCTGTCACCGGCCGGATTCACCGCAGCCTCCGCGAAGCGGCCGGCAGTCACCGGGCAGATGCCACGGAAGTCAGCGCGTTCAAGGCAGCGCTGGCGGAACGCATCCGGTGGGGCTGGGCGCAGGCCGGGGCGTCCGTGGGGCCCATGGACGAGGAGGTGCAGGAACTGCTGGACCGGCTGGACCAGGTGACCGAGCTGCCCGAGCTGCAGCGGATCCACGGCGACTACCATCTGGGCCAGGTACTGGATTCCGCGCAACGAGGCTGGGTGGTACTGGACTTCGAGGGCGAACCGCTGCGTCCGATGGGCGAGCGCGGCACGGACGACGTGCCGCTGCGCGACGTGGTCGGCATGCTGCGCTCCTTCGATTACGCCGCTGGGGTGGCGCGACTGGCCGGGCCCGACGATGCGGCAGCTGCCGCCGCGGCCGATGAATGGGCGGCGCAGGCCAGTGCGGCCTTCCTGGACGGCTACCGCGAAGAGACCGGCGACCCGGTGGACACCTCGTCCACCCTGTATCTGGCGCTGCTGCTGGACAAGGCACTCTATGAAGTGGTCTACGAACAGCGCAATCGCCCGCGCTGGGTCAAGGTTCCGGTCCGCGGTGTCCGCGAGGCGTTGGCCCCGCTGGCCGGTGCGGGTGGGGAAGCCGCGGGCAGCCGCGACATGGCCGCCGCCGGAGTCGGCGCAGCCGGCAGTGCCGCAGGCGGACGGCCCGGTACGGCCGGCGCGTCCGTCCGCACCGGCGCGGAGGAGACCTCCGCGCCGCCGGCCGCAGCGCCGTCGTCGGGCCGCCGATCCGGCACGCCCGTCGCGGTCGATGCGGAGGTGCTCTCCGCCGTCGCGCACGGTGCCTACCACCAGCCGCACGCGGTCCTCGGCGCGCATCTGGACGACCACGGGCACGTCACGGTCCGGACCCGGCGTCCGCTGGCCGATTCCGTCACCGTGGTCACGCCCTCGCTGCGCGTGCCGATGGAGCACGAACACGAAGGCATCTGGGTGGCGGTTTTCCCCGCCGACGACCCGGGCCATGTGCCGGATTACCGCCTCGAGGTGGCGTACGACGGCGGTGCCCCCGACATCGTCGACGACCCATACCATTACCTGCCCAGCCTGGGCGAGATCGACTTGCACCTGATCGGTGAGGGCCGGCACGAGACGCTGTGGACCGCGCTGGGCTCCCATGTGCGGCGCTACAACTCTGCGCTGGGCGACACTTCCGGTGTCAGCTTCGCCGTCTGGGCACCGAATGCGCGGGCCGTCCGGGTTAAGGGCGACTTTAACCACTGGGACGGGTCCCGCCACGCAATGCGATCAATGGGCGGATCCGGCGTGTGGGAGCTGTACATTCCCGGTGTCGAGGCCGGCGCCGTGTACAAGTACGAGCTGCTGGGCCAGGACGGCCAGTGGCGCGAAAAGGCCGACCCGATGGCACGCTGGACCGAGGTTCCGCCGCTGACCGGCTCGCGGGTGGTCGAGTCGCATTACCGCTTCGGTGACCAGGAGTGGATGGAACGGCGTGCTGTCCGCGACCCGCACAACGGGCCAATGAGCGTCTACGAAGTGCACCTGGGGTCGTGGCGGCTGGGGCTGGACTACCGACAGTTGGCCGACCAGCTGGCCGAATACGTCAGCTGGCAGGGCTTCACCCATGTGGAGTTCATGCCGGTGGCCGAGCATCCGTTCGGCGGATCGTGGGGCTATCAGGTCACCTCTTACTACGCGCCGACCTCGCGTTTCGGGCATCCGGACGACTTTAAGTATCTGGTGGACAAACTGCACCAAGCCGGCATCGGCGTGATTCTGGACTGGGTGCCGGCACACTTCCCGAAGGACGAGTGGGCGCTGGCGCGCTTTGACGGCCAGCCGCTGTACGAGCACGCCGACCCGCGCCTGGGCGAGCACCCGGACTGGGGCACGCTGATCTTCGACTTCGGCCGCAGCGAGGTGCGCAACTTCCTGGTCGCCAACGCGTTGTACTGGCTGGAGGAATTCCACATCGACGGGCTTCGGGTGGATGCGGTGGCTTCGATGCTGTACCGCGACTACTCCCGCAAGGAGGGGGAGTGGTTCCCCAACATCCACGGCGGCCGCGAGAACCTGGAGGCGATCTCCTTCCTGCAGGAAGTCAACGCCACCGCCTACAAGCGGGTGCCGGGCATTGTCACCATTGCGGAAGAGTCCACCGCGTTCGACGGCGTGACCCGCCCGACCAGCGCCGGCGGCCTCGGATTCGGCCTGAAATGGAACATGGGCTGGATGCACGACACCCTCGAGTACATGGCCGAGGATCCGATCAACCGGATGTACCACCACGGCAAGGCCACCTTCTCGATGGTCTATGCCTACACGGAGAACTTCCTGCTGCCGATCAGCCATGACGAAGTAGTGCACGGCAAGGGGTCGATGCTGCGCAAGATGCCCGGCGACCGCTGGCAGCAGCTGGCCAACCTGCGCGCCTACCTGGCCTTCCAGTGGGCGCACCCGGGCAAGCAGCTGATTTTCATGGGCACTGAGTTCGGCCAGGAATCCGAATGGTCTGAACAGCACGGACTGGACTGGTGGCTCTCCGAAAACGTTCCGCACAAGGGGCTGCAGCATTTGGTCCGCAACCTCAACGGGATCTACCGCTCCACGCCGGCTCTCTACGAACGGGACAACGAGCCGGCCGGCTTCCAATGGATCGATGAGAACGACGGTGTGCACAGCACGCTGTCCTTCATCCGCTGGGACCAGCAGGGGAACCCGCTGGTCTGCGTGGCGAACTTCGCCGGCGCTCCGCATGAAGGGTTCCGGCTGGGGCTGCCGTGGGCCGGAGCCTGGGACGAGACCCTCAATACGGATGCGGCCGAATACGGCGGATCCGGGGTCGGCAACCTGGGAGAGGTCACAGCTGAAGAAGGCGGCTGGAAGGGCAGCCCGGCCTCGGCCGTTCTGCGCGTTCCCCCGCTCGGCGTCTTGTACCTGAAGCCCTCGGCCGGGACCGCGGCCGGGACCTCGGAGGGTGCTGCCAGATGAACAGGAGCGGAATTTACATCCCGGCCGAGCAGTGCTAGAGTTTATTTCCGCGCAGGGCGGTGAAGCCGCCAGCGCGAAGCCGACCGGAGGCCTTGGCCGCCGGAAGGAACCGGCCGGACAGTTTGACAAAGACTGAGGGCGCGGGTAAGTTAGAAAAGTTGCTCCGGAGCGATGGAGGGCCTGTGAGGGTCGTCTTGGTGCCGGGTGCTCCTGTTGTTTGAGAACTCAATAGTGTGCCAAGTTTGTTGATACCAATTATTTATTGGTTGAAAGTGCCGTGGCGTGCCGCCCCTGTGGTGTGTCGCGGTTTTATCAGCCTGGTTTGAATTTAGTGCAGTGTCTTTGGTCGTTTTCCCGGCTATTGGTGCTGTGTCTGTTTGAAACATTAACGGAGAGTTTGATCCTGGCTCAGGACGAACGCTGGCGGCGTGCTTAACACATGCAAGTCGAACGATGATCCGGTGCTTGCACCGGGGATTAGTGGCGAACGGGTGAGTAACACGTGAGTAACCTGCCCTTGACTCTGGGATAAGCCTGGGAAACCGGGTCTAATACCGGATATGACCTGTCACCGCATGGTGGCGGGTGGAAAGATTTTTTGGTCTTGGATGGACTCGCGGCCTATCAGCTTGTTGGTGGGGTAATGGCCTACCAAGGCGACGACGGGTAGCCGGCCTGAGAGGGTGACCGGCCACACTGGGACTGAGACACGGCCCAGACTCCTACGGGAGGCAGCAGTGGGGAAT